>MEKR01000144.1 GCA_001767035.1 Acidobacteria bacterium RIFCSPLOWO2_02_FULL_61_28
TTCGTGTCGCTCGAAAAACCGAAACGCGAGATGTCGGTCATGATGTAGTACGCGCCGAGCGGCTTGAAGCAGTGGAATCCGCAGTCTTCTAAGATGGGAAGCAAGAGGTCGCGGCGCTCGGTATAATTGGCGGCCAATTGTTGATAGTAGCTTTCCGGCAGCGAAAGGGCCGTGACGCCCGCTTCCTGCAAGGGCGCGGCGGCGCCCACGGTCACAAAATCGTGGACTTTACGGATGCTATTCGACAATTCCGGGAACGCAATCGTCCATCCGACGCGCCAGCCGGTGACGCTGTAGCTTTTCGAAAGGGCGCTGATGGTCACGCTCCGTTCCCGCATTCCCGGGAGGCTGGCGATAGAAATGTGCCGGCAACCGTCGTAGAGGATGTGCTCGTAAATCTCATCCGTGATCGCCACGAGGTCGCGCCGGCGGCAGAAGCGCGCGATGGTCTCCAGTTCCTCCCGGCCGAATACTTTCCCGGTGGGATTGTTCGGCGTATTGAGCACGATGGCGCGGGTGCGCCCGGTGCAGGCGGCGTCGAGATCGTCTTCGGAAAAGCTCCACTCCGGCGGCCGCAAGCGGACATGGCGGGGGACCGCCCCGGTCAGGGCGCAGTCGGGACCGTAGTTCTCATAGAACGGCTCAAAGATGATGACCTCGTCGCCGGGATTGAACAGCGCCATGAAGCTCGCAAACATGGCTTCGGTCGCGCCGCAGCAGACCGTGATCTCCGTTTCCGGGTCCACTTCCCACCCCAGTGCCCGGGAATACTTCCGGGCGAGCGCGTCTCGAAAGCTCTTGGCCCCCCAGGTGATCGCGTACTGATTGATGTCGGCGTCAATGGCGCGCTTGGCGGCTTCCTTGATCTCGCGCGGCGCGGGGAAATCGGGGTAGCCCTGGGACAGGTTCACCGCGCCATGCTGCAAGGCGAGCCGCGTCATCTCGCGGATCACGGACTCGACCAGGCCGGAGGTGCGCTGCGCGGTGGCTCTCGGGGCGACAGGAACGGCTGGCTCGTGTGGGTTCACCATAGGATTGTACAACGGTTGAATGAGGTTCTAACGGGGAGAAAACGCGAGCGGACCTCTGGCTGCGTGGGACCCGGCGCGTTCTCCATCGGTTTGATAGAGCTTCCGGTAGAGCGCCGCGTTGCGCAGGACCGCCTGGACGTACTCGCGGGTTTCGGTAATCGGGATGCTCTCGACAAACTCCGCCGGGTCCTCGAAGTTCGCATCGCTGGTCCATTGCTCTACTCGGTGCGGCCCCGCGTTATATCCCGCCAAAGCGTGTTCGGGGCTTCCGTTAAACTGGTCGAGGACTTGCCGGAGGTAGTAGGTTCCGTAGATCAGGTTGATCTCCGGCCGATAGAGAGAAGCCAGGCGGTAGGCGCGGGCGCGGCGGTCCGGAATCCGTTTGGCCATATACCGGGCGGTGGAAGGCAACAATTGCATCAGCCCGCGGGCGTTCGAGCGGGACCGAGCCTGCGGATCAAACTCCGATTCCTGCCGGATCAGTCCCGCAACCAGGTAGGGGTCCAGGCCGGTTACTTCTGCGTTGCGCTTCACCTGTTCCCACCAGGGGAGCGGGAACAAGGCCTCCCAGGCTTCGCGAGGAAGGTCCTGGATGCTCATGGCAAAGTAACCGCTGATGTAGCGCTTTCCGTAGCGCATCGCGACGTGGTGGCGGCCGCGCTCCCTCTCCAGGCGAGCTAATTCCTGTCCCATCCGAAAGGGTGACGCTCCGTTCCGCACCGCTGCCGACAGTTCCCCGATCGCCCAGTCCAGCAGCCAGACCGATTCGAGCAGCTTGGCGCGGCTCAACACATCGGCCTCTGCCCCCGAAGGAATGCCCTGAAGCAACGAGCCATTCGCCGGGCGTGGAATCTCAGGCAACGTCCACTGCGCCGGAAGTACCGCTGCTCCAGTCCCGGCCGGCAGTGCTGCCAACCGCTCGCGGCCTTGCAGCCCGTAGTAAAAGTTCGGAAATACACCGACGAGTTGTTGGTAATAGGCCGCCGCCGCCGCCGGAGCCTCTTGCTCGGCCAGCCGTCCCAACCAATACAGGGCAGCCGGGACCTGCGGGCTTGCCGGATAATTGCGGATCTGCTCCTCGAACAGGGTCTTCGCCTCGGCGAGGCGGCGCTCGCGGTAGGCTTGCCAGGTTACGTACCAGTGGGTCGTGGCCGCATACCGGCCCTTCGGAAATCTCTCATAGAGCAGCCGGTAGTATTGCATCGAGCGCGGGGTGTCCTTGGCCATTCGATAAAAGTTCCCCGCCAGGAACAGCGCATCTTCATATGAATCCGATTGCGGATACTTCTCGCCCAGCGCCTGGATCTGCTCTTCCATGTTCTCCGGCCGCTTCAGACGCCGGTAGGCAGCCCCGAGCGTGTAGAGCCGCTCGGCGTCCGCGTCCGGGTCGGAGACCTTCATCCGCAGCAACGTCGTCAGCGCCGGCCAGGTGGCGCCGGATTGATACTGGCAGACGCCCACGCGCACCGCCCCGCGTTCCCCTTCCGATCCGCTCGATGCCGCCAGCGCCTGGTATTCCGTTTGCGCGGCCCGCCACTGTTTGGCTTCAAACAGACGCTCCGCTCGATCCTCCCGCATGGCCATCGAGGGAACAGGGAACGCTGTTGCAAGCTGCGCGCGGACTTCTTTCAGGCGTTTCTCGGCGGCGTCGGCCTGCGGCGCGAGAGGAAATTGATAGTAGATGCGTTGGTAGCGTTCGGCTGCCTTCGCAAGCTGGCCGTCCTTTCGATCCGCCTCCGCGAGCAGCCACTCCGACTCCGGCTGTGGAATCGAGACCGGGGAGGAAAGCAACGCACTCCGCGCCTCGGCGGCCCGATCCAGAGCGAGCAAGCTCTCCGCCTGCTTCCGCAAGGCTCCCGGCGCGAGCAGGCTGGAAGGATACCGCCCGGCAAACCCCTCGAGCAGCTTCGCTGCCGCAGCATGGTCTTTTTCTGCGAACTCGCTCAAAGCCAGGTAATACTCTGCGTAATCGCGGAGCGGGTTTTCCGGGCCGCGGGCAGCCTGGAAGTGCTCGCGGGCCTGGGCGTATTTTTTCTCTTCGTAGGCCGAGTATCCCAGGACGAGATGCGCCAGGGCGCCGTTGGTGTCGTTACGGTTTCGCCGGGCAAATTGATCGAGGGTTCGCCGCGCGGCGGGGGAGGGCCTCTCCATCACCTGTTTGCTCCTCGCAAGCAGCTCGGCCGGCACAGGCTCCGGCGCAGCCCAGGTCTTTCCTCCTAACAGCAAACTCAGCAGAAGTATCGCCAGCAGGCACATTGGCAACGAACCTCAGTCCGCTTGCAATTCAGTTCGATGCAGAAACGCCGCAATCCGTTCCGGTCTCGCCCCTATCCGGCCACCGCCCCCGGATAGTCATTCCCCAACTTTTCGGGGTCGTTCTCTGCGAACTTGGTCACCAGCTCGTAGTGCAGATAATCAAACGAGCGCGCCGCCGTCTGCCCAAACCGTTTCTGATATGTTTCCCTGTTCTTGTCAATCTCTTCTTTGAGCAACCGATAGAGTGTGTTGTTCTTCCTGCCCTCTTCGATCCTCGCTTGATTTTGAGGATAGGCGAGCAAGTCCTGCACCGCCACGCGGGCAGAGCGGTACGCTTTCTTGTGAATGTCTCGGTCGTGCTCTGGCAAGGTCTCTGGATCGGGTGGAGGCGGAATGACCGGAACAACGGGAGCGGCCGCCGGAGGCGGCGGCTCCACCAGAGCTTCGGCAGCAGCCGGTGGCGCAGGGGTCGCTGCCTCCACAGGAGCCACCACCGGACGGGCGGCGCTCGCGGCGGCGCGCCCCGCTGCGGTCTCCAGGCTCAGGCCAGCGACCCGGGCGAGTATTTCCACCGCCGCCGGCTCAACCGACCCTGCGGCCGAACCGGAATCGGCATAGAGCGCCGCCACGATGCGGCCCTGCACCACCACCGGAAACAGGTAAAGGCTCTCCTCGGCCGCGCCCGCCAGGGCTTCGATCATCGCCTGTGGCAGCGCCTCCGCAGTGCGCAGACTGGAAACACCGAGCTGGCTCTCCGTGATTTCCCTGAAAACGCCGGACTGGCTGGCGGAGACCGAGAGGGACTTCAGTTGCGAAGTCGCCTCCGCCGGGAACCCTTCGGTGCGCCAAATCGAAAACGAGTCTCCCTTTTTCACAAACAGCGCGCAGCGGCCCGCAAAGCCTGCGGCGGTCTGCAGCGCCGCCGCCATGATTTCCGACTGACCCGTCGGCTGCAAGACGCGCGCGACAGCCTGGTTTACTGCCGGGAGCACCGACGGGGTTGGCGCAGCAGAGGCGTAAGGAGCTTCGGCGGCAGCGCGGGTTCCCCCTACCACCCCGCTCGTCGCGACCGACACTCCGGCCTTCGCGACCGCCTGCTGGATTTCTTTTCGCATTGTTTGCTCGAAGGATGCCAGGCCGTTTTCAACGGCCCGCCGGACCAAATCTTCGAGCAGCCGTTCTAACCCGCCTCCGCTACTTTGAGCCATTGTCCCAGTCCTCGTTGAAATTCCCGGCGGCGGCAACCCCGCCACCCACCTTCGAATTTTCGCTACCCGGGGCGGCCGTGCCCCGCCCTCCTTCCCCGAAGCGATCGCTTCGGAGGGCTTGCCCCCCGGCCCTTTAGCCGAAGAGAGCCTGCCTCTTGGAAATTAACCCTGTCGGCGCAGCGGTGTCAAACGGTTTCTGCGGGGGGTCCGATTCGGTTATAATAGAAGTGCTAAAGGACGTACTGTCTCCAAGAGGGGGCGAAACGGTTTCGACGGGGAGGAACAGGGCTAAAAGGCATACCGGGGGCCATGCACCCGCAATCGCGTGGACCAAAAACTAAATGCCAATACACAATTGGCTCTCGCTGCTTAATTAAAAGTGGCGCGTCGCGTCACCTTCGCCTGTAGGGGTGAACGCGATGTCATTTTATGCGGGCTGGCTCTTCTCTCTCTGTCCGTGAGGGAGGAGCGAGACCCATCGGGCTAGCGGCCGTTAATTCTTGTTGGCTCGACGTTAGCGGTTGTGAAGCTGTTTCGAACCGACTACGTATGTAGGCTTTTAGCTCCGGACCTTTTCGGACGGGGGTTCGACTCCCCCCGCCTCCACCAATGTATGATCCTTGGCCTCTGCGAGTTCGATCAGCGACAACATCGGTAGGAAACGCCGTGAAATGGTTTTCTGGAACCGTTGAAGAACTAAAAGCTTTGGTTAACGAAATCGGATCGCGCGGCGATTGGAGTGAAACCGAACACGGCTACCAGTTTCGATCCAAAAACGGGGCAATTCTCAACTGGTTCCCTTCGACAGGAACTATTCAATATCAAGGGCCAAAAACCGCACGCGAGGGGCTCGAACAAGCTCTTGCAAAGCTTCCAGCACCTGACGCAAGTAAAACTGTACGAGCCGCAGTCGCGAAAGATGAACTCCCAAGAGTATTTGTAGTACACGGCCACGATGATACCGCCCGCGAACAGCTTGAACTCATTCTGCACCGCCTTGATCTGAACCCTTTCGTTCTTGCTAACACCGGGGGTGCGGGGATGACAATCATTGAGGCTCTTGAACGCGAAATCGTCGAGCGGAACACGAGGTGCCGATTCGGCATAGTCCTCCTTACACCGGACGACATGGGTTACTCGGTACGGGAGGGCGACATCGGCCGAAAGCCAAGGGCGCGGCAGAATGTAGTGCTCGAGATGGGGATGCTTTTGGCTACCCTGGGTAGGTCAAATGTGGTGATTTTGCAGAAAGGATTCATCGAACTACCGTCCGATGCACAGGGCATTATTTATATTCCCTTTAACAACCACGTTAGGGAAACCGTTCCCAAACTTGCCGACAGGCTAAGAGTGGCTGGCTTTGAAATCAGTGCCCAGGCACTTAGCAGAGCATCATCTTGATGCTCCCCATGCAAAACGGCTGGTACCGTCAAAACCCTAATCTCCACCCCCCGAAGGTCTTTTTATTGACTAGACATCTGACTAGTCGGTATAATCGGATGGGGAATGGGAGGGGTAGGATGGGTTCCTGGCAACTGCAAGACGCGAAGGCGCGGTTCAGCGCATTCCTCAATGCGACGATCCGGAAGGGTCCCCAGGTCGTGACGCGCCGGGGCGTGGAGACGGCCGTTCTCGTCCCGATTGAGGAATGGCATCGCCTGCAACAAGCCTCACGCCCTGGCCTAAAGGCTTTGCTGCTCGGTCCGGGACCCCGCTTTGAGAATCTCATTCCAGCGCGTCGAAAACTCAAGCGCCGCCGTCCCGTGGTATTCAAGTGAAATTGTTCAAATGACACGGTATCTGCTCGACACCAATGTTGTTTCCGAGCTTCGCAAACCGAAACCCCACGGGAGTGTCGTCGCATGGATCGGCGGCTTGCGGGACGAGCAGCTCTATATTTCGGCAGTCACCATTGGAGAATTGCAGCGGGGTATTGAAAGAACACGGCGGCAAGACGCAGCCAAGGCCCGTGAAATCGAGCGGTGGGTGGACCAACTGGAGGCGTCCTCCAACGTGCTGCCCATGGATTCGCGGTGTTTTCGGGAGTGGGCCAGGCTGATGGAGGGAAAGTCCGCCCACCTTCTCGAGGACGCCATGATTGCAGCCACCGCCCGCGTCCAAGGACTCCGGGTTGCAACGCGCAACGAAAGCGACTTCGCACTTCTCGGTGTAGAAACGGTAAATCCCTTCCGCGTCAATCCATAAGTCGAAAACAGCTTGCTTCCGACCCAGCCCCGGAATTATTCGGTTTCTCTCCCTGCTGTCTTAGCCTATAATTTCAGCGGCGGTTTCCAAAGCGTTAGTCTGACTGAAAGCAGTGCAGGGCGCCTCAGGCGCCGAAGGATATACGAATATTTTGTAGGCCAAATCGAGGTGTGACGATGACGACGAAACGCTACTTCGTAATGATGCAAGTGGGGCTGGCCGCGATCTCGATCTGCGCGGGACCGGACCTGGTCCGGGCACAAACGTCTCCTTCCGCGGCGCTGACCGGGCAGGTGCGTTCGCAGGAGGAAGGCCCCATGGAGGGGGTGCTGGTCAGCGCGAAGCGGGCGGGTTCGACGGTCACGATCACGGTGGTGAGCGACGCCCGGGGCCGGTACAGCTTTCCGCAGAACAGGCTGGAACCCGGTCAATATTCCATCCGCGTCCGGGCGGTGGGATACGAGTTGGAACGAACGGGACCGGCGGAGGTGAAGGCACAAACCACAGCCCACCTGGATCTGAGACTCCGCAAGACACTGGACCTCGCCTATCAGCTCTCGAACGGGGAGTGGCTCATGAGTATGCCGGGAACCGACGAACAGAAGCAGGGCTTCCTGGGCTGCCTCAGTTGTCACCCCCTGGAGCGAATCGTTCGGTCCCGGTATAACGGGCCGGAGTTCGCCCAGGTCATCCAGCGAATGAGCACCTATGCGCAGGGCAGCACGCCGCTGCGACCCCAGCGGCGGCCGAGCGGTGCGAGCGCGGGCGGGGACATGGAGGCGCCTCGAGGGGGGATGGACCGATACCTGAAGCAGGGTGAATTTGCCGCCACGATTAATCTGAACGCAGTTTCCCGCTGGGAATACCCTCTCCAGACGGTGCCCCGCCCGAAGGGCAAAGCAACGCGGGTGATCATCACGGAGTATGACCTTCCCCGGCCGGAAGCCCTGCCGCACGATGCGACGGTGGACCCGCAAGGCAGGGTGTGGTATTCCGATTTCGGGTGGCAGTACCTCGGGATGCTCGATCCCCAGACCGGCAAGATCACGGAACTCCCTGTGCCCTTGTCGGATCCAAAAGCTCCTACCGGCGCCCTCGACATTGGGTTCGACGCCGAGGGAAACATCTGGCTGGCCATGATGTACCAGGGTGTCCTCGCCCGGTTCGACCCCAAGACGCAGAAGTTCGAAACCTGGAAATCCCCGAAATTCGGGCAAGGGGATGCGGCCCGGACGGCGATGGTCGCGCCCGGCCGCCTCAACGTGGACGGCAAGGTATGGGTGGGGGCCAGCGAGGAGTATCAGCTCGATTTGAAGTCCGGCGAGTGGGTCGCGATTGATTACAAGCGGGACATTCCGAAGGACTCGCCGCTCGCAAATCGTTCGTTCAACTCCTACGGCGTTGGCTCGGACTCGAAGAACAATTTCTATGGCATGAACCTCAACGGGGAGTTCATCACGCGGGTGGATGCCAAGACCATGAAAACATCTCTCTTCCCTACCCCGACTCGCAACTCCGGCCCGCGCCGAGGCCATATGGACTCCCAGGACCGGCTGTGGTTTGCCGAATTCCGCGGCAACAAAATCGGCATGTTCGACACCAAGACGGAGAAGTTCCAGGAGTACGCGATCTCCACTCCGTGGACGAATCCCTACGATGCGATCCTCGACAAGAGCGGCTTTGCTTGGGCCGGCGGAATGTCCAACGATCTGGTAGTGCGGTTGAACACCAAGACCGGCGAACTGACCGAGTACCTCCTCCCGCGGGCCACCAACATCCGCCGCGTGGATGTGGATAACTCCACCAACCCGCCCACCTTCTGGGTCGGGAACAACCTCGGCGCTGCGCTCGTCAAGGTTGAGCCGCTCGAATAGCTTTGAGAGCTTCTTCTGATTACCATCTATGACCCCTCCAAACGCCCTGAGAAATGGACCGCAGGCTATCGGAGTCGAAAGGAGTGAAAATGACCCGCAGGTATCCAAAGTGCCACTTCTGCGAAGGCAGGGTGGCGGAGCAAAGAATCACGGTAGATTACCGGTGGGGAGAAGACTTGGTCGCCATCCTCAAGAATGTTCCTGCGGGAGTCTGCGAGGTGTGCGGGGAGCAATACTTCAAGGCGCAAGTTGTGAAAGCGATGGAGCGAGAAGCCCGCTCCAGGACGAAACCGAAAGAGATGCAAACCGTCCCTGTGCGCGAACTCAAGGTGGCTTAGGCAGCCGATGAAGGTCTTTACCATTCCGAACGTTTTGTCCAAAGAGGGCGACCTGGTTGTAATTCCTCGCAGGGAAAACGAGCAGCTACTCGCGCTCAAGCGAATCAGGGAATTTCGGCCCACGGCCAGACAGATAGCAGCCTTGAAGAGAGCGGAGCGGAATCTCAAGAAAGGGAAAGCGCTTCCCTACGATGCCGTCGCCAGAGCCCTGGGTCTTGCGCCATTCCGAAAGGGGGTGGAAGGTGAATCACGGCCGAATTCAGTTTGCTCTGCTCGCAAAGAAGCAGCTGGACTTGATGATGAAGCTGATCGACCTCCACATTCGCTTTGTTGATATAAGCGGCCAGATCGCTCAAACTGAGGAATTCGGTTTACTGACGAGCCTCGCGACAACGGTCTTTCCCGCACTCAAGAATCGAATGATAGGGTCTGTCTATTGGGTTTATGATTCAGCCAAGAGCGAGCGAAAGTTTCTGGCAATTGATTGTTTCAGCACAGACTTAGTATATCCGGATAGCGTTACCATCGATATTCCCCTGGAGGATATTCCGCCAGCTGTTTTAGAAGAGTTCGATCGCCAGTGGGAAAATATTTCCCAAGAACCATGGATCCCTCCGCGAAAGCTTTCGAGGCGGCCTGCCCGTAAGCGAAGACAGAAGGTTATCGAAATCCAAAAGCGCTCACGATGAAGTTCTAGGCGTCTTCATCAATTCATCGACTCGGTGGCAGAATTCTCGCCATCTTTTCAGCCATTCAATACGGTTCTGGTATTCTTCCTCGGTCAACTGCCAAACCTGTTTGTGTCTTAGATGATCAACTGTCTTGCCTTGGCCCCTGCGAGACAGCTTCTTCTGAATCACACGAATTCTGTCCTTAAAACCCCAGGACTCCACCAAATGTTTCGGCCCACATTTTATGACTCTTGCGCCGCTGCTGTCAGAACTCCACTCACCCCGCTCCATCTCAGCAACCATTTCGGCTACTTGGGCCTTATAAGATTTTGGATAGTCGCCTTTGAGCAAGTCCTTCAACTTCTTGTATGCCTCTTCCGTTACGGGTTGGGATGCAATTTGTAACTCAGACCTTTGACGCAGGACCTCCACCAGTTTCATGTAATCTCCCCATTTATCGGCCTTGTCAAGCAGGTCCAACTTGTTGCCATAAAGTTGAATCAGTGCTTTTCTATGCTCCGGGTTCTCGATGTTGAACTCTCCATGAGTCTCGACGAATTGCAGAAGCTTATCTGCAACTTCCAATCCCAATTCATACTCCTTCAAATAATCAAGGTGACGCGTCAGATAGTTGAAGTCCGAACTCTTCACAAATGCAAGAATTCGCTGAAATGTAGGCCGAGCCTTTGGTGGTTCGAGAAATGCTTTGATTATTTGACCCACAGGAATCTTCTATCACTTTCCCCACCCACCCCCGCCGGGCGTCTCGATGCGCAGGATGCTGCCTCGCGGAGCGGAGAAAACAGCCTTGGATGGTAACGCCTTCTTTCCCCCGTTTGGCGGAATCAGTTCGTTCTTGCCCATCTTTCCCGGCTTTCCGCCAGCGAGTCCATACGGCGCGAAGCGGCGGCGGTCGGAGAGGATGGAGACGCGAGTCTCGGTCAGGAATTCGATCTCGCGGACAATGCCGTCGCCTCCCTTGAAGCGGCCTGCTCCGCCGGAGCCGTGCCGCAGCGAATAGCGTCGCACGCGCACCGGGCAGGCGGATTCGAGCGCCTCAATCGGCGTGTTGAGCGAGTTGGTCATGTGGGTATGGACGCCACTTAGCCCATCGCTTGAAGGCCGCGCACCCATGCCGCCCGCAATGGTTTCGTAGTACGCAAACGGCTGGCCGGTGCGGGGGGTTATCCCGCCGAAGGAGAGATTGTTCATCGTGCCGGAGCTGGCGGCGGGGATTTCGTGCGGCAGCGCCTGGGCAAGCGCGCGCAGCAGCACGTCCACGATGCGCTGCGACGTCTCGACGTTCCCCCCGGCCACGGCGACCGGCGGCTGCGCGTTGACGATGCTTCCTTTGGGAGCTACCACCTCGATGGGATTCATCAAACCGGCGCACGCAGGAACGTCATCGTCGAGCAAGCAGCGAAAAACATAGAACACCGCCGAGCGGGTGATCGCCACCACGGCATTCATGCTGCCGCGACACGCGGGGGCTGAGCCGGTGAAATCCACTCGCGCCCGCTGGCCGCGAATCGTGATGGCGACCCGCAGGCGCAACGGCACGTCCGAGTAGCCGTCGTCATCCAGAAAATCTTCGGCGCGATAGACGCCGTTGGGAATGCGCTGGAGCGCCTCTCGCATCAGCCGCGCGGAATATTGCTGGAGCGCGTCGAGATAGAAGCCTGTCTTGCGGACGCCGTACTTCCCCGCGAGTTCCGTCAAGCGCCGTTCGCCCAGACGGCAGGCAGCTACTTGCGCCGTTAAGTCGCCTTCGCGCTCTTGCGGCGTGCGGACATTGGCGAGGATCATCGCCAGCACGTCGCGCTCGATTCTGCCCCGTCGCGCCAGGCGGACCGGCGGGATGCGCAGGCCCTCCTGGTAGATTTCTTCGCTCAGTCCCATGGAAGCCGGCTGCGCGCCGCCGATGTCGGCATGATGCGCCCGGTTCGCCACATAGAAAAGTGGCTGCTTCGCTCCGCTCACGCCACGATGAACGCCACGATGAACGCCCCGATGAACAAAGACCGGCGCGACCATAGTGACATCGGGCAAGTGCGTTCCGCCCGCGAAGGGATCATTGAGCATGGCGATGTCGCCGGGGCCAAGGTCAAGCGCCTCCATCGCGGCGGCCACGGACGCGGGCATCGAGCCGAGATGCACGGGCATGTGATCGCCCATCGCCACGGCTCGTCCCTGCCCGTCAAAGACCGCGCAGGAGTAATCCCGGCGCTCCTTGATGTTCGGCGAGAACGCCGAGCGACGCAGCGCCGCCCCCATCTCCTCTGCCACGGAGTGGAAGAGGTTCTTGAAGATTTCGAGTTCCGTAGGATCAACGGGCATGTTGCGTCAACACCAGATTCAAGTATTCGTCCACGCGACAAACACAATCCGGCGGGACCACCGTGGTCGAACTATATTCGACAACCACGGCCGGCCCGCGAAATCGGTTTCCGGGAGCAAGCCGCGCACGGTCGTAGACCGGAGTCCAATGTGAGCGATTCTCAAACCACACGGTCTTCTGCCGGATCGTGGCATTTCTAAGATCGCCCCGTCCGATCCCCTTGCTGCGCCGGACCGGCGGCTTGAGCGTGCGGATCAGCAGCCGCAGGCGGAGGTTGATCACTTCCATCGCTCGCCCTGAATCGGCGTAACCGTAGGCCCTCTCATGCGCCCGATGAAACTCTTCTTGAAATCGTGCTGTGAACGCAACAGTGAGTTCATAGCTCTGCCCGACATAGCGGACATCGAGGCTCCGTATGGCGCTTGCGGATTCCGCCGGCAGCTTGTCACGGCGCAACTCCGCGCGAGCCTGGCGTTCCAAGCGCGCAAACCGCTCTTCGAGGCTCGCCAAAAATCGCTTTCGCGGTTGAGATTGTTTGCGGCCCCCGCCTGCGGGAACCGGGAGGAGCACGGATTGCGAGACGTCTTTGACGATATCGGAGAGCAGAACGCCGAGCGCGGAAAATGTGCCGGGATTCGGTGGAACCACTACCTGGGCCAGGCGCAAGGCGTGCGCCAGATCACACGCGTGCAGACCGCCCGCGCCGCCGAACGAGATCAAGGAAAAATCGCGCGGATCGTGACCGCGCTCGACGGAAATCACGCGCAGAGCTTTTTCCATGTTGGCGTTTGCCACTGCTACGATGCCGCGGGCGAGGTCCACCGCAGAAGGCTCTTTTCTTTCCCCGCTCTTCCTCCTCCGGCGTTGCGCGCGAAGAAACGCGTCAACACTTTCCCTCGCGGCCCGCTCGTCGAGACGAAACTCGCCTCCGAGGAAGTGCTCCGGGTCCAAGCGCCCGAGCACGAGATGAGCATCCGTCACGGTGGGCTGCGTCCCGCCACGGGCGTAACAGGCTGGACCGGGCACGGCTCCGGCGCTCTCCGGCCCGACCTGCAGCGCCCCGCCGGCATCGAAGCGCGCGAGCGACCCTCCGCCGGCGCCGACCGAATGCACATCGAGCACGGGAACAGCAACGGGCAGTCCTCCAAGAGTTGTTTCCCGTGTCATTTGTGGCGGACCGTCGAGCAGGCAGACGTCGGTCGAGGTGCCTCCCATATCGAAGCTGATTGCCCGCCGGATACCGAGTTGATCGGCCAGCCAGCGCGCGGAAACCACTCCACCCGCCGGACCGGATAGAATTGTGCGGACCGGCTCGCGCGCCGCCCGCTCCGCCGTAGTAATTCCGCCGCTCGATTGCATCACAAAAACCTGTGCGGCTCCACGAGTATCCTTTGCTCCCGCGGCGTTCTGCGGCGCACGAAATGAGCGCCGAGCTTCTTGCCTCAGACGATCCAGATACCGCCCGACTCGCGGAACCAGATACGCGTTCAGCACGACGGTCGAAAGCCTCTCGTACTCGCGGAATTCCGGGAGAATTTCGTGGGAAATTGAGACCGGCAGGCCCAGCCTGCGGACCGCTCGCGCGACGGCGCGTTCATTCGCGGGATTGGCAAACGCAAAGAGAAAACAGATGGCGACGGCTTCCGCGCCGGAGCGTTTCACCAGTGCGAGCAGGCGTTTGATTTCGGCGGCGGTCGGCCGTTGCAGGATGGAACCATCTGCGGCTGTTCGTTCGTTCACGCCCCAGCGGAGTCCGCGCGGGACCAGCGGCGGATCGCGCTCGACATTGAAGTCATAGAGCCGGGGACGATTTTGCCGTCCGATTTCGATCAGGTCCTCGAAGCCGACCGTGGTCAGGAGCGCCACGCGCGCCCCTCGGCGTTCGAGCACCGTATTGGTGCCGGCGGTGGTTCCGTGGACGAGCGTCAGCGGCTCCGCGATCTTGCGCCCGGCCAGGCGGCGTGTTCCCTCAAGGCTTGCGGTTGCAGGATCGCTCGGATTGGTGAAGACTTTAATGACCCGAACCGCTGCGCCGTCGAAGACGACGCAGTCGGTAAAGGTTCCGCCGGTGTCCACTCCAATGCGCATCGAAGAAGTTCGGAGCCTGAAGTCAGAAGCCCGGCGCCAGCAGGTTCAAGCTGAACCGGCCGCCGGTGTCCAGCCACTGGCATTCCACACATAGTCCGGCTGCCACCGCCAATTCGCCGATCTCCCTCAGAGAGTATTTGTACGAGTTCTCTGTATGGATCGCTTCCCCGGCTTCGAAGGGTATGACGAGATCGAGCGCAGTAATCCGGACCGTTTGCGAGATTGCGCTCACCAGGTACATCTCAATTCTGCCTTCGCCTTCGTTGTACAGTGCGCGATGTGGAAAGGCGCGAAGGTCAAACTGCCCGTCCAATTCGCGGTTGATGCGCGCCAGAATGTTGCGGTTGAATTGCGCGGTTACGCCCTGGGCGTCATCGTAAGCCGGTTCCAGGATACTGCGATTTTTCCGCAGGTCAATCCCCACGAGGAGGCGGTCTGCGACGGCCATTCGATTCCGCACGGAATGCAAGAACTCTGCGGCCTCCGCCCGATCGAGATTCCCCACGTTTGATCCCAGCCAGAGGATCAACTTTGGTCCGCCAAAGCTTTCTTCGAGATGAGCCAATGCCTGCTGGTACTCTCCTGCCACTGCCAGAATTTCGAGTCCTGCGAACTCTTCGAGCAAGGCGCGCGTGCTCTCCTCCAACATGCTGCGCGAGATGTCCACGGGAACGTAGCGCAGCCGGCCGTCGCGGCGGAGAAATCGCTCGATGAGAAGGCGCGTCTTGGCTGCGCTGCCGCTTCCCAGTTCGATCAGGGTCGCGCCGTTCGGAAAGCGCGAAACCACGTCCCCGGCGCGCTCCGCCAAAATTTCCTGTTCGGCCCGCGTCAGGTAGTATTCCGGCAGCTCGCAGATCGTTTCAAAAAAACGGGAACCTTCCCGGTCGTAGAAGAATCGGCACGGCAACCGCTTCGGGCGGCCGGTCAACCCCGCGCGGACCTCGCGGCCAAAATCAACCGCCGCGGCGGCGGAACCGGGCTCAACGAGCGTAAACCGTTCCAGGGAAGATGGCGCCGCCGCCGGGCCTGCCATTTGGGGAATCGTCATTTCATCAAGCAATCGTTGCCACGCCTCGCGCTCGCGGGCCGGGTCTGCGAGCGGCTGGAGTTGCACGCACCAGGCGTGAAGGCTTTGCAGAAACTCCGGATCGGTCTCGGCGCGGTAAAGCAGTCCGGCCAACGCCTGCGTATCCCCGACGGGAAAGTATCCCGGATAGTCCGGCCCGAGAATGCCGACCGAGCCGGGGATGCGCGAGGCGAGTGTGGGCACCCCGCACGCAATCGCCTCGCAGAGCGCGCTGGCGCCGCCCTCCAACTGCGAACTGAGCACGTGCAGGCGGCTGCGGGCGAGCACGCGAAGCGCTTTCCCTCGCGGCAATTCGCCCAGCCACTGATACCGCGGGTTCGCTTCCATCTCCGCCTGCGCTTGCTGCTTCATCTCCTCGCTCAGCGCACCGCCGACGTGTACGACGCGGATTCACGACGAACCCGGCAATAGCCGCGCCGCCAGCGCCGTTCGAAACGGGTCCTTGACCGGCCGCAAGTGGCCCAAAACGCATACTTCAAATGCGTCTTTCCGGGGTGTGAAAACACCCTGCGGCTTCTCCGCGGATTGCACGATCACCCGAGCGCGGCCGCGCAAGTGCTCCGGCAATTCCTCCATGCCGAGCGGTTGCAACACAACCAGGCGCGAAGCCATCTCCAAACTCTGCTGGGCACGCGCATCGGTGCGAATGTCGCCGTAGAGGTCCGTGCCGGTCAGCACGACGATCAACGGATTATCAGGATGCTCGCGCCGAAACCGTTCAATGGAAGGGAAGCTGCGCCGCGCGTGCAGCGCCACCAGCAGATCGCAGCGACGCCCTTTGTACTCCTCTTCGATGACCACGCGAGCCCCAAGCCCCCGGAGAATCCGCGCCCACCGCAGCGCCGTCCAGCGGTTTCCCCGGCGCGAACGGGCCGGAGCCGGCGTGATGATGCAAATCGTCATACGGTTTCCCGGCACGTGCGGAATCCGGCCCATACGTCCCGCCGGTCCGGCGTGTAAAAGTTGCGGTACGTGTTGTGGATGAGCCGCGACCGCGTCACCCAGCAACCGCCCCGCAGAACCTTGTGCGTCCGAAACCAGGGTTCGGAGTACTCCTTGTACGGATCGGGAACAAAGCCCGGATAGGGGAGAAAATCACTCGCGGTCCATTCCCACACGTTGCCGAGCATCTGGCGGCAGCCGACGGAGCTGTCGCTTGCCGGGAACGCCCCGACGTCCAGGCAGCCCATGGCGCGCCAGTCGAGATTGGCGCGGTCAGGGTCGGGCGAGTCCTGCCCCCAAGGATAGCTGTGCTTGCTCGGTGAAAGCGTGTGGCTCTCCGAAGCCAACACGCCGGCCGCAGCAACTTCCCACTCTGCCTCGGTGGGGAGCCTGCGTCCGGCCCAGCGGCAGTACGCCTGCGCCTCATGCCAGTTGACGTGCAGGACCGGACGGTGCGGCTCGAGGCGAACCCAGCGGTCGAAATCGCGACGCAGCCAATCCCCGCTCTCTTCCTTGCGCCAGTACACCTGATGCTCCGCCGCCACTGCTTCTCGCCAATGCCACCCTTCCCGGCTCCACAACTCCGGGCGACGGTAACCTCCGCCTTCCACGAACGCGAGGAATTCGTCCTGCGTCACCGGCGCGCGAGCAATAGCGAATGGCTTTGCTTCGACCGGATGCGCCCACTTCTCGTTGTCGAACACAAACGGCTCGTCTCGTCCGGCTCCTAATAGAAACGGCCCCCCGGGCACTTCCACATCGCCGGAAAGCGGACCTCCTCCCGCTGCCGCCTTCCCTGCCCCACTCCCATCCGGGGGCAGCGAAAGGCGAGGCTCGGGGTAACAGAGAGTTTGTCGCGTGTATGTGAACGCCTCATTGTGCATGTCCTCGTGGAAGACGGTGTACATTACGTGATAGAGGAACTCTTCACTCGGCTCCGGCTCATTCAATTTCTCGAGCACGCGGTCGCGGACAGCGTGCATATAGGCAAGCGTCGCCTCGCGGGAGGGCAGCGGCAGGTCCCAGCGCGTATCGTGCGGAATGGCGATCGAATCATAGAGCGCGTCGGCATCCGCACGGATCGGCTTCTCGTTACAGACATGCCGCAGCACCCACTTCTCCTGAAACCAGGCCGTGTGCCCGATCTCCCAAAGCAGCGGGTTGACGATCGAAAGGCGCGGGCCGAGCAGTTGCTCGTCGCTCAGGTCCGCCACTAGCTCGAAGGTTCGCTGCCGGGCGTCGGAGACCCACTCTGCCAGTTGAGAGATCGTTCTCCGCGTTTCTATCTCCAGTGCCATGCGATTTGCCTCAACCGTTACCCGGAAGAGCGCCGGCTACCCGCCGCACGGTGCTCGTATCCTGAAACTCCCTGCGCAAGACCGTCGCAGCCTCAACCATCGCCTCCAACTTCTTCGTTGCAATTTCCAACGAATTCATGGGGCGGCGGGAAAACGTGCCGAAGCCACAGTCGGGATTCAGGAAAATATTCTCCGGCGGCAGCAGTCGAAGCGCCTCCCGGACGCGCTCCACAATCCCCTCCACGGCTTCCACGTCCGCAGTGCGCGGGTTGACCACGCCCAGGCCCAATTCCTTGCCGGTGACGGGAAGCAACTCGCCCGCCCGCGGCGTGGCGTACTCCAGGACGAGCTGCTGAACGTTGATTCGCGCCAGGTAAGGAAGCAGCGGATGATACGAGCCGCTGAGCAGGGTTTCCTCCCTCTGGCTCCAGTTGCCCCGGCAGATGTGCAAGCCGGTGCGGACGCCATCCAGCCCGGCGACGACCCGGTTAATCAAGGCCACGGCAAACTCCAGTTCCTCCGCGGGATCTTTGCGCGCCGCCAGCGCCGCGCACATGAACGTGCGGGTTTGCCCCTGCGTGAAGACCAGTTCCGTCAGCACCGGCTCGTCGAACTGGATGAAATCCACGCCGGCATCGCGCAACGCAAACGCCTCCTGACGAAGAACCGCCACCACGTCTTCCGCCAAGTCCTCTTTTGAGGGATAGACGGCGCGCGACACTTCCTTGACCCACATCGCCCGCGTCAGCAGGTAGGGGCCCGGCAGCGGCACCTTGATGGGGCGGTTGGTGTGCTGCCTGAGAAAACAATACTCATCGAGCGCCAGCGGCTCCCGGAGGCTGATCCGCCCCACGCAGGTCGGATTCTGAATGGAGAACGCAGGGACATCGAGCGTTTGCAGGATACGCTCAAAACCGGCCTTGTCCTCGACCACGTCCAGCATCTCGGCGAGCGACATCAGGCGCACGCCATCAAGCTTCTCGGCGACAAAGGAATAGAAGTTATCGCGCCGCTGCTCGCCGTCCGTCACCAAATCAATGCCGGCCGATTCCTGACAGCGCAGCGCCTCGAGCACCGCGGCGTCTGCGATCCGGCTGAATTCCTCCGCCGTCACCTGCCCCTGCTGTTTGCGGCGGAGCGCCCGCAACAGCTCCTGCGGGCGGGGCCAACTCCCGACTGTGCTAACCGGGAAAAGTGGAAGCGGCTTCAAGCGCCCTCCTCCTCAAAGAACCGCTGCTGGGCGGCGGCTTCGGTCAACGCGGCGTAGCCGGTGGTGCGGCCCGGCAGCCACGCCTTCAGGCCCTCCATGTCCATCATCTCCCGGTGCGCGGGATTGTCGTAGCGCATCTCAAAGAGCGCGCGCGTCCAGCGCCGCTCCTCCTCCGGGGGAAAGCGGTCGAGCACCGTAAAGTTGCAGTGGTCGTAGGGCGCCGTCGTGACCAACACCGCGAGACGGTTGGGGTCCGCCGTGCCGTCGGCCTGCCAGGTCGCCCAGTTGAGGTCCAGGACCGCGCAGGCATCGCTCTCTGCTTTCCGAAGACTTTCGAGCGCCTCGCGCTCCCCGCCGATATGGTCGCCATGCTTTCCCACCAGCACATCGAAGCGGCGCACGGTGAAATCCCGGCCCTGCGTCAAGCCCTGTTTCCTCAGCAAATGCAAGGGGAGAAGCGTTGCCTGCGGCGAATCTATTGCTCCGGTAGCGACGGTTTTCCCGCGCAAGTCCGCCAGTTGCCTCACGCCGCTTTCTTTTCGAGCCAGGATGTGCGTGACGCGATCGCGGTCCGTGTCGCGCATGGCGATGGCGCGACAGTGACCCGATGACCTCCGCTGCGCGTCCACCCACGCCAGCGGCGAGTTCCAGGCAATGTGGATGTGCCCGGCGAGCAGCGCATCCACCTGGAGCCTGTAATTGCTGTAAAAGACATAATCCATGGGGCACTCATGGGCCTCAAAAAAATTCTTGATGGTCTCCCAGATCAACGCCACTTTCGGATCGTAAATGACAGCGCCCACCAGGATCGGTGGCTTTCCCATGCCGCGGCCTCCTCCGAACAGATTCTAAAGCATCACGCGCAGCTCCAGCGACAGCTCCACGCTTCGCCGCAATGTGTTGAACAGTGGCGACCGCTCCAGCGCGGCCCGCCACATCTCCTCCAGAGCGCTCCGGTCGGCGTCGGCGCTGACATAGAACGTGCCCTGAATGGACTCGAGGCCCGGATGTCCCGCCTCACCGACCACTCCCAGATGCGACAGCGGATTGTTGAGCCTGCCGGAGAGCATCACCTCGAGCGCGTCCACGGCCACCCGCTGCCGCGCCGCCTGAATCTGGAACCCGCGGAGCAGGTCTCCTCCCAATGCGCCCAGCAGGTACTCCACCGCGCTCGGATGCGGATCGGTTTCCCGGAAACTCGCCTGCTCGCCGACCACGAAGACATGGTTGCGGCTGAAGACCTTGGCTTCCTGCTCTCCGACCCGCTCGACTCGCACCGTCCAGGTATAGTCGGTCATACACATGCCGCGCGGGGATGATGGCAGCCCGCAGAAGCGCACTTGGAAGAATAGCAATCACCACGCCGATCCGCCACTGGCATTTTCCAAACCGATTCTTCCTCGGGGTGATCTATGCCGCCGGCTTCAGGCGCAAGCCTTTCGGCACCAGCAGACGTTCGAACAACTCGAACAATCCCTGTACGAGCAAAGCCAGCAGCGCCGCCGGAACGGCTCCTTGCAGGATCAGCCCCACGTCATCGAGCCGGATGCCGGTGAAGATCGGCTGGCCGTAGCCGCCCGCGCCGACCAGCGCGCCGAGCGTGGCCGTCCCCACGTTGATGACCGCCGACGTCTTGATCCCGGCTAGAATCGCGCGCGAAGCCATCGGCAGCTCCACCAGCCGAAGGGACGCCCCGGCCGGAAGGCCCAGGGCGGCGGCGGATTCGCGCACCGACAAGGGGATGTCGTGCAAACCCGCATAGGTGTTTCGCACAATCGGAAGCAGGCTGTAGAGAAAGAGCGCAACGATGGCCGGCGCGTTGCCGATGCCGAGCAGCGGAATCATAAAAACAAGCAAGGCCAGCGAGGGAATGGTTTGAATGATGCCGACGATTGCCAGAATCGCGTGACCGGCCCGAGGCCGCTTGGCCGCCCAAACACCAAGCGGGACGGCGAACAGGATTGCTGCTGTCAACGAGATGGCAACCAGAGTCAGGTGCGCGCGGGTGTTTTGGAAAAAGCGGTCTCGGGCGCTCTCCTCTTTCGCTGCCGTGCTCAAACCAAAGTTCGTCCCCAGGAAGTCGGCGGCGACACGGGTCTCCGGTACGCGGTCGAGTTTCACCCGCGCATTCATCTCGATCATCGCTGCCGCAGTGACGCGGCCTTCGAGGCGCAGCATTGCCGCCACGGCCTGCGGGGCGCGCTCGGGGAGGTCGGCGCGATAGAGCAGCACCGCGTCATAGGCAGGGAAATGGCGCAGGTCGTCATCGAGCACGCGCAGGCGGTAGTAGCGAATTTCAGCATCCGTCGAATAGAGGTCGGTCACGTCAATCGCGCCGCTGTCGAGGCCGCGGTAGGCCAGGTCATGGTCCAGGCCGCGCACGTCGCGCTGCGGCAAACGATAGCGGTCGCGCAAGGCCGGCCAGCCGTCTCCCCGGTCCATGAACTCGCTGCTGAACCCGAACTTCAGTTCCGGACGCCGCCGCAGGTCGGAGATCGTTCGAATGCCCCATTGCTCGGCGACCTGCTCCTTCATACCGAGGGCATAAGTGTCGTTGAAACCCAGCGGCCGGCTCATGCGCACGCCTTGCTCCGCTAGGGCCTGCCGCAGCGCTTCGTCGTCCGGAATGCTGCGGCCCGCCAGAATCTCCTGGCGGAGCGTCCCGGTGTATTCGGGGTACACGTCAATCTCGCCGCGGCGCAACGCATTCCAGAGCACCTGCGTGCCGCCAAGCTCGCGCCGATGGAGCGCCGCGACACCGCTGCTCCGCGCCAGTTGCGTCACAACCTCGCCCAGGATCACGCCCTCGGTGAACGACTTCGAGCCGACCTTCACCTCCGGCGCAGCAGTCTGAGCGAGAAGAGAAGCTCCGTTTAGAAGAAGAGCCGCCGCCAGATTCCACCGCAATCGCTTCATTCGAAGTTTCCTCGCAATGTTTCGAGCGGGCTTCGCTGCGCGTTGATGAACTGTGTGACGAACGGGTCGGCGGGTGAGGCGACCAGTTCGCGGAGCGTCCCTTGCTGCACGATCCGACCCTGGCGCAGAAGCACAATGCTGTCGCCGAAAAAGCCCGCCTCGCTGATGTCGTGCGTGACCATGACGACGGTCTTCCCGAGCCAGCGAAAGATGTTCCGCAGGTCTGTTTGCAACTCTGCGCGGATCATGGGGTCGAGCGCCCCGAGCGGCTCGTCGAGCAGGATCACGTCCGGGTCGAGGGCAAGCGCGCGCATCAATGCTACGCGCTGCCGCTGCCCGCCGGAAAGCTCGGCGGGAAACCGGCGCAGGCCGTCGCGCGGAAACTGCGTGAGGTCGGCAAGCTCCGCTATCCGCTGCCCCACCACTTGCTCGTTCCACCCGAGATACCGCGCCATCAGCGTGATATTCCCCTCGGCGGTCAGGTGGGGGAACAGCCCGCCTTCCTGAATGACGTAGCCGATGCGTCGGCGCATGGCCAGCGCGTTCTCCGAGGTGAGTTCCGTATCATTGAGGAGCACCGTGCCGGTGTCAGGCCGGATGAGACCGATCATCAGCCGGAGCAGCGTGGACTTGCCGCAGCCGCTCGGGCCGAGCAGCACGGTGGTTCGGCCGGCGGGGATAGTCAAATCGGTGCGCTCGACCACCGAGGCATCGCCGTATGTTTTGCTGACGCCGTTGAGTTCGAGCATCCGCCTCCCCGCAAACAGATCGGCTCTCTTCTTACTATTCTAAATCGCTTTCGGCATCCCGCGTGGTCCGCAGCAACGGAGGCGTCACGCCAGCGGCTTCATCTCACCGAGCATGGTCGGGATCAGCTCCGACACGGTGGGATGGATGTG
>MEKR01000145.1 GCA_001767035.1 Acidobacteria bacterium RIFCSPLOWO2_02_FULL_61_28
GAAGCCACACGGCCGCACCCCGACCCGATGCCCAAGCGAGTTATCGAGACTGGGCTTTGTGAAAACTCAGGTTAGTGATGATTTGTGAACGACGAAGTAGCTGCCATCTGGCCAAACGCCGGCTCGCTTAATCGGAAACAACCGACATCGGATGCCGGGCCGCTCGAATCTGGGGTAATCCAATTTCGGCATCCTTGTGGGTGGTATCCGTTGGATTTCGCGCAGGCGCAGGTCGATGGAGAATTGCGCCGCGGCATCCATCACGACATCCCAGACCCCTTCAACGCGAATTGGCCCTCCCGGGAACGCGCGCTGGTACTCCGCCGGCGGTACGGATTCTGGTTCGCCGAGCACGGAAGGCGGTAGGTGCACAGAGAGCCGCAGTTCGCCGCTGCGTGCGATCTGAAGCAGCTCGGTTTCGCTGATCTCCCTTTTGAGACTCCTCGCCAGATGCGCCGCCGCATCCTTCGTTAGAAGCGGCGCGTCGCCGACCTCATCGACCATGGTTTGACCTCCCAATTGCCGAGGACATAGATGTCTGCACGCCGTAGTGTGTGCGAGTCGATTCTAGCTGTCCAGATGGAAACGTGCGTCAAGGGAGCAAAGCCAGGATACCTGCGCAATTGCGGTCCTTCTGATCCTGCTGCGCTTCGTACTGACCCTGCTGCGTTATCAATGTTCATTGTCTGTTTCCAAACGGAGAACCGGCGCCATCAACCAGGCAGAACGTGCGACATCCTGGACGCGCCATTCGACTCATGGTCAACGGAGTGAGGTTAGGAGGCTTATGAGGGGGTTTTATTCAGTACCTGCTCGCGCTGGAAGAGGTGCTCAGCGACGACAAGCTGAAGAAGCTCGCGCAAGCGTATTTCACTCTGGGTGCGATCGCCGCGATTCTCTCTACGGACATCCACGCATGAGCGTTGACGATATGCGGCGGTTTCTGCGAGCACGGGTTTTTCATTACACCGTCCTCAAGTACTTGCCGCAGGTCCTGACGGACCAGGAGCTGCGGCCGACGACTGCCGGCGTGGCTGCCACGGAACGCCCGGCGGTGTGGTTCACGACGCGGCCGACATGGGAACCGACGGCCAACAAGATGTGGCGCACGGGCGACGGCAGGCTCGTTTCGCTCTCGACAGAAGAGACGGCAATCCGAGGCGGTGGTCTGATTCGCATCGAGGTCAACCCCGAGGTGGCGCCGTTCACATGGGCGGACCATGTCCGGCTGAGCGGGATCACCAAAACGATGGCACGAGCGCTGGAACGGGTTGGCAGCCGCGACGGATCGGATCCCGGCGAGTGGCGCGTCAGCTACGCGCCCGTACGGAGCGAACACTGGCTGGCTCTTGAAATCTGGCACTGCGGCCGATGGCGTGACGCCGTGGATGTGTACGAGTCGCTGAAGAACACCCGACGATCCGGCGGTGCGCTCGCCGCTGGTGAAATGGCCGCCAATTGACGGGTGCGCCGACAAAATCGGTCGAGCCGTCGAGAAACAGAGGAGAAGTACGTGAGATCAACAAACAACCCTTTTAGAAAAGGCAATTTCATCTACGCCTTTTGGTCTGTTGGATTCGACGGGCCGTTCGACGTCGCGGCGATCGTGTGGCGGGAAACTACGGACACTCCGTGTCGCGGGGACTTCCGATTCCGCTACCACGCCAGTTCCGATCCGCGGGATCCCAATGACCGCTTTTCTTGTTATCAGATCGAAGCGAGGGGTGGTTCTGATGAGTCGGCTCAAGAGCTGATTCTTGCGCTTGATGGAGCGCTGAATCTGCTTGCCCATCAGTTTCAGGGTCGAGTCACGCGTCTTGATGTCAATGGCAATGGCGCGCGATTCGCCGAGCTGCTCCGGACCCAATCTTCTTTCATGTCGACCCCAGCAAGCAGCGCTGTAGGTGTCGAGTGACTTACCAACTCATATACGCGGATCCGCCCTGGCCGTCCCTGTGGGCGAAGGGTAAGAGGGGCGGTCACTTCTGTCCGGAAAAACACGACGAGACGATGACCGTCGACGTATCGGAGATCGAAGCGGTCAGCAGCGGCCCAGGATGCCAGACCGGACCGGAGAAAGGAGCCTAGCCGTGGGCATGGACGGGTTCGGCACGGCTCGACAAACGCTGGCGGCTCATAGTCGGCGAATTGGCATAAGGAGATTGATTCTATGAATCGCAAGACTGGCGCTGAGATCATCCGCGAGATTCAGCAAGGATCCCTCGCGGGGTTCGCATTTGGATTGCCATCGTCGCTGAGGGACTCTGAAAAGCGACTGGTGTGCGAATCGTTAGCCACCGGCGGTGTGCTGAACAAATTCGCGTTATTGCCTCCCGACGATGGTCTTGCCTTGCTTGTTCGTTTGACTCCGCACGACGCGCAGCGCGAACCGATGGTGCTGGTGGTGATCGGGCACCCCATGACGATGGTTCAGATCCCCGGTTCCATCGAGCAAGCGCAGCGGATCCGCGCGAGGCCCGTTGAAGTCTTGAGGCTGAGCGAGATGGAGCAGAGCACCCTTGATGAACTTCACGAGAAGACGGTCGTGGACGACGAAGTGTATGCAAACTTGATGAGGTTGAAGATTGACGCGCGAGCCGACATCCATGGGGCTGAGTTGACCACTGGGATGGCATCTCGCTCATGAACGGCTGCCAGCCGACACAGAACAGCCCCATGCTGTTGCGGACCCACTCGACCGGGCCGCCATCGAAGAAGTACCAGTTGGTACTCGCGGATCCGCCCTGGTCGTACGCGTGGGGCAAGGGGAAACGGGGTGGACAGTTCGCCCCGGAACGACACTACGACACGATGGCTGTCGACGTACCGGAGATCGAAGCGGTCAGCAGCGACCCAGGATGCCAGACCGGACCGGAGAAAGGAGCCTAGCCGTGGGCATGGACGTGTTCGGCAGGGCGCCTACAACCGAGGCGGGCGAGTATTTCCGAAACAGCGGGACGTGGTGGTACCCACTGGCGGAGTACTGCTGCGAGGTCGCGCTAGGATCTTCATGCGAGCACGTGCTGCTCGGTATGCGCGGCCATGTCAGGCGCGTCAGCAGCAAGGTCGTCATCCCACAAACGATGCTCCTTCCGCGTGGCACTCCAACAGCGAAAAACCGAACGAGTTCAGGGATTCGCTCGGCAAGATGTTTGGGAATGTTGAAGGTTGCGAATACACCGTCTAAGGAACAGCACCATGGCTAACTACTACACCATCGTCGTGCCCGAATGTGGCCTGCCCTGCTCCCGTACTGCGGCTGATCACATCGCTCAGCTGCTCGATACTGCGGATGGCCCGCACGGCTTCACGGTGGATTACAAAAACAAGCAGCTATTCCTGATCGCTGATGAGAGTGGTTGGTGGGATTGGCTGCCGGAGGCAGCCTTACAGGCGATTGGACAGCTGATCGTAAAAGCCAAGATGCCCTACTGGGAGTTTGGCGTGGCCTATACGTGCAGCCGCCTCATCGCGGATTCGCATGGCGGGAGCAACTTCCGCATCATGCGGGATGGCCGCATCACTACAAGGACGTGTCGCTGGCCCGAGGATGATGAGTCGGTAATCGCATGAAACCAATCATCGTCCTGATGCTTGGCGTGGCGATGGGATGCTGGGCGACCGGCTTATTAGTCCACCACGGGCACGACACAAACATCGTCGGCATCGATGATGCCCGCGAGGATTTCAACATCGATGGTCTGTTCGCAATGATTTCCGGCGACCCGGAGATGGAACAGAAAGGCAAGCCAGAATGACACTCCGCCCGTTCTTTTCCTTCTTCGGCAGCAAGTGGAGACTCGCGCCTGAGTATCCCCGACCCCAGTACCGCACGATCGTCGAGTCGTTTTCGGGCTCTGCCGGGTACAGCCTTCATTATCCGTACTTGAGAGTCATCCTGGTGGACGCAGACCCACAGATTGCCGGGCTCTGGCGGTATTTGATTCGCGCTACGCCAGCCGAGATTATGAGCCTCCCGGATCTCGAACCTGGGCAAGATGCGGACGATCTGAATCTGCCGCAAGAAGCTCGGGGGTTGATCGGTCGCTGGGTGAACAAAGGCAGCGCAACGCCCTGCCAGAGTCCCAGCCAATGGATGCGGAACAGTGCGCATACGGTGACTGATTTGCTCGATGGGGGCGAACGGACACTCTACGAGACGCAGTTCTGGGGCCACCGTATCCGACAGCGAATCGCCATCCAACTCCCTCAGATTCGGCATTGGCAGGTGATCGAAGGCGACTACCGGGAATCGCCTGACATCAAGGCCACCTTTTTCGTCGATCCACCGTACCAGGTCGCTGGTCGTCACTACCGGATTGCTGATCTCGATTATCGGCAGTTGGGTGCGTGGTGTCGAAGCCGCCAAGGGCAGCGCATTGTCGCCGAAAACGAAGGCGCGACGTGGCTCGATTTCGTCCCGTTCAGGCGCGTGCAGGGCACGTGCGGCGCTCATCGGACCGGCATCAGCAAGGAAGTGATCTGGACGACAAGTGATGTGGAGGAGGTGGCGTGGTGGACCGACGACCAATAGCCATCGCGGACGAGCGCCCGAGCCTGGCGGCCACCGGAACGCCATCCAGGAGCGCCAATTCGCCGCGCCCGAGCCAGCCGTCGTGGCTGTCCGACGCGCATCGCAGCGGCGTGTCCCCGCGCCTGCTCCGGCAGCACCTTGCCGACGCTGGGTTCTTCAATCTCCTACTCGGCAGGAAGCGGACGGCGAACGCTGTCCTCGTTCACCGCGACGACAACGTCATCCGCGAAGTGGACGACCGGCACGTCAGGCAGTATTTGCTGGCGGAGGCTGAGCGGGAGAGGTATGGCGCGGCGGTTCTCGACATCCTCTGCGAGCTGACGAAACACGCTATCGATGGCGTGACTCGACTGCTGCCAATGCATTCGTACAACGGGCAGGTGCCCGGGACGGCGCCGCTGTCCGTGTTCACCGACACCGCCGACGAGGTGCGCTTCATCGCCGCCACCGGCGTCGTTGTGATTACGGCCAACCACACGGCCATCCACCCGCTTGAGACGCTCAACCTCGGTGATGCGGCGGTGTGGGAGTCGGAGATTCACCCTCGGGCGATCACCATCGAGCCACCAGACGCGCCGCGCAAGGGACGCTTCGAAACGTTCTGCGAGCGCGCTTTTTGGGGTCGCGTCCGGTCGGGCAGTTCGAGGTGGACCGACGACTTCGGCATGACGCCGGAGGGCGAGGCGCAGTACCGCGCCTTCCGCGGGACCCTCGGGTACCTCCTGCATCGGTACCGCGACCCGGCGAACCCCAAGGCGGTGATCTTCGTAGACGAGGCGAGTGACGGGACGTACGCCCAAGGTGGCACAGGGAAGTCCCTGACGTTGCGCGCGGTCAAGCACGTGCGGGCGCTCTCGGTGCAGGACGGCAGGCGGTTCCAAAACAACGGCACGTTCGGTGGTCGATTCCAGTTCTCCAACGTCACGGCGGACACCAACATCATCGGGATCGACGACGCCGGCTTGGGCTTCAAATTCGAGGGCCTGTTCGCCATGTTGGCCGGCGACATGGAGGTCGAACAAAAGGGGAAGAACAAGATCGTAATCCCGGCCGCGCGGGCGCCGAAGGTCGCCATCACCACCAATTACGTCGTGCCCGATCACGGAACGAGCGTCACGCGGCGCCGGTACATCGTCCAGTTCGGATCGTACTGGGCGGAGGCGCATCGTCAGGGCGAACAGGTGTCGGATCTACAGCACCTCGGCAAGCGGCTGTTCGGGGCCGACTTCACCGACCAGGATTGGAACGATTTCTTCAACTTCCTGTTTCGATGCGTGCAGCAGTACTTGCGCGAGGGTGTCGTTGAGGCGTCGACGGCAAGTTATGGGTTGAAGGGCCTGCGGGTGGAGCTGGGCTCTGAGTTCGTCAGCCACTTCACCGACTACTTCGACGGCCTCGTCGGCCGCCGGCATATCGATCCAGAGCGCGGCGAGTTTCTGGACGATCTGTTGGCGGGGTTTACGGCGGCTTTCCCAGGGCACGGCTGCCGACCGGTGGACTTCCCGACGAAATTGATGCGGCTGGGAGAGTTTTGGGGGTGGCAGTACAACTCGCACAAGGCCAGCAAGGGCGAAACGCCTACGGCCCGCCGTTGGCGCGTCACCGACAGCAGGGGCGAGAAACGAAACGCCGTACGGTGGGCAAAGACGGGCGCACCGGATGAAGCGCCTCCCAGCGGTAGCGACCCCGCTGGGTCCGGCGGCGGCGCCGAAGCCGCGGGTCACCACGGGCCGGCTGCGCCGGATTCATGTGACACCGGTGACACCGGTGACACGCCGACGGTCAGTGTCACTGGTGTCACCGATGGCAACGGTTCGGACGATGCGATGTCTGACGGTACGTTGGCCGGCCCGGCGGTCACTTCACCTGGGCCGGCAGACCTCTCGGTATCCGCGGACACCGATGACACTCGTGATGCCAGCAACGCTGTCAGCGGTACCGACGACTACGAAACCGACGGCGCACCGTGGGCCGACAGCTGCCGACCGCGGACGATTGGCGATTGTATTTTGCCGGCGCGTCTAAAGGGCGTCTTTGCCGAGATGGTGCAGACGCGTAAGGTTCCCAATCTGCTGCTGTACGGACCGTCGGGTACCGGCAAGACGACCGTCGCCAAGGCGGTGTGCGCAGAATTGGGCATTGATCCTCTTGTCATCAATGCGTCCGAGGACCGCGGGATTGACCTCGTCCGGGAACGCCTACGGCCGTACGCGGCGCCCAGCAGCCTCTACGGTCGCAAGTTCGTCATCTTGGACGAAGCGGACCACCTGACGGAGTTGTCGCAAGCGGCACTGCGAGCATTCACGGAAGAGGTATCCGCAGGTTGCGGGTTCATTTTGACGGCTAACAGTGTGGACAAGATTATTCCGGCCCTTCTGTCGCGGTGCACCGAAAAGTGTTTCGGGTTACCTGACGACAGGGTCGAACTCCTGCCACTCATGATTGCGCGCGCCGAGCGCATTCTGCACGACGAGCGCGTTACCTACCATCCCGCTTTGGTCGCCGAGATCGTCGCGGCCGTCTACCCGGACTTCCGCAAGGTCTTGAACATTCTGCAGGGTGCTGTCGTGAAGGGAATCCTGGTGGCGGTGGCCGTGACGCCCGGCGGAAAAGCACGGTACGGCGGTGACGAAATGCTACGCAGAAGTCCGACACGTTAAGTGTCGCTAAAGGGAGAAATGCAATGACGATCAGGAAAACACTGTATGGCGACGTCGAGGTCGGCGACGGAGAAGATGTGTCGATTGAGATGCACGGGCCTCACTGTCGGATTGCCACCACGCACTTCGCCTTTGGCGGCACGGAGCATCCGATACCGAGGGTTCGTGTCGTCATCGAGCACGTCAAGATACTGCCGCCGAGCACCCAACATCACAAAGTAAACAGGACGGACGGGAACCATCAAATGAAATCGGCGCAGCGCCGCACCGGATCAAGCATCACGTGCACGCAGACGACAGGAGAAAGACGATGAAGATCAAGAGCGACACTGGCCAAGAGCTACACGAATACATGATGTTCCGCGCCGCACGCGAGCGGCACGTGTACGAACTGACCCCGGAATTCTTCACAGCGTTACTGGCTGGGGGCGTCCGGACTTTCTTTGGTATCCAGGTGAACGAGGCCGGCGAACTCGCGGCCGACAACCAGAACCCAAGAGCGTTCGCCGCCTACTCGAAGAACCGCCTTGGAAGAATAACGACGAGCGTTTCGAGATGAAGGCTGCGCGTTTGGGATTATGGCGGAGATCAATACGATGAACGATCCATACGAAACAGGAGAGGGGCCATTCGCCCAACTCCTCGCGAAGCATGGACCTGATGCCATGCTCGATGCCGTCGCCCCTGCCGTCTGCCCAGGCGAGCTGCCGCGTGCCGCTCACTGGTGGCCGCAACCCACCGACCGAGCGGAGGTTGAGCGCCTCAAGGCGCGAGTGAAGCTGCTCACCCACGAGGAGCAGATCGAGGGTGCGGGCGCGATGGCCGTGGCCCTCGTGGAGGTCCTCGCGGAGATCATCGCGGACACCGCGACGCATCAGTACGCGGCAGCCGTTCTGAATCTCATTCCGGCGTTGAAGCAGGAAGTGCTATTGGCGATGCAAACGACAGGGCGTCGGTCCCACTAAGAGGATTCACGTCATATGGAGACGATTACCACTCCGACGACCGTGTCGTTGTACCGGGGCGATTGCCTGGACGTGCTACCGCAGTTGCCAAAGGCGTCCGTCGATTTAATCCTCGCGGACCTGCCGTACGGGACGACGGCCTGTGCATGGGATTGTCCGATTCCTTTGGATCGTTTATGGGCGGCGTATGCCCGTGTGATGAAGCCGACGACCATGATCGTACTGACCGCCATGCAACCGTTCGCGGCGCTGCTGATCATGTCCAAGATCGGGTGGTTCCGGTACGAGTGGATTTGGGAGAAGCCGCAGGGCACGAATCCCCTGAATGCCAAGATGATGCCTTTGCGCGCCCACGAGCACATTTTGGTGTTCGGCTCCGAGCGCGGCTTGTACCAGCCGCAGATGGAAGTCGGCTTCCGGCCCGTGCGAGGGTTCGTGTCGGAACGTAAGGTCAAGGTGGCCCAGTCGCTATTCGATGACGACGAGGCGACGGAGCTGATTACAGCGGGCAACACCAGCGGCGAAGTCTACGGGTTGCCCACCAGCATGCACCGCGAGAACGCCGAAGGCACCCGCTATCCGACCACGGTGTTGCGTGTCGCACCTGACCGGAAGACGTGGCACCCAACGCAAAAACCAGAGGCGTTAATGCGATACCTCGTGCGGACCTATACGAAGCCTGGCGACCTCGTTTTGGACAACGCGATGGGCAGCGGAACGACGGGCGTCGCGGCCGTGATCGAGAACCGCGCCTTCGTGGGCATCGAACAGGACCGGAAGTACTTTCGCCGAGCGGCCGAACGTATTCAATCCAGCGCGCATTTGTTCTCGGAGGATTTGGAATTCGATGTCCATGAATGATCACATCGTTCACGGCACCTGTGCTGGGCGCGCGGATCGGGCCGGCTCAGAGGACGGATCCCAGGGCATTGGTCCTACCGTTTATCGCGACCTGCGATGAATTCCGCCGGAGGCGTCATCGCCACGGCTGTACACTTGAAGGTCGCAGCGTACTGCATCCTCAATGTCAGGCAGCCCCCAGAACATCACGCGCGACAATCACTACCTCCCCGAGTTCCTACTGAGGCAGTGGGCGTCAGAGGGGAAGATTTTCCTGTATCGCATTTTGGTGTCGGCACCTACGGTGCCGGAATGGCAGCAAAGACCTACCAGTAGCGTGGGCTTTCGCGACGACCTCTATACGTTGCTTTCGGGTGGCCGGGAGGTCGATGAATTCGAGAAGTGGACGCAGGCGATCGAGACGCCAGCCGCGACATCAATCCACAAGCTCACCTTGGGTTCCAAAGTCACACCGCAGGACTGGCGCAACATCATCAAGCTGGTTGCGCTTCAGGACTTGCGAACACCGCAGGGATTCTTGGAGCTGCGGAAGCTCTGGGACCGCATCATTCCTGACGCCCTGAACAAGAGCATGGAGGAGGCGATCGAGCACCTTGAAAGCGCGCATGCGCGGGGCGAACGGTTACCTGAACGCACCGAAGGGCCCGACCCAATTGGACGACTGGTACGGATTGAAATCGAGCCGCCGGACCAGCTTGGCTCGGACAAAGCCAAGGTTCGTGCGACTGTTCCATCTGGACGGCACCTGTGGCTCGAAACGGTTCGCAACCTGATGGAGAATGGCGCCAAAGTCCTCTTCACGCATCGATGGAGTGTCGCGGCGCCGTTTGGCGACCTGCAATGGCCGCTGCCTGATCATCCCGTGATACGCCTCAACTGGAACAGCGAATCCGACTACAACTTTGGCGGTGGCTGGAACTCGCCAGGGACAGAAATCATGATGCCGCTTTCACCGCAGCATCTTCTGTACGTCAAAGTAGGCGCGAAAATGCGCAACCGATTCACCTTTGGGCAGAAAGCGACACAGCTCCTTCAACGGCTGCTCGCAGAGCGCGCTCACCGATTCATCTTCGCAACAAGAAAGGAGGAGTGGGTGGCGACTGCCCGACCGCGGACGGTTGACGCAGATGCCATGGCGGCCGAGGAACGGGAGTGGAGAGAGTGGCATCAGGATCAGCTCGCATCAGAAACTGCGCTAGAGCAGCGTCCCGCACTTCTTCGACGACAGCCGAACGGCGACTTTTGATCGACCTAATGCCACCGGCGTACAATGTGTGAGCCGCCTCCGTTTCTGGGGATAGACCCGCGATGAACATCTCCGATACTTCTCTTAGGTCTGAGTTGCCGCGCCTGTATGAGCTCAAGGACGCAGGAATCGATCCATCAGACCCGAATGAGTATTTTCACAGGCTTGAGGAGCGCTGTGCAGAACACCGCACCGTATTCGGCATCTACAAGAAGCTTGAGAGAGACCTCTGCGCACTGGACGATGCTGCGTGGGCTGATTTTAGGTCTCGAGCCGTCGCTCAAGCCGCGAAGCGGCATCCTATTCGCGGTTGGCGGGAACTCTTCGATGTTTTCAGTGAGGCCAAGGGATTCACATACCTCCGCAGCATCGGATGCACTAACGTGCGATTTGTTCCTCGGGCATCGTCGAGAACGCCTGACCTAGAGGGTTTGCGCAATGCGAAGCTAGTTCTCTGCGAGGTCAAAACGTTGAACGTTTCTCAAGACGAAGCCACGAAGCGAGACCGTGTGCATCGAGGTGAAATCATCGGCGGCGAAGTGGCTGATTCACTCGGGGCTGGCTTCCTGAACAAGTTGAGTTCCGATATCGAGAATGCCTCTCAACAGCTTCAGGAGCACGATCCCGGCCACTTGGCAGACTGGATGATCTTCACCGTCGTGAACTTCGACGACTGGGTGGGCGACTATCAGCGGAAGTATTTCGACCAAATCGATAGATATTTGCGGTCGAATCCCGTTTCAGAAGTCGAATTCGTGTTCTGCCCTGCAAGCAATCTTTTTGAGCGCACCTTCACGATGACGGCGGCAACTGTCTTCCATGGATGATCCTGGATAGCGCGCCGTTAAGGAGACACGGGCAATACTGGGGTCGGTCCACGCCGCCCAAGACGCCCAGTCTCGATTGATTGCATCGCATACCACGTCGCTCCCCGTACCGCAGGACCTGAATGCTTGCGATGCCATTCTTGCCGCGGTACGCTGCCGCACGACATGGCGCGACTGCCCAATCCGAAGACGCTGACGCACGACCAACTCATTGAGCGCTGGACGAACTGGCTCAAGCAGACGGAGAAGGCGTCGTTCCATCTCTATCGAAGCCGTTACACATGGGAAAATATTCAGCGCTTGTTCAAAGCGAATCCGCCGCTACAGATGGATGCCAGTCACATCCTGGAATGGATGCACCGCAACTTCTGGAACGAGCACGCGATTGCTATCCGGAAGGAGATGGAGCACGGCAAGGGCTATCTGACGTTGATGAACTTCCTTGACGAACTAGAACGATTCTCGGAAGTTGTCTTGACGCGCAAGCGCTGGATGACGCTCTATTCGCAACAGTTCTTCCACGAATATGGCATACCCGATAAGGACTTCGACGGACTGCCGGGCGCAATGTGCCGCTATCCGAAGCAATCACCCGACACGGACTGCATTTCAAAGGACAGCGTGCATCGCGCACGTATCAACCTGAAGAACGTCAACACGAAAGTCGTCAACTTCGCCCATGCCTTCGTTGCCCACAGAACGAACATCGAGAAGCACGACGTGTCGCTTGCAGACATCTACAAAGCTGTAAACCGCATCTTCGACACGTATGCTACGTATTACCGCTTGGTTACGAACAAGACATGGATGGGACGTTATCCCACGCCGCAATTTGATTGGTTCAAGGGCTTTACGTACCCGTGGTGGACGAAGGACTTCAAGCCGTTTGAACCGCCCGAGTAGCGATCAGTCGCGAGTAGTCGCGAAGGGGCGGGCGATGGCCGTCGCGGGAATCAGGAGTCAGTGCGGCGTTTATCGCGAGTAATCTGACGTCAGGTCCTCTTGGGAGACGTCGGCCGCTGCCCGTGCGTTCTCTCGGGGCATGTGAGGTGGTCAAGGCCATGTACTCTGATGACGCCGACCGGTTTTTGGTACGGCTTCGAATGGGCTCGATGTTCTGAACTAGTGGCTTGTACTGACGAGTTGTAAATCATATGATGGCGCATGCCATCGACATCGCTCGTGCTGACGAACGACCAACGATCCGATCTCGAAGCGCGTGTGCGATCGGGACGTGGTCGGGCGGATGCAGCGCGCCGCGCGCGCGTCATTCTGCTGCTGGCGGACGGCTGCAGTTACGCCACGATCGCCACGATGACCGGATGCAGCTCGCGGACGATCGCCTTGTGGAAGCAACGATTCGCGAAGGACGGACTGGCCGGATTGGCGGCGCGTCATCGCGGCTCGAAACCGACCGTCCTGACGCCGGCCCTCGAAGCGCGCATCATGGCGTGGACGCGTCGCCCCCCACCGCACGGTGCGACGCACTGGTCCACGCGATCGCTAAGCCGGAAGCTGGGCGTGCAGCACACGATTGTCGCGCGTGCCTGGCAGCATGCCGGCCTGCAGCCCCATCGCCTCGAGCGGTACATGCGGTCGACCGATCCCGAGTTCGAGACGAAGGCCGCGGATGTGATCGGCCTCTACCTCGATCCGCCGCAGCACGCCGTGGTGTTCTGCATCGACGAGAAGACGGCGATTCAAGCGCTCGACCGGCTCGACCCGGTTCTGCCGTTGTCGCCCGGGCGCGCCGAACGGCACGGCTTCGAGTACTACCGGCATGGGACGCTGTCGCTCTACGCGGCGCTCAATACGCAGACGGGCGAGGTCGTCGGTCGGACCGCTGCGCGTCACACCAGCGCGGAATTCGTCAGCTTTCTGCAGACCGTCGTCGAGACGCAGCCGCGACGGCGCGAGATGCACATCATCGTGGACAATCTCTCGGCGCACAAAACGCAGCAGGTCCGGACCTTCTTGGTGGCGCATCCGTCCGTCCATCTTCACTTCACGCCGACCTATTCGTCCTGGCTCAATCAAGTCGAACTCTGGTTCTCCAAGATCGAGCGCGATGTCACGGCGCGGGGCATCTTCACCTCGGTCACCGATCTGCGTCGGAAGCTGATGCGCTATATCAAGCATTACAACAAGACCGCGACGCCCATTCGCTGGTCCTACGCGGACCCGTCGCGGAGAATCGCATGACCGCTGTACAACTCGTTAGTACGGTCCACTAGGGTATGACTATTGTTCTCGCAATTCACCTTCCTGGCTTCGTCGTCATTGGTGCCGATAGCCGCGGCACAAATTTCGTTGCCGGCGCCGTGGACGACACCGTAGAGAAGGTTGCGCTGACAACCGAGGGGCTGATATCGGCCGCAGGTAGTTACGGACTCTTCGAATTGGTTTCGGCGGATATCCAGATGAACGGCGCCCCTGCGTCAGACTTACCGGAAATCATTGCCGCGAAGCGGAGCATGACACAGGGATTGCTGGGATTCGACGGCGCTCAGGCGATAACGAGCTTCGTCCAATCCCACGTCTCTGAGTCCGGCGAACTCATACTCGAAGAGCACCACCCGTCTCGCGAATACGCGCCGCGAGGGATCCCTCCAGGAGGTTTTCACCTTATCGCTCCCTTGGGCATGACCGGCGAGGTCGAAGTCGAGCTACGGCGACAGATTACTCAAAGGATTCAAGATCTGCCGCCGACCGGCACGTTCGCCGAGCGCACTTTGGGGGTCCAACGCATCATTCAATCGGTCGTTCAAGCCACAGCGGCCGATAATCCGAACGTTGCGCCGAGCTTCCAAATTGGTATTCAGCGCGACACTGGCGAATGTCAACTATCAGAGGTCACAGACAGCGTTGACAGCATCATTTGGCAGGACATCTAGAACAACCCAAACCGCGGTGAAGCGCTGCCTGATTACTCCTAATCTGTCGCCCTGGGAATCTATGACGGCGCTTCGCGTTGACGCCGGATTGTCAGTAAAAGGTCTTGGCTACGCACTGGTCCGAGAGCTCGTTACTGTTCAATCCTTGTGGCGCACGCAACGCTGCTACGCCAGGGGGAGCCTTGAGAGCGCTCGGGTCTCCCTGTCGTGCAGGATCACTAGCCCGCATTATTCGTGAAAGGGCCGATTTCGGTCTCCACACGTGGGTGAATCGTAGCGCAAGCTCGCCATTGGGTGCG
>MEKR01000146.1 GCA_001767035.1 Acidobacteria bacterium RIFCSPLOWO2_02_FULL_61_28
ATGTCGGATTCCGCCGGAACCGTTTCACGACCTGCTGGCCGCTTTTCGCCAGGACCAAACCAAGACCCGCTATCAGACCTTCGCTGAGCTGCTCGACTACTGCCGCTACTCGGCGAACCCCGTCGGGCGGCTTGTGCTCTATGTGTGCGGGTATAACGATCCGGAGTTGCAACAACTCTCCGACTACACTTGCACCGCCCTGCAACTCGCCAACTTCTGGCAAGACGTGCGCCGCGACTATCGGATCGGAAGGATTTACATCCCGCTCGGGGACATGGCCCGGCACGGCTATTCGGAGGACGATCTTGCGGCGGGCCGGTATGATGAGCGGTTCGAGAGCCTGCTGCGGGAACTGGTCCAGCGCACGTGGAGCCTGTTTGCACAGGGTCTTCCGCTGGTCTCGCGCGTGGACCGGCGACTCGCCGTAGACATCGAGCTATTCAGTCGCGGCGGCATGGAAATTTTGCGGCGAATCGAGCGCCAGAACTACAACGTCTTGGCCCGGCGACCCTCGCTCGACACAGGCGACAAAGCCATGTTGCTGGCCGCAGTATTGGCGCGCCACCTCTTCCGGCGACACAAGGAAAGCCCCAATGGCAAACCTGTTGCAGCTCTCCAGTAACTATTGCCGGCGATTGGCGCGGCAGCGGGCACGCAATTTTTATTACGGGTTCCTGCTGCTTCCCAAAGCGCGCCGGGAAGCCTTGTGCGCGGTCTACGCCTTCATGCGGTATTGCGACGACGTGGCCGACGGCGCCGACAGCGTGCCCGTCAAGGCGGCTCTCCTCCAGGAGTGGAAGGAGGCGCTGCGGCGGGCTCTGGCGGGCGATTACGGAGACAACCTGATTCTTCCGGCGTTCCATGCGGCAGTCCGGTGCTATTCGATTCCCGCCGAATATTTCTACGAACTGATCGCCGGGACGGAAATGGATCTGGTCATCCGATCCTATCGGACCTTTGCCGACCTCTATCAATATTGCTATCGGGTGGCTTCCGTGGTCGGCTTGTGTTCGCTGCACATTCTCGGATTTCACGATCCCGCCGCCAAGAAACTCGCCGAGGAGTGCGGCATTGCGTTTCAGCTCACCAACATCCTGCGAGACCTGAAGGAGGACGCCCAAGCAGGGCGCATTTATCTGCCGCTGGAAGACCTGGAACGATTCCAGTATTCGACGGAGGAGTTGTCCGCCGGCGTGTACAACCCGCAGTTCTTGAACCTCATGCAGTTTGAGATTGCCCGCGCCAAGGGCTTCTACGAGCGTGCCTCCGGCCTGATCGAGATGGTAGAACCGGAAAGCCGCCCGGCCTTGTGGGCGCTGATTTCGATCTATCGCGGCATCCTGAGCCGGATCGAGCGCGACGGAGGCAACGTCTTCTCCCGCGCTGCCGGATTGACGAGGATGGAGAAAATCCAAGTGTTGCTCCAGGCGGGCAAGCGGCAACTTCTCGAGAAGGCCGGACTGGAACCGGGGTGGCAGCAATTCCGCGCGTAATCATTCTGGGAGGCGGCCTGGCGGGGCTGGCGGCGGCGATCCGGCTGGCGGAAACCGGCTACGAAGTGGACCTGCTCGAAAAGCGCCTGGTGCTCGGCGGCCGGGCGTCCTCGTTTCTCCCTCCCGGCGGCGCGGAACCGATTGACAACTGCCAGCACGTCCTGCTCGGCTGCTGCACGAATCTTCTCGATTTCTTCCGCCGGACGGGAACAGCGAATCGCTTTCAGTTCTACAACCGCTTCCTGTTTCTCGGCCCCAGAGGCGTGTCTGCGGTCGGCTCCTCGGCCTTGCCGGTGCCCTTTCATCTGCTCCCCTCGCTCTTGTTTTTCCGAGACCTGACGTGGCGCGACCGCTGGGCAATCGCGCGCGCTATGCTCGTGATCCTGCGTGAGGGCGAATCGGCGGCCGATGAGCCGATGCTGACTTGGCTGGAGCGCCAGCGGCAGACTCCGCAGGCCATTGAGCATTTCTGGCGCGCCGTCCTCACCAGCGCATTGAACGAAGACCTGGAACGCCTCTCCTGCCGCCACGCCTTCCAAGTTTTTTTGGGAGCATTTCTGCGAAATCGCCAGGGCTATCGCATGGGCATTCCCACGACGCCGCTCGACGAGCTGTATTCCAGCGAAATCCTGAGCCGGAAGTGCCGTGTATGCTTGGGAACTCCGGTCGCCAGGCTCGAAGTTTCCCAAGGCCGAATCCAGGCGCTGCATCTTCAAAATGGCGAACAGCGAACCGCCGACTTCTACATCAGCGCGCTTCCGCCCGATGCGCTGGCGAACCTTCTCCCCGAACCGTTCCTCGCGCAATGGCCCGCGCTCCAACGCTTCGCGCAACTGGAATGGTCGCCCATTACCGGAATCCACCTCTGGTTTGACCGGCCCATCACGAAACTCCATCACACGGCCGTTCTGGGCCGCACGATCCAGTGGCTCTTCAATAAATCGGCCATCGGGGGCCGCGCGCGCGAAGCGTCCGAAGGGCGTGTCCTGAGCGAAGTCGAAGGGCGTGTCCTGATCCCGGCGCGCCGGGACGAAGGGCCTGTCCTGCGCGAAGGCGAAGGGCCTGTCCCGAGCGGAGCCGAGGGGCACTATGTTCAACTGGTGATTAGCGCCTCGCGGAGCCTGATGACGCTGCGCCGTGATGAAATCCTCGAGCGGGTCCTGGGAGAGTTGCGGGAACTGTTTCCAGAGAGCCGGCAGGCAAAGCTGCTCAAAGCCGTGGTCGTCAAGGAAGCCGAATCCACCATCTCGTTTCCTCCCGGCTTCGAGGCGCTTCGCCCCGGGCCGGAAACGCCGCTGGCGAACTTTTTCCTTGCGGGAGACTGGACTGCCACCGGCTGGCCGCCGACCATGGAAGGGGCCGTGCGGTCGGGCTACCGCGCCGCTGAACGAGTAACGGCCGCTGCCGGGAACCCGCAACAGTTCCTCGTGCCAGATTTACCTACCGATCCGCTAGTGCGATTACTGGCGCGTTTCTAGAGCGGTTTCACTTTTAGTGTAGACCGTAAGGGCATGGCTTCAGCCATGCCGGGAGTCGTCCCACCGCACTGCGGCTTCAGCCGCTGAGGGTTGTCTTGTAAAGCTCCTGAAAAGACTCACCTCAGGCGCTAAAGCGCTCCGCGACGGAGCATGATTCGGCACGACTAAAGTCGTGCCCTTACGGTTCCACATCTCGATCTACACCATTTGTGAAACCGCTTTCTAGCCGTGGCTGCGCGGCTGCGCCCATGATGGTTCAGTCCCGGACTTTCGCGCGGTTCTGGAAGCACTACGATCAACTCCCTGAAGAACTCCAACGGCAGGCTGACAAACAATATGCTCCTCACGTTATTGACATCACCCTCAGTGACGCTTACCTTAGTGGTATGGAAATCCATCTCACACCGGAGCAGCAAGCTTTTATCGAGCAAGGCGTGCGCAACGGACGATTCGCCTCGTCCGATGACGCCATGCGCGAGGCCGTGACGTTGCTTGAAACGCGGGAGCGTGAGCTGGCGCAAACGCGGGCATTTGTGCGGGAGGGCCTGGACGATTTGGATGCCGGCCGTTACGAAGAATACACGGACGAGAGCTTGCATGAATTGTTCGACGGTATTAAACGCCGTGGGCGGGAACGCCTGGCCGCAGAGGAGCCTCCTAAGCACTGATGGCCCGCTACCGTGGGTTCTTCTACCGGCTATCGAATTGCTTTCTTCAGATTGTTGCTAAGCCGGTCAGCGATTTTGCGGACTCCATCTCGTTGCCGTCCGTCCAAAAACCCTGGCCGGTCCCCAGCCTCCGACACCCAAACAAGTTGATTGTTGTCGCGGTGAACTATCCGAATATTGCCGAACTGGTGGTTACGCACTGAAGTCAGTAAACCCTCATGCCAGGCCCGATTTGTTTGCTGATCCGCAGAACCCGTCATAATAAAGTCTGCATCTTCGGGCGAGGAAACTATCTGGATCGGGAGTTTCTTTTTGAAAATTTCGGTCTTGAGCAACCTATCCAGGTCTTCGTCCATTTCTTCGATGAAAAACGTGGAACCGCGCTGGAAGGGCTTGTCCTTTTTGTCTGTTGGTCTAATTGCTGGTTGAAAAGGAGCTCGAGATGAGTTCTGCAAACGCGGGGATTTAGAAATCCTCTCGATTATCTCTTTGAAAATATTTTTTCCATCGGAGTTTTTGTAAGAGATGAAGATTGGTTCCGGCAAATTCTGTGCGCGGAAGTCGTCTATTGTTACCCCGGTTCCCCTATAGAGCTTGGCGAGAATCGTGACGACCGTCGCTTCATAGCTTCCGCGACCTACGATGGTGCCGCCGCCGGTGGTGCTGCCGATGGTCGTGTTGCCGATGGTGGTAGCGGTGGTGGTTGTGCTGCCGGGAAGACCGATGAGAACCCCAGGTTGGGTAAATGTAGAAGTGTTTCCGGACCACAAAACGATCCAGGCGGCTTCTTCCAGGGTCGTTGCCCAACAGAGATTCTTGAACTTTTTCTTCCCGTCGTTGACCCACCATTCTTCTGCGGCGGGCGGCCATCGTTTCCAGCCATCCTGCGGGGTCGGTTGGTCCATATTGATAACACCGATCCGCGCGGTGCACTGGTTGTTCTGTGCTGCGATTGCAATGCTGCTTGGTAGCAACAGAAGGACAGCGAAACACAAGTAGCTGAACGCTCTGCTCATTCGCCCTTCCTCCCCTCGTTCGATTGCGGCAGTATAGCACGGCCCGGACGGGTCCAGGCGGATGTTTTTCCCTATAATGAGATAGTTCGCCTAGCTCGACGGGGCGAAAGCCGGGGACCCTGCCCGGTTGGCGGGAAAGCCCCTCAGGAAGTTGGTGCTCCCGGCACTGCTTTCGCCGGTTTATTGTTTTCGGCAAATTCAAGCGACGCCGCGATAAGGGCAGTGAGCAGGTTGGTGATCCCGTCCAAGAGACGCTGGATCAGTCCTTCGTCGAAAACCAGTTCAATCGCATCCGTGATATACCAAACGTCTTCGCGCGTATATGGGCCATTGGGATAAGTGCCATAGCTCCGAAGACTTCGCTTGCCGGAAAGGCGGTGCGCCAGTATGTTCCTGATTTCATCGATTGTGCTGAACTCGGCCTTTTGCGGCAGCTCTGCAAGCCCCTTGGTTATCGACGTCTGAGGAAAAGCGGCCGTGAACGCGCGGCTTGTGCTTTGCAAATTGATTCGCCGGGGCTTGCCCATGTCGGGAAAATCGCTAGGCCGGATGGCCCCGCCGATAAAGTACAGGCAAAACCCAAGGCTTTCGAAAACGGAAAGGCCATTCATGAAGAACGTGTATAAGCACCGCTCCAGTTTGTAGGCAAGTTCTGGGTGATGATTCCACTCACGCCAAGAGTCGGGAGCGTTGGCTAACAGGGCCTTGAACTCTTCGTTGCACTCCGTGCAGGTACGATAACGATAACAGACCGCCATGTATGAACGGTCGCTGTGCTGCCGCCTTTGAAGGGGATCGTTTAGGTCTTCATCGCTCCAGGGCGCGGGAAAGACCTCTGCCGAAAGGAGTCCAAACTGCTGAAATTTGTCCTTAGGAAAGCTGGAAGGCATCTCGATGAACATAGCGTATTATAAAGGAAGCTATCACCTACGAAGGCCAATGACAAGGAATTTGTTTTGACAGATGCAGCGGCATACATCGAAAGATTTGGCTCCTTAGGGAGGCCCCGAACCTGCAACCCTCCGGTCAATAACCAGAAGATTGCCTTGCGACGCAAGCTGCTGCGCTGGTATAACACCCATCGGCGGCAGCTTCCGTGGCGGGACTCGCATGACCCTTACCGGATTTGCGTTTCGGAAGTGATGTTGCAGCAGACCCGGGTGCAGGCGGTGATTCCGTATTACGAGAAATTTCTGAGCCTCTTCCCGGACGTCCAAACTCTCGCCGCTTCTGAAGAACGGGCGTTGCTGGCGTGCTGGAGCGGCTTAGGATATTACTCGCGGGCGCGCAATCTGCGCAAGGCGGCGCAGCAGATGGTACGCGACTGGGGCGGCCAATTCCCGAAGGATTATGCGGAAGCCCTGCGGCTGCCCGGCGTCGGCGACTATACGGCGCGGGCCGTGCTGAGCATCGCCTATGGAATCCCACTCGCGGTGCTCGACGGGAACGTGGCCCGAGTTCTTTCCCGCCTGTATGCCAGGAAGGAAGATTTCCGCAGCCACGCCGGAAAAGAGAAATTCTTGCGCCTGGCCGATTCCCTTCTGGCTCCGCGTCGTCCGGGCGACTTCAACCAAGCCCTGATGGAACTGGGAGCCACGGTCTGTTTGCCTGCGCAGCCCCGGTGCGGAGAGTGTCCCTTGCAGCGCCATTGCCTGGCGTATGCACGGGAGGAAGTGGACAAGTACCCGCCTCCGAGGCGCACAGCCAAACCGCGGGTGCGACGGTTCGTGGCGGCGTTGGTCCAGGATTCTGCCGGGCGGTGTTTGCTGGTCCGCAGACCGCGGTCGGCTCCGTGGATGGGAGGGTTTTGGGAGCTGCCAATGTGGGAACAGGACGGTCCAGACCCTCCTCCGCTTGAAATTCATTGCATCCCGAAGGAGGCAATTGTTCTGGGAAGACTTCTCGGTCGGCTGCGACACAGCATCACGTCCAACCATCTGAGAATTAACGTGCATGAGGGATTTCTGAGAGGCCGGGCCTTGCCCCCGCGCGCCCGTTGGGTTCTCCCCAGCCGGATGGATCATCTCCCGGTTACGACGATCACCCGCAAGGCGTTCCGCCTCCGCCCGGCGAGCACCATCGGACGTCCAACCGAAGTCTCCATCTGAGGCTGGCTGACTGCCAAGAAGCAACGCGGCAGGTCCGTGCGACCCCGGTTTGACGAATGCAGCAAGATGCCTTATTTTAAGGACGTTAGGAAATCGCGCGCCAAAGAGGAACGGGGGTTCGTTTGGCATCCCCACGGGATCCTCGGAAGTGATCGCAGCCGAGCCAAGGCCCGGAAAGGCTACATCCAGCCGGAAGAAGTGGCTTCTGCCCGAGGAAGCTTCCAGGAATTCGATCATGTCTGACCTGTTGCGCTTGTTGCGGTCGGTCCATCCGTATCGGCTTCGGCTTCTGGCGGGGGTGGTCATGATGGTAGGCGTCGGTTTCTTCGAAGGCGTCGCCGCGCTCCTGATCGGCCCCATTTTTGACCGGGTTTTGGACGCCCAGGCTCCCGATTCGACCGTGGCGCTGGTCACCATTCCTTACCTCCAAAAGACGCTCTATCTTGACCAATACCTTCCCGATTGGATTCATAACGTCTGGACCGTCGTGGCCATCTTCGTTGTCGGAGTGATTCTGTGCAAGGCCGTCTGCGAGTACCTGGCCAATTATTGGATCAACTACGTGGGCTTTTCCGTCATCATGGACTTGCGCAACCAGCTTTATGAGCGAATCCTCCGGCAATCCATCAGCTTCTTTCACCGGCACTCGACCGGCAAACTGATGTCGGCGGTCGTCAACGACATCGAGAAGATTCAACTGGCGGTCTCGGCGGTGCTGGCCGATTTCCTGCGGCAGAGTTTCACGCTGGTCGCGCTGATGTTTGTGGTGTTAGTGCTCGACTGGCGCCTGGCCTTGATTTCGATTGCTCTGTTGCCACTGGTGATGATCCCCTCGGCGAAAATCGGGAAACGGGTTCGCGGTTCGAGCCGCTCGAGCCAGGCCAATCTCGCCGAACTCAGCCAGTTCCTTCAGGAAGCGATCAGCGGGAATCGCATCGTCAAGGCGTTCCGCATGGAGCGATGGGAGCTGGCGCGGTTCCGCGCCGCCGCGCGCAAGCTGCTCCAGGTGAATCTCCGGTTCGTGCGTGCCCAGGCCGTTACGTCGCCCTTGATGGAGATTCTGGGCGCGGTCACGGTCGTCTTTCTTCTGCTGTATGCGCGGGACCGCATCCTCCACCAGGCGTTGACGACCGGGATGTTCGTCACTTTTGTCTACGCGCTGCTCAAGATGTATGAGCCGGTCAAACGGCTCTCCGGGATTCACAATTCGTTCCAGCAAGCCGTGGGCGCGAGCGCCAAGGTCTTTGAGATTCTTGAATTGCAGGAAGAAGTGGCCGAAAAGCCGGACGCGAAAGTTTTGCCGCCGTTCTCCCGCTCGATCGCCTTCGAGAATGTCTGGTTCGGCTACGATGCCGGAGAACCATTCCTGCAGAACGTCTCCTTGGAGGTCAAGGCGGGTGAGGTGGTTGCCATAGTGGGGGCCAGCGGAGCCGGCAAGAGCACCCTGGTGAATTTGATCCTGCGCTTTTTCGATGTATCGAAAGGCCGCGTCCTCATTGACGGTCATGACGTGCGGGATGTCACGCTCGATTCGCTCCGGTCCCAGATCAGCATGGTGACCCAGGAGATGATCCTGTTCAACGACACGGTGCGGAACAACATCTGCTACGGGCGTCCCAACGTGTCGAAGGAAGAGTTGGAGAGCGTGGCGCAGGCGGCCCTGGCCTCCGAGTTCATCCAGCGGATGCCCCAAGGGTATGACACCGTGATCGGGGATCGAGGCGAACGGATGAGCGGAGGCCAGCGCCAGCGCCTGGCCATCGCGCGGGCCTTGCTCAAGAACTCCCCGATCCTGATCCTCGACGAGGCCACTTCGGAACTGGATACGGAGTCCGAGCAACTCGTCCAGAAAGCCCTGTCGAACCTGATGACCGGCCGCACGGTCATCGTGATTGCCCACCGGCTTTCGACGGTGCGGCGTGCCGATAAAATTGTGGTGATTGACCAGGGCCGAATCCGGGAATTAGGGACGCACCAGGACCTGATCCGGAAGGGAGGCATCTATCAGAGGTTGCACGAGTTGCAGTTTGCCGATGCCCCCGAGCCGGTGGATCGGGAAGCTCCGCAGGGCCTCTGACCCAAGGGTGCCGACGATGTCCGAGACGCTAGCGAAACACAAACCGGGCGACCGCGCTCGCTCCATGACCGGCTATGCCGAGACCGTCACCGAGCAGGACGGAATGGTTCTCACGGTGAGCCTTCGGAGCGTCAATCATCGGTTCCTCGATTTGCATGTGTACCTGCCCGAGCCGTTGCAACCCTTGGAGCCGAAAGTTCGTAGAGGAATCCAGGAGAAGAACCCGCGGGGCCGGCTGGATTTGAAGGTCACCCTCGATCGAGCCACCCCGGCGAACGTAAGCGTGGATGAAGCCATGCTCGGACGCTACATTGAGCTTTTCCGGCGTCTGGGAGCGCAGTACGGTCTCTCCGCCGAGACGGATATGGCCACGATCTGCCGCTTGCCGGGAGTCATCAATCTGACGGGATTGGAAGCCGCCGGAGGGGAGCTTCTGGCGCGCCTGGAAGCCCCTGTGCTTGCCGCTGTCGAGCAGACTTTCCGCCGGTGGGATGAGATGCGGGCCGCAGAAGCCCGGTTCCTGCTCGACGACATGGGGAAGCGAGTTGGGCGCATCCAGGAGTCGGCGGAGCGATTGGAAGGACTGCAAGCAGAGATCGTTCTCCTGGCGCAGAAACGCTTGCAGGAACGCTTGCAGACACTGCTCGGTCAGGCCGGCCTCGATCCGGCGCGCCTGGCGCAGGAGGCGGCGTTGCTGGCCGAACGGGCCGACGCCAGCGAGGAAATCCTTCGCCTGAAGGCTCATGCGGTCCGGTTGGCCCTCGTGCTCGATCAGGAAGCCGACGTGGGCCGCAAGCTCGATTTCCTCTTGCAGGAAATGCACCGGGAAGCGAACACCTTACTGGCCAAGACCGCCGGTCTCGGCGAGGGTAGTCTGCCCTTGACCGACTCGGCGCTCGAAATCAAGGGAGAAGTGGAAAAGCTGCGGGAGCAGGCGCAAAATTTACAGTGAACCAGCAAACAGTTGGCCCTCCGGCCTCGTTCCCGCTATAATCCTGTATAATAATGGGAACGGGAGTATTCATCATATCGGCTCCTTCCGGTTCCGGGAAGACGACGCTGGTGGAACGTTTGCTCCGGGACATCTCGGGGTTGCACTTTTCGGTCTCGTACACGACCCGCCCGCCCCGGGGACAAGAGCAACACGGGCGGGATTACTTCTTCGTCGCGCGGAAGGAGTTTGAGGAAATGATCGCGCGACAGGAGTTTCTGGAGTGGGCCGAAGTTTTTGGGAATTATTACGGAACCGCGCGGCGGTTCCTGGAGGAGGCCGAGCGGCGCAGTGAGGATTTGCTCCTGGACATTGACGTCCAGGGAGCGGCGCAAGTCAAGCAGAAGCTCCCCGACGCCGTCTCGATCTTTATTCTGCCGCCCTCGCGCAAGGAGCTGGAAGGCAGGCTGCGGCGTCGCAGCGAGGATTCCGAAGAGGTGATCCAAAAACGGCTCCGCGACGCCAGCCGCGAGATCCATGGGTACGCCCGCTACGACTATGTTCTGATCAACGATCTGCTGGAGCGTTCCACCGCGCGGCTGCAAGCGATTGTGCGGGCCGAGCGGTGGCGGCAACGGGGAGAACTCGATTCGGAGCCGAATCGGGAGGATAAGCGCCTCGTCCGCGAGCAAGCAGAAAGCTGCCGCAAAGAGCGCGTCCAGCCGCAAGTAGAACCGATTCTTGCCAGTTTTGGAGGCTAGTGGATGACGGAATTGACCGAAACCAATGTTGTGGACAGCAAGTACCGAATGATTCTCATGGCCGCCAAGCGCGCGCGGCAACTGCAAAGCGGAGCCAAGCCGCTGGTCCATACCACCTCGCGCAAGTTCACCCGCATTGCGCTGGAGGAATTGAAGGCCGGCGTGCTGAAGTTTGAGTACATGCATCCGGTGAGCGCCGAGACGGTTCCGAAGGAACCAGTTCCCTCGGCGAAAGGGAAGCGATGAAGATTGCGTTGGGCGTGACAGGAGGCATCTCCGCGTACAAGGCAGCGGAGCTCGTGCGCGAGTTCCAACAGCGGGGCCTCGACGTCCAGGTGATCCTCACCGCCCACGGCCAGGAGTTCATCCGCCCGCTGACGTTCGCGGCCCTGACCGGCCAAAAAGTCATCACGGGGATGTTCGGCTCCGGCCCGCAGGAAGCGAACGTCGAGAGCGCCATCGAGCACATCGCCGTGGCGCAGACGATTGACCTGCTCGTGATTGCCCCGGCGACCGCGAATTGCCTGGGGAAGCTCGCCAACGGCGTTGCCGATGATTTCCTGACCACGCTCTACCTCGCGACGACCGCCCCGGTCGTGGTGGCCCCGGCGATGAACGTGAACATGTGGGAACATCCCGCCACTCGGGAGAACGTCGAGCGCCTGCGCCGGCGCGGAGTCCACATCGTCGAACCGGAGGCCGGGTATCTGGCTTGCGGCATGACCGGCCCCGGGCGGCTGGCTGCGGTCGAGGCGATTGTCGAGAAAGTGCTCGATGTCCTGGGAATCCGGCAGGACCTGAAAAACGAGGTCGTGCTGGTTACCGCCGGTCCCACGCGCGAAGAGATTGATCCGGTCCGCTACATCAGCAACCGCTCCAGCGGCAAGATGGGCTATGCCATCGCCGAGGCATCGTATCGGCGCGGCGCCCGGACCGTCCTGGTGAGCGGCCCCACGGCCTTGCGTCCGCCCGACGGCGTGGTACACATTCCCGTTGTGTCCGGCGCTGAGATGCGGGACGCCGTCCTGGAGCGGCTCCCCGAAGCGACCGTGGTCGTGAAAGCGGCGGCCGTGGCGGACTATCGCCCGGTGAAGAGGTCTGCGCAGAAAATCCGGAGCAAAGCCAAAGAACTGACCCTGACGCTCGAGCCGACCGAAGACATTCTCGCAGAGGTCGGGCGGCGCAAGGGCGACCGGATCGTCGTGGGCTTTGCCGCCGAGACCCCAGCCGAGATCGAGGACCTCTTGACCAGCGCGCGGACCAAGCTCGAATCGAAGTGCCTCGATCTGATCGTCGCCAATGACGTCAGCCAGGAAGGCAACGGGTTCGATTCCGATTCCAACACCGTGCTCCTCCTGGGCCGCAACGGGCTTCAACGGCAGTTGCCGCGCCTGAAGAAAATGGACGTCGCCAACGAAATCTTGAACGAAGTCGCAAGCCTCCGCGCCCATGGACGATCCTGAAAGCCTCCCGCTCGCTGAGCTGGCCAACTGGTTGAGGTACTACCGCGCGCTCGGCTTCACACATCTCTACCGGAGAAAGCCGCAACCGCCCATTCCACCGGGCGGCGATGAAATTTTGTCCGTCGTGGCTGGGGCTGGAGGACGGGCCGAGAATCCCGGCGCAGCGCCTTCGGCGAATCAGCTATACCTTTCCGCCGCCCTGCCCGTTTCGCTGTCCCCGCGCGAAGCGGCTCCTCCGAAGCCCGCCCCGCAACCGGCTGTCCCAGTTATTTCCTCTCTGCCTCCTTCGCAGGCGGGCACGTTGTTTGACAGCGTGGCTCCGCGCGAGACGCTCGGGCAAGTCCGCGACGACTTGGGCGACTGCCGCCGCTGCAAACTTGCCAAGGGACGCAAGACGATTGTCTTCGGCTCCGGAAATCCCAAGGCGGAGCTGCTGTTCGTCGGCGAGGGGCCGGGCGCGGATGAAGACGAGCAGGGGTTGCCGTTTGTGGGCCGCGCCGGGCAGCTTCTGACGCAGATGATCGAGAAGGGCCTGAAAATCCCACGCCCCGATGTTTATATCTGCAACATCATCAAATGCCGGCCTCCGGAGAATCGCAAGCCGGAGCGGGACGAGGTCGCGGCCTGCCGCCCGTTTGTCGAGCGCCAGATTGACGCCGTGCGCCCGCGGGTCATCGTGGCTTTGGGCGCGACCGCCGTCGAAGCCTTGTTGGGAACGCATCAGTCCATGGGAAGCCTGCGCGGCCAGTGGCACGAGTTCCACGGCCTTCCGCTCATGGTCACCTACCATCCTGCCTATCTGCTCCGCGATCCCAACAAGAAACCCGAGGCGTGGGCCGATCTGAAGAAGGTCCTGGCGTTACTCCAATCCTCCGCCGCTGGCGAGCAAGGCCGAACCGCGCCCGGAGCGGTCTCCGGCTGAGCAGGACAGCCTTCCCGATGCCGGACTACTGCGAGGTCGCGCTTCCCGTTCCCTTGGACAAGCACTTCACTTACTCGGTCCCGGATTCGCTTGCCGTGCGTCCGGGGATGCGCGTGATCGTGCCCTTCGGCTCGCGGCAACTGGCGGGCGTCGTGGTGCGTTGCGGACCGCCACCGGCGGGCCTGGAAGCGACGACCATCAAGCCACTGAAGACTGTCCTCGACGCGGAGCCGGCCCTCTCATCGGAACTGTTGGGGCTAGGCCGCTGGCTGGCGGACTATTACCTGGTCCCGGAGGGCGAAGTTCTGGCGACGATGCTTCCCCCCAAGCCCTCGGTGCAGCCGAAGACAACCGTCGTGCTCACCCCTGCCGGCCAGAACGTGCTGCTGGCGCTCGCCTCCGGAAAAGCGGGAGATTCGGTTCTTGCGGAAGACTCGGTTTCTTCGGTTGGCTCGCTTCTCTCGGAAGATGCGGTTCCCTCGGAACTCTCGGAAGATTTGGGCTTGACTTCGCCGTCCCGGCCGGTGACATCGGAGGAACAGAAGTTGCTCGAACGCCTCGCGAAGCGCAAAGGAATTCGTCGGGAGACACTCCGCGAGGTGGCGAACGTGGTCGCGCGACTGAAGAGGCGCGGCTGGATCGCGTTCGAGCGCACGCTCGATTCCAGTTCCGCAAAGAATCGCCCCCCGGCGTGGGAGCAGGACGAGGTGATCCCGCAACTCGGCGTGCCGTTCGAGCTGACGGAGCGGCAGAAGGAAGCCCTCGCGCGCATCGAGCAGCAGATGGCGACGGGGCGCTTCGGCGTTTTGCTCCTCCACGGCGTCACCGGCAGCGGCAAGACGGAAGTCTATCTGCGGGCGATTGAACTGGCGCTGCGGCAGAATCGTTCCGCGCTGATG
>MEKR01000147.1:0-639 GCA_001767035.1 Acidobacteria bacterium RIFCSPLOWO2_02_FULL_61_28
GAACGTCGCGAGACAGTTCGGTCCCTATCTGATGTGGGCGCAGGAGATTTGAGGGGGTCTGTCCTTAGTACGAGAGGACCGGGATGGACGAACCTATGGCGTTTCAGCTGTCACGCCCGTGGCACGGCTGGGTAACCAAGTTCGGTCGAGATAAACGCTGAAGGCATATAAGCGTGAAGCTCGCCCCAAGATAAGATCTCCCAATCCCTCAGGGGTAAGAAGGGCACAGGTAGACCACCTGTTTGATAGGCGGGAGGTGTAAGCGTGGTAACACGTTCAGCCGACCCGTACTAATCGCCCGTTCGGCTTGACCATAAAATTTACTGAGTGCGTTCCCAAGAACAGTGACCAGTGATGAGTGAATAGTGATTGGCAAAAAACTAACCACTAACAACTAATCACTAACCACTGTTTTGTAAAAGCTCCCTGCAATTCAGTTGTCACACAACCCAGGTTTTCTCGGTGCTTTCCGAGCCGCGATCCCGCCAAGCGGGAGAGCGGGCAGAATCGCACTGAGCGAATTTTCTCGGTGACTTTACCGGAGGGGCCACACCCGTTCCCATCCCGAACACGGCAGTTAAGCCCTCCAAGGCCGATGGTACTGCGCGGGCAACTGTGTGGGAGAGTAGGTCGTCGCCG
>MEKR01000147.1:674-15518 GCA_001767035.1 Acidobacteria bacterium RIFCSPLOWO2_02_FULL_61_28
GTCGCCGGGATTAAAACAAACGGGCTGGAGCGATCCGGCCCGTTTTGCTTTTTAGGGGGTGGGTGTAACCCACCATGCTAGTTGTCATTAAGGCCGAATTCTCGAGTGTGCAGCCGTTTCTTCCAGTGGTTTTCCTTTTGGATCACTTCCTCAGGAACCATGTCCGGGGAAACCCGCTCCAAGATCGAAAAGAGAAAGTTCTCAGGTTTGCGGCCACGGAGTTGCTTATTGCCCCCGTGCCCTCTCGCTGCGTAGTTGGACCAGCGGCTGTATATATTGTCGCGGCCGTAGGCCGAGCCGACATAGCTCTTGCCATCGGACCTGTCTAGGATGAAATAGACGCCGCGCCACTGGGCAAGAGCCGACTTCCACGAACTTGGAAGATTTTTCAGTTCGTTCCATGCGAGCGTCAATTCTTCCGCTGGCGGCATCTCGCGGACGAGAAGACTCTCTGGTAGAATCGCTTTCACAGGAAATTCATTTCGGTTGGCCCATCGGCACCAAGCGCGTTCGGGCGGCGGCCAGCCGATGATGAGCTTGCCTCTCCATTCCTGGTAGATTTCGGTCAGTTGGAGGTCGAACCACAAACAGGAGTGTCGAGTTCCCTTGACGAATCCCATCATTCCAAGTTTTCCCAATTCTCGAAAGGAACGAACTTTCCAAAATTGGTTAAACGTCAAAGAATGGCTACGGCCAACTTTGTAGAGGCCCACGAATAACGCCTCACCCGGCTCATGTCCGATGAAAGAAGCAAGATATTCAGCCTGGGTCAGTACCTGTTCTGCCATTTCGCTTTGCGTCTGTTGATAGGCGCTAAACAGATCGAGCTTTTCTGCGGCCAGCCAGGGCAGCACTTTTCGCAGCGCCTGTTCGTGAGGGCGATGGCGCATTACGACGATGTGTTTTCGCAGCTTCGTATCGAGTCCTTGTTTGGTTAACAGATCGTTCAGGTTCATAATGCGAAAAATATACACCTACAGTAGGTAACGGACAACCATTGCACATCCACCACCGAAATCACGCGCAAAATCGAAGTTTACCTGAAGTCGGGTGTTCGCCTCGTCTGGATCGTTGATCCCGGCGCGCAACGTGTGACGGTATATCGCTCCCTCCAGGACGTCAGAGTGCTGACCCCGGATCAGGAACTCGACGGGGCAGACGTTCTTCCTGGTTTCCGCATCAAGGTCTCCGAGATATTTGCCATTTAGGCGAGGGGTCACACCCGTTCCCATCCCGAACACGGCAGTTAAGCCCTCCAAGGCCGTTGGTACTGTGCGGGCAACTGTGTGGGAGAGTAGGTCGTCGCCGGGATTAAGACGAAGCCCAACTCGCATCAGCGGGTTGGGCTTTTGCTTTGATTGAGGTAAGATGGCCGCATGACGAGGCGAGACAACGGAACCGAGATTGCCCTGAAGGCAAAGCGGAAAACGATGCTGCCGAGGCGGGCACGGCGTAACGAGCGGAATGAAACGACCATTCGCCTGCGGATCGAGACCCTGGCGGAAGGCGGCTACGTTGCCACCAGCCCGGATGTCCCTGGTTTGGTAGCCGAGGGTCGGAGCGTGACGGAAGCAGTTGAGATCGCTCAGGGGCTGACACGGAAGATCGTCGAGTCCTGCCTGGAACATGGCGACCCGCTTCCCAAATCGTTTGCGAAGTTCGTGGACACTCCACTAAAGCTGGTGGTTCCCATCGGTATCCGCTGATGGGCCGCCTGTCGGGGTTCAAGTACCGGGAGGTTGCGCGGCGGCTGCGGGTTTTCGGATTCGCTTTCGACCGCCACGGACCAGGCAGCCATGAAGTCTGGCGTCATACCGCCACGGGACGCAAAGTCACCATTCCTCACCACAGCCGCGACTTCGCGGAAGGAACCCTCCGCGCCATTCTCCGGGAAGCGCGTATCGCCGTTGAAGAGTTTTTGAATGCGTGAAGTGGTCAGGCAGCGCCGATGGTACTGCGCGGGCAACTGTGTGGGAGAGTAGGTCGTCGCCGGGATTAAAACAAAGCGGGTCCCGGCAAGCCGGGACCCGCTTATGTTTTTTGACACGTCTTGCCGGCGTGCGGCTCGGCTTTGTGATCGAAATCCCGCTAAGAACCCGCCGGCATTCGCCGTTGAATTTCGGCGATGATCTGATCGAGGCCAAGCTTTTTTTTCGAGGCGACCGCCTCGAGGGTTTCCCCCAGGTTGCATCAGATGTCGGGACTGCGGGCGAGCAGGTAGCGCCGCACCTCGGGCGTCCAATCCAGCAGTTCCCGGACCGTCATCCTGGCGATTTGTTCGGGCGTGAGCATTTCATTCGGAGAAGTCAGAAGACAGAAGTCAGAATTCGGAAACTGCCCTTCTTGATTCTGACTTCCTCGACTCCTGACTCCTTACTCACAGCGTAATCACCTGGTCCACGCCGCCCACTTTGCCGATCGCCCCATACAGGTCCGGGAAGCAGCCGATCCCAGCCCCTGCGATCAGGCTCTTGTCTATTTCCCGTTCGTAGGCGCACTGGTCGCAGGCCATCAACATTTTGACTTTGCCCTGGTCCAGCAGCTTCTTGAGCCGTTCGGCGACTGCATTCCCCTTGACCAGCATGAAACAGTTATCTACAAAGAAAAACATGCCGACCACCTCGGCCCCGTGCCGGTTCTCTTCCATCTGAGGAACGATCATGGTGCTCAGGATGCGGTGTGCGAGGTGAGTGGAAAATACGTAAGCAACTTTCATGAAGATTCTCCTTTGTGATCCGACTTTTCGAGGCTGCTCGTCGTCGCGGATTGCAAGGCCCGGCGAAGGGTGGCGACCGCGAGGCGGCAGCAGTACAACTTTTCCGAGGGGATGGTCCCGAGACGCTCGGAGAGCTGCTCCGGCGTGATGGCAATCGCGTCGTCCACGCTCCGGGCTTGCGCCATCTCCGTCAGCGCGCTCGAGCAGGCCGTGGTGGTCACGCAGCTTTGCGTCCGGAATCGCAACTCTTCGATGCGGTCGCCCCGGACGCGCGCGGTGAACTCGATGCGAATCCGCCACGGATTGTCCTGCTCCAGGCAGCGGCGGTTGAACCCTTCGGCAACCCCGGCGTTACGGGGATGGTAGAAGTGGTCAAGGACCGCGTTGGAGAAACTGCCCACGGTTCACCGACGCCTCCTGTTCGCTCACTGCGCTTCCCTTCCCTCCTGCGGGCACAACCCAGCCCATTTCCGGGACAGCATTTCCGATGCCAACACGGAACGCCGCGGCACATTGCGCATCAAACACTTACCGATGAGAAACCTGGCCCGCAAGGTGTCGGTTGAGCGATATCGCCCAAAAGTCTGTACTTTACCACAGAGTTTGATGACTGACTGTAATCTTACGTTCCGAACGGAAGTCGTGGCGGGCTTGAGGACGCGCCGGCTTCACGGCTTATCGAGCGGCTTGAATTCCCTGACTCTCAGTTCGAGGGGCGAGACTCCATCTTTGACGTCGCCCCCGACCAGAAGCAACGTTCCGGCAGGCATCTTCGGAGAATTCACCAGCAGAAAGCGGTTCTTGCCCGCCACAAAGAAAGGCTTGTTGCCTTCGACAGACACGCGGCCGCGCGCCTGGATCTGGAACCGGACCACGTCCACCTCGGCCTTTCCTACGGCGTCGCGGATGCCCTCGGGGTCGAAGCTGGCATTCGGCTTGTAGAGCACCACAAAGGCTTGGCGCTCCATGCTGATGGCGACTCGGTCAACGCCCTCCAGGCGTTTGAGGGCGATCTCCATGATCGCCGCGCAAGCCGCTCAGGTAATCCCTTGCGCGTCGGCCACCACCTTCTCCACCTGCGCCGAGGCCGAAAGACTAACCAGCATCCCGAACAGGATTACTGCCGCCAGTTTCCGCATCCGATTCTTCCTCTACTTGCAGCGTATCAATTTCCCGAGCCACGGTCTACCGGTATCGGAACCAAAGAACAACCCACGTTCCGACCATCGCCAGATTCAGGACCAGGCTCATTCCCAGGATCGCTTTGACGCCCCAGGTGCGCAAGAACGGCGGGCGCCGCTTCACGATCAGGACTTGATAGACGAGCGACCCCACCGCCAGGGACAAAAACACCGGCTGGAGCCGTTCCAACCAGAACAAACAACCGGCGCTCAACAACCCGAAAAGACCAAGTCCTGCCAGGACTTGCGGGAGCACTCATCAACTCGGCGCGAGCAGGGCGGCAACCATCGAGAGCAGCCCGGCGCGCTTGGGGTCTACCGCCATCGTGGGATTTAACCTTTCCTTTCTGTCCCCAACTATAGGAGCGGGCTCGGCGCAGTGTCAAGGATCGCTCGCGGCGGCCGTAGCGCCAGCGTCCCGCTGGCCCCCCGGGGCCGCCGAGACGGCGGCGCTACATTGCGCGATTCCGTTTGCGGGCGCGCACTTCGTACTCCGCCCCCTCTTCCAGATGCGGCAGGGGCGGCAGCGGTTGCAGCTTCCCTTCCCGGACGATGGCCGTGAACGACTCGGCGACAGGGGCCGAGGTTTCACCCGTCGTTTGCGCTCGGGACAGGCCCCGGTCCATTGCTTCGTTGGCGAGCCGGTCGGCGAAGGAATTCTGCTCGCGGGGGATGGACTTCATGGTGAACTCGGCGAGCCGGCGGGCGAGGTCCTGTGCGCGCTGATGGAGTGGTTTTAAGCCAGGGCTTTGCACCCGATAGTGTCCCTGCATCTGCCGGACGACCAGCTCGGAGTCGCAGTACACCGTTAAGCGCTTGGTTTGCCGCTCGGTGGCGTATTCGAGCGCAGCCAGCAAGGCCCGGTACTCGGCGACATTGTTGGTGGTTTCGCCCAGGAATTCCGAAACGGTCTCGACCGTTCGTCCGCGGGCGTCCTGGATCAGCACGCCGAAGCCCGCGGGTCCGGGGTTTCCACGGGAGCCGCCGTCAATGTACGCGACCAACTCTGCGGGAGCAGACCGCGCAGGAGACTCGGTAAGGGCCGCCATCAGGTCTTACTCCGTTACCGGCTCGGGCGCGGAATAGAGGATGCGGGCGCAGCTTTCGCAAACGGCAATGTGGGCGTTGGTACGAACCTCGGCGTAGGCCTGGGGACGAAGGCGGACGTGGCACGCGCCGCAGGTCCCGTCGCGGACCTCCGACACCGCCAGCCCCTTGCGAAACCGGGCGATTCGCTCATAGGTCTCGTACACGGGGGCAGCCAGACGCCCTTGGATCTCCGCGCGGCGGGTTTGCGCTTCCTTCAATTCCGATTCATCCTGCTGTTGCCGCTGCCGGGCGGCGGCGATGTCCCGCTCGGTGCGGGTGCGTTCCTCGGCCAGGCTGCGCTCGGCTTCCCGAAGCTGTTTTTCCATGGCCTCCGAGTCAATCATCTCGACCAGCATCTCGTCTTCGAGCTTGCGGATCGCCGCTTCGTGGAACTCGACCTCGTGCAGCAGCGCCTTATACTGCTCGTTGGTCTTCACCTGGAAGGTTTGGTCCTTGTAGTGAGAAATCTTGTCCCGGAGCGCGGCGATCTCGATTTCTCGTTTCCGGCGGCCGCGCTGGTTCTCGGCCAGATGTTTCTTGGAAGCCTCGACGGCCTGGATGTGCTCGGAGAGTTGGCTCTCGACCTCGGCGATCTTCCGCGGCAAACTTTGGATTTCCGCTTCGAGTCCGGCGATGGCCGTATCGAGGTGCTGGAGTTCAATGAGAGTTTGGAGGTCCGGGTTCATGCCATGAGCCGCAATCCATGCCTCAATCCTGTGACGGGGCGCTTTATCTTACCATAACTCGTGTGGACTCTTCCGCCCGGACGCGCGGGATTGACCCCACGGGGGGTTCAGGATAGAATCCGAAACGGAGCGTCTCTTCAAAACCCTTACCCGAACGAGATGGGCGGTTGAGAGCGAAACATGGGAACAAAGCCGATTCTGATTTATGACACCACTCTGCGGGACGGCACCCAAGGAGGCGGGATGTCCTTGTCGGTGGACGACAAAGTCCAGATTGCCAAGAGACTCGACGCGCTCCAGTTCGACTATATCGAGGGCGGATGGCCGGGTTCGAACCCCAAAGACATTGACTTCTTCAACACCATCCGCACCGTCCCGCTCCAGTATGCAAAAGTGGCGGCCTTCGGGAGCACTCGCAAGAAAGACACGCCGCCGGAGCAGGACCCCAATCTCCAAGCGCTGATCGAAGCCCAGACCCCGGTCGTGACCATCTTCGGAAAGAGTTCGCAGTTCCAGGTGAAGGAGGCGCTGCAAACGACGCCGGAGGAAAATCTGCGCATGATCTCGGATTCGACGGCCTATTTGAACCGTCACGGGAAAGAGGTCATTTACGACGCGGAGCATTTCTTTGACGGCTTTCAGCTCGATCCCGAGTACGCGCTTTGCACTTTGCGGTCCGCGCACGCCGCCGGGGCGCACTTCCTGGTGCTCTGCGATACCAACGGCGGGACCGATTTCCGCGCCGTGACCGAGATCGTGCGCCGGGTGAAAGCCGAGTTCCCCAAGGCCCGGGTGGGGATTCACACGCACAATGACAGCGGCTACGGCGTCGCCAACACTCTGGCCGCCGTGTACGAGGGCGCCGAGATGGTCCAGGGGACCGTCAACGGCATCGGGGAACGCGTGGGGAATGCCGATCTGATCACGATCCTCGCCAATTTGTTCAAGTGGAAGATTCCGACCCAAGGCAAGATTGACGCTTCCCAACTGACGGCGTTGTCGCGCTTCGTGTACGAGCTGGCCAACCTGCCGCCGCACCCGCAGCAGCCCTACGTCGGCGAGCTGGCCTTCGCGCATAAGGGCGGCGTGCACGTGGACGCGGTGCTCAAAAACCCGGAACTCTACGAGCACATTGACCCCGAGGCCGTGGGCAATCGCAGGCAGTTCCTGGTTTCCGACCTCGCCGGCACGGCGCACATCGAGACGCTCGAAGGGTTCGGGATCAAGAAACGCGACCCGCTGGCGCGCGTGGCGCTGAACGAGATCAAGCGGCTCGAGCATCAAGGCTACGCGTTTGAAGCCGCCGACGGCTCGCTCGATTTGCTCATCCGTGGCCTGCGGGGCGAGAACACGGAAATCTTCAACTTGGTCGAATACCGCGTCGAGGTGACCAAGAAAACGGCCGGTAATCCGGAATCCTGCGCCGTGGTCGTCATCCGGGTGAACGGCGACGAAGTCACCAAGATGGCTTACGGAGACGGTCCCGTCAACGCGCTCGATTTGGCTTTGCGGGCCGCGCTCACCAGCAAGTTTCCGGAACTGGCGAAATTGCGCCTGGAGGACTACAAAGTCCGGATCATCCCCGAGCAGCGCGGCACCGGAGCCAAGGTGCGGGTCCTGATCGAATCCAAACTCGGCGAAAAGCGCTTCGGAACCGTCGGCGTGGATGAGAACATCGTGGACGCCAGTTGGAAAGCCCTCGTGGACAGCTTCAGCTACGCCCACCTGCTGATCAAAGCCAATTAGCAAGCCCGTGTCCCGGCCTGGTAGATACAATAAAGGGGGAGGTCAAGATGCCGGACCTAGCCGAACTTCTCAGAACGGTTTTAACGCTGGACGTTCATGACCGCGCGGCCTTGGCAGAGAGACTTCTGGCCAGCCTGGAGGAGTTAAACGAGGAAGAGGCGGACCGCCTCTGGGCCGAGGAAGCGCAAAGGCGTTTGGAGGAGTACCGCGCAGGCCGCGCTACGGCTGTCTCCGCTTCCGAGGTGGCTAAGAAGGCAGAAAGAATGTTGCGGTGATTCCCGTCCGTTACCACCAGGCCGCCGAAGACGAATTGCAGTCTCTTGCAAAGGGCACGGTTCTCGGCGCTACAATTGAGGGGATGGGAGACGCTTCTGAATCCGATTTGCTTTTTGAAGTGCCCACGCCGCTAGGCTTTCGGGTCCGAGCCACCCGTGCTTACTGGGAGATCATTATCTGCATCAAGCATCCCGTGATGGCCGGTCGCGAGTTGGAAGTGAAAGCGACCTTGGAGCATCCGGAAGAGATTCGGCAGAGTCGAATCGATTCCGATGTCTATTTGTTCTACCGGGCGGAGCACGACAGCCGCTGGGTTTGCGCAGTAACGAAGCACCTGAACGAAGAAGGTTTCCTGATCACAGCCTATCCGACCGATGCGATCAAGGAGGGGACTACAATATGGCCGAAGTGAAGGTTTTCTATGATCAGACCGGCAACACGCTTACGGTGTGGTTTGGCAATCCGCAGGACGAGCACGTCTGCGAAGAAACGGGTGACGAAGTCATCCTGATGAAGGATATTTCCGGGCGTGTGATCGGTTTTGAAAAGCTCAACTTCTCCCGCGCCAAGCCTGAACCATTGCGTATCGCATTCGAAACCCTCACCGTTTGACACACGCCCCTAATGCGGCCAGGGTAGCCACGGCACGTTGTGTGTGCCGTGGGCTTTTGGCTTGCGTTTTCCGATTAGTAAATACATAATGTAAATATGAAAGCATGAACTGCGTTTGGGATCCGAAGAAGAATCGCCGCAACGTGGCCCGTCACGGCATTGCGTTCGAGGACGCTGTCAAAATCTTCGAGGGGCCGACTCTCGAGCAAGTGGACGAGCGATTCGATTACGGCGAGGTTCGCGTTTATGCTGTGGGAGTCGTAAACGGCATCGAGATTACAGTCATCTACACGGACATCCCGCCAGGCGGGCGGCGAATCATCTCGGCCTGGAGGGCAGAGCGACATGAGCGAGAAGCGTACTGGAAAAGCATCCGTTAAGGCGGGCAGCGATTGGAAGCGGGTCCGTTCCCTGAGCGACGCCCAGGTCCGCCGGGCCGTCGAGACCGATCCCGAGGCGCGACCTACCGATGCGGATTTTTGGAAAAAGGCACGCGTGGTAATGCCCCGGGCCAAGCAAACCATCACGATCCGCCTGGATGCCGATTTGCTCCATTGGCTCCGAAAGCAAAAGGGTTATCAGACGCGCATCAACGCCGTGTTGCGAACCTACATGCAGGCGAATATGAACTCTTGGGGGCCCCGCGGGTAACCACGGTCCCGTTTGGCGGCTTGCCGTGGGCTTTTGGCCGAAACGAACCCACGGCATAAAAAGCATGCCGTGGCTACGCCTCTATTCAAGGTCGGCCCTGGTGGGCCGCGCGCGCCCGCAGAAGCCGCAGCAGGGATGGAATCACCAGGACCAGGACCGCCAGCGCCAGCACCGTGGCCGAGAGCGGGCGCGTCAGGAAGACAGACATCTCCCCTTGGGAAATGGCGAGCGCCCGCCGGAACTGCTGCTCGGCCAGAGGCCCCAGGATCATGCCGATAATGGCGGGAGCCACCGGAACGTCAAACCGCCGCATGAAATAACCGACCACCCCGATCACCGACATCAGGCCCACATCGAAGACGGAACTGTTCAGGCTGTAGGTTCCCACCGTCGCGAAGACCAGAATCCCACCGTAGAGGAGCGGCTGCGGTATTTCGAGCAGGCGCGCCCAGAGCGGGGCCAGCGGCAGGTTGAGCAGCAACAGCGCCAGGTTCCCGATATAGAGGCTGGCAATCAGACCCCACACCAGCGACGGATTCGTCACAAACAGCAACGGACCCGGCTGCAGGTTATACTGCTGGAAGGCAGCCAGCAGGATGGCGGCGGTGGCCGAAGTCGGCAATCCCAACGTCAGCAACGGAACCAGCACGCCGGCCGCGGCGGCATTATTGGCGGCCTCCGGCCCGGCCACGCCCTCGATAGCGCCCCGCCCAAACTCCTCCGGGTTCTTGCTCAGCCGCCGTTCCAGCCAGTAGGAGAGAAACGTCGGGATCACCACGCCGCCCGTCGGCAAGGCGCCCACCGGGAAACCCAATACGGTGCCACGCAGCCAAGGTTTCCAGGACCGGGACCAATCCGCTCGCGTCATCCAGGTCCAGCCCCGCACCTTCGTGATGAAAGACGCATGGTGCGGCCTGGAAACCACATGCAGGGTCTCCCCGACGGCGAACAGGCCGACCACAACCACCACCACGTCTATTCCGTCGAGCAATTGCGGCAGGCCGAGCGTAAAGCGAGCCTCCCCGGTTTGCAGATCAATCCCGACCAGCCCCAGGGCGAGGCCAAAGAAAAGAGAGACGAGGCCGCGGATCGGCGTCTCGCCGAGCACCGCCGAGATCGTCGAGAAGCCGAGCACCATCAGGGCAAAGTATTCGGCCGGCCCAAACGTGAGCGCCACTCGAGCCAGGAGCGGAGCCGCCAAGGTCAGTCCGACGGTGCCGATCGTGCCAGCCACGAACGAGCCAATCGCCGCGGTCGCGAGCGCCGCCGAGGCTCGGCCCGCGCGGGCCATCTCGTGTCCTTCCAGTGCCGTGATCATGCTGCCGCTTTCTCCGGGCGTGTTCATGAGGATCGAAGTCGTCGAGCCGCCGTACATCGCTCCCGAGTAAATTCCCGCGAACATGATGAAGGCGCTGACCGGCTCGAGGTCGTAGGTAACCGGCAGCAGCAGCGCCACGGTGAGGGCGGGACCGATCCCCGGAAGAATCCCCACCACGGTGCCGAGCACCACGCCCACAAACGCCCACAAAAGGTTCCACGGCAGGAGGGCAACGCTAAAACCGCGGAGAAGTAAGGAAAAAGATTCCATTCAGAGAAGCCGCTCGATCACGCCCGACGGTAACGTCAAACCCAACCCTCGGGTAAACGCCTGGTAGACCAAGACCGAAAGCAGCACCGCCACCACGGCGTCGCGCGCGGGCCGCCGACTGCCAAAGGCGCGGGCTACCAGCCAGAACAGCGCGGTCGAAGCTATCACAAATCCCGCCCGTTCGAGTAGAAGGAGGTTTAGCAACAAGGCCAGACTCAAATACCCCAAGCCGGTCCAGTTTGTCCGCCAGTCTGTCGGAATGGCAACCTCGCTCGGTTCCACTGCTGCCGGTCTGGCCCTGCCACTACGCATCGCCGCAACGGCGAGCCAACTTCCTACGACCACCAGGCCGAGCGATACAAGAAACGGGAAGAAGCGAGGTCCGATCCGGTCATATCCTACCCCAAAGCGAATTCCAAAGGCGCCCGCCGCCAGGCCGATCCCCAGCAAGACTACTCCGAGGGCGACGGCGAGATCGCCACGCAGTATCCCGGTTGCGTACCTGGAAATTGGGGGCGGCTTGGATGGTTGGGTCAACGGGAGAACGTCTTCGAGGCTCTTACTTCACCAGACCGATGGACTTGAGAACGCTTGTCGCGCGGGCATTCTCCTGCTGAAGGAATTGGTCGAACGCCGGCCCCGCCAGATACATATCCGTCCAGTTGTTCTTCTGAAGGGCTTCCTTCCACGCCGCCGACTGGCGCATCCGATCCATCAGCGACACCAGGGCGGCGCGGTGCGCGGCACTGATGCCGGGGGCCGCCACGACGCCTCTCCAGTTGGGCAACGTGAGCGGAACGCCCTGCTCCAGGAAGGTCGGAATGTCCAGCCCCAGCACGCGCTTCTCGCTCGAGATCGCCAGCGCGCGCAGTTGCCCGGCTTGGATAAACGAAATCAGTTCGCTCGAGCCGTTGATGCCGAAGGCCACGTGGTTTCCCAATAATGAGGCGATGGACTCGCCGCCCCCGGAGTGGGGCACGTAATTGATCTTGGTCGCGTCAATGCCCACGGTTTTGGCGAGTAGCCCGGCCAGCATGTGGTCGGTGCCGCCGGCGGAACCGCCCGCAATGGCGAGCTTTCCGGGGTTCGGCTTCCAGGCCTTGATCAAGTCCGCCAAAGTCCGATACGGCGAAGCCGCCGGGACCACCAGAATCTCGTACTCAGTGAGCAGGCGCGCGATGGGGGTGACCTGCTCGAGCGTTACTGGCGACCGATTGGTGAGGACCGCGCCCACCATGATCAAGCCCATGACCATCAGTTGGTTGCCATCGCCGCGATGCGAGCTTACCAACTGCGCCAGACCGATGGTGCCGCCGGCGCCGGGCACATTGAACACCTGCACGGACCGCCCTATCCCGCTGCGTCGCAGGACCTGCTGCATGACGCGCGCCGTCAGGTCCCAGCCGCCCCCCGGAGACGCCGGCGCGATGAGCGTGAGCGTCTGGGCCTGCGCCTCCGCGCTGTGGAGCAAACCGATCCCCAGCAGCAGCACACCCGCGAACCGAAGAACCATCTGTCCGCAATGGATTTTCATCTTCCCTCTCACCCTTTCCCTGAATCTCCTACGATACGCTCGGAGCAAGTTTGGACGCAACTTTCATTCCCGGCGCTGCTCCGGCGAAGGGCGTTGCTTCTCGATCGCATTGCGGGCCAGCGCGGCAAAGCGATAGACGGCATGGACAAACTTGCCGTACGGCAGCGTCAGAAAGAGACCCATCACTAAACCCAGATGCACGGCCAGCGTCAGGCCCATCGCGGCGGTTTCGCGCAAGGCCAGCAGCAAAAAGCCGGTGAGACTGATCCCGAGCAGAAGCGCCAGGAATGTGACATCCAAACCGGTCTGCCCTCGATCGCTCAACTCCGGATTGCGCGCGCGCTTGAGCCAGAGTAACCCGACCGGCCCGACCAGCAGTCCCACGCCGCCCAAAGACCCCAGAACAACGGGAACGCTCCGGAGCGGGTAAGGGGCTTCCCAAGCGAAAACGTTATGGTAGATCGCTGCGACCGTCGTCGCCGCGAAGCACAGCAGGAACCCGTAGAACGTCAGATGATGGAACCAGCGCCGGGCCTGCGAGGGAAGTTCGTCGGGGTACGCGCAGCCCTCCCCGGGCCCTGCGAGGTACCGAAGCCGCAGCGTGTCTCCGAGCGCCTGCGCCAGGACGCTCGGCTTCAGGAAGGCGCTCCAGGATTCTCCGGTCTCGCGCCAGAAGCGCGCGAAACCGATTCCCAGGGCGATGAGAACAAACACGCCGACCACGCCGAAGCTCGCCGTCATCGCTTCGTGCGAGACCACTTGATAAAAGGAGCCTGCGGCGACGCTGTGGGACGAGAACACTACCGCCGGCCCTGAAAACAGAAAGGTCAGAAGGACGAACAGAGCGGGAACCAGCAGTGCGCTCAAGACCAGCGCCAGACCCGTTCGCCGGAACAGGGCGGCGAGGAAGCTGGGCCAGGCGTATTGCTGATACGTTTCTCTGCGAAGATGGGCGAGCGTCCGCGGCAGATTCAGCGCGAACTCGTGCGGCGGCGCATACTGGCAGGCGTAGTAGCACTCGCCGCAGTCGTGGCACAGGTTCGCCAGATAGTTGACGTCCTGTTCTGAGAAGTTGAATCGCCGCTCGAGGGCCGGAAACACCGCGCAAAATCCCTCGCAGTAGCGGCAGGCATTGCAGATTCGCAGAACCCGTTCCCCTTCCTGCGGCAGAAGCGAGAGAAGGGAAGAAATCGGTTTAACCGAGGACATGGCGCGCGGCCTCCTCCCCGGCGATCCGCCCGAAAACCGTTCCGATGGTCATCCCGATTCCGGCCAGATAGCCTTTGCCCAGGATATTGCCCGCCATGATCTCGCCCGCTGCGAAGGTGTTCTCGGACGGCTGGTTGTCTTGCAGGATGACCTGCGCCCGCTCGTTCACGGCGACTCCGAGGTACGTGAAGGTGATCCCGGGGCGCAGCGGGTAGGCGTAGAACGGAGGGGTATCGAGCGGACGCGCCCAGTGCGTTTTGGGAGGCGTCAGGCTTCCCGTTCTGCAATCGTCCAAGCGTGCCAGATCGAATGCGCCCGGCCGCACCGCCCCGTTAAACTGGGAAACAGTCCGCTCCAGCGACTCGGGATTCAACGCGAGCGCGCCGGCAAGCTCGCGGATCGAGCGGGCTTGGAGCGGCGGAAACACGGGTGGCACAAACAGGCCGATGGCTTTGGCGTCAAAAATCGAGAAGGCGATCTGATCCGGCTGCTGCGCGACGAGCCTTCCCCAGATGGCGTACCGCTTGGGCCAAAAGGTTTCGCCTTCATCGTAGAACCGTGTCGCGTGTTTGTTGACGACGATCCCGATGGGAATGGAGTCCACGCGGGTGACGATGCCGCCGTCGAAGCGGGGCGCGCGCGCATCAATGGCCACCGCATGGCACTGCGCCGGATCGCCCACGGTTTTCGCTCCCCGATCCATCAGAATGCGCAGAATCGTGCCGGTGTCATACGGAGTGCCGCGGATGAGGAAGTTGTCGGCGGCTTCTCCCCAGGCTTGCTTCAGCCAGGCGAGATTGGCCTGGAACCCGCCGGCCGCAGCCACGAGCGCCTTCGCGTGAACCTCCTGGGAAGAACCGTTGCGAGAGACCACCGCAGACGAAAACCTTCCCTCCCGGATATTCAACGCGCAAACCTCCGCGTCGTACTCGACCTCGACTCCGATCCTCTCGGCGGCGCGGTAGTATGCGTTCATCAGCGCCTTTCCCCCGCCGAGGAAGAAGGCATTGGTGCGGGAAAGGTGGAGCGTGCCGCTCAAGGACGGCTGGAAGCGGACGCCGTGCTGCGCCATCCAGTCCCGGCAGGTGGCCGAGTCATGGAGGACGCGGCGGGCCAGCGGCTCGTTCGTCTGACCTTCCGTCACCTGGCACAGATCGTCCCAATATTCCGACTCCGGGTAGGATTCCGTCAGCACGTCCGCCGGGCCGTCGTGCATGCAGCGCAGATTCCGGGTGTGGCGGCTATTGCCTCCGCGAAAGTGTTTCGGGGAAGCCTCGAGCACGAGGACGCTCGCTCCGCGCTGCCGGGCGCTGAGCGCCGCGCAGAGCGCCGCGTTCCCGCCGCCCACGACCAGCACATCGTAACTTCGCCCGCCATCCATTCCTCGTTCTCCACGGGGAGGCCAACAGCCTCTCCCGACCAGCGGCACACGCGCTTCGATTGTATCGTTTGACCGAAATTCGGGCAAACGGGGAGGTGGCTGCTTCACCGATTGGCACGCGGAGCCCTCCCTTTTTCACCGACGGGAACCAGACGAATTTGCGCTGTCAAGGCAA
>MEKR01000148.1 GCA_001767035.1 Acidobacteria bacterium RIFCSPLOWO2_02_FULL_61_28
GGAATGGTGGAGGACGAGATACCAAGTCCCGTTGCGCCGCTGGAAGACGTTGGTGGTTTGGACGTTGGCGGATTCGAAGCGGTCGGTGGCGGCGCTCGAAATTTTCTCCGTGCAGCACACCCACGCCATCGAGTGTTCCACACGGAGCGATTGCACGCCCACGACGATGCGCATGAATTGGGTGCCGGTGAAAATCTGCTGCCAGCTTTCGCGGATGGCTTCCCAGCCTTCCAGCGCCTCCCAGCCCGGATGAACGCAGCGCACCCAGTCCGCCGGGAGCCACACGGCCTCCATCGCTTCCAGGCTCAATTCCTGCATGGCATGGTAGAAATTTTCGTTGGCTTCGAGAACTTGTTCTTCTTCTTTGGTCATTGGTCCTGTGCCGGTTGCGAAGTTTGGTCCTGTCCCTCGCGCATTATAGCATTGCGCCTTCGCCTGCCTCTGGGCGTGCTGAGCGGCGTGCCAGTTGCGGTCTCGACAGAGATCGAAACTTGTGCGGCCGGGCAGGGTTTATAATGGTAATCGAGAACAGCGGGGAGGGTCTATGAAAAGAGTGCTGCTCTGGTTTCTGGTAGGGTTGCTCGGCGGGGGAGGTATCGCATCCGCACAAGACGAGCCGGAGACGACCAAGTATGTCGTCAGGATCGGCACACGCATTCCCCTGGTCCTGGTCAACAGCGTCAGCACCAGGACCTCCCAAGTGGGGGACCGGGTGTACCTGCAAACGTCCTTCCCGGTTTCGGCGGAGAGCCGCATCGTGGTCCCGGAGGGCAGCTACGTGACGGGGACGATTACGCAGGTGAAGCGTCCGGGGCGCGTCAAGGGGCGCGGGGAAATCTACGTGCGCTTTGACACGCTGATGCTCCGCAACGGGGTGTCGCGCGACTTCCGCGGCACCGTCAGCGCGGTGGACGGCGCGGGCAACGATACGCTCCAGGGCAAGGAAGGCAAGGTCGAGGGTGAAGCCACCAAGGGAAGGGATGTGGGGACGGTGGCGAGCACCGGAGCGAGCGGAGGGACAATCGGAGCCATTGCCGGCGGGGGCAAGGGAGCTGCGATTGGGGCGGGGGTGGGAGCCGCCGCCGGTCTCGGCGCGGTCTTGCTCACGCGCGGTTCCGAGGTCCGGCTTCTCCGCGGCACGGCCCTCGAAATGCGTCTGGACCGCGATTTGACGTTCACCGCCGACGAAATCAACTTCTTGGGGTCCGCGCCCGCTTCGCCTCTTCCGGCTCCTCCGTCTGCCATGCCGGCAGGCAGCGAGTCGGATCGCTCCGGCAGCCCGTTCCCTCTTCCGGGCCGTTTCCCACGGCCATTCTGAATAATCCCCTGCCGCAGCCGGCCGTTCGGTTCCGGGCAAGACCGGCTGCTTTTCATCCGCGCCGGCAACTCGATCTACTCTTTCCCTAGACGGACAATCCAGTTGAAGCTACAATATACGCCGGTTGCGGAATCCGCTCGCAGAGGTGCAGCATGGCATCGAAACGGCCCCGCCGGACGGAGAAGGTGATCTTCCCGGCGCAGCGGCTCGAGCTGGCTTTGGAGAGCACGCTGCAAAGTGTAGACGTGGCGGAGCGGCTGATCCGCCGGTTTTGCAAGAAGACGGGCTGCACCGAGCAGCAGCAGAATGAAATCGGCCTGGCGGTCCGCGAGTCGGTAGCGAACGCCGTGTTTCATGGGAACCGGTGTGATGCCGCGAAAACGGTGGCGCTGGCTGTGGAATTGCGCGATGGGGGGTTGGTCATTTCCGTCCGCGATGAAGGAACAGGGTTTGATCCCAGCTCGTTGCCCGACCCGTGCGATCCCCAAAATCTGTTGCGGGACCGCGGGCGGGGGGTTTTCCTGGTGAACGCCACGATGGATGAGGTGACCATGCGCCGGCAGGATTCCTCCGGCATGGAAGTCATTATGGTAAAGTATCTTTCAAAAACGCCCTGAGGAGGACATTACAGTGAGTTTGAAAGCAGGTAGTCGGCAGGTGGACGGAGTGACTATCGTGGATCTGAGCGGCCGCATTGTTCTGGGCGAGGCCACGACCACTCTCCGGGAGATGTTGCAGAATTTGCTCAGCCAGGGACAAAAGAAGATTCTTCTGAACCTGGCCGAGATCAGTTACATTGACAGTTCCGGCCTCGGCGCGCTGGTCAGCGGTTACACGACGCTTTCCGGTCAGCAAGGGCAACTGAAGCTCCTCAATCTGACCAAGAAGGTCCATGACCTCTTGCAGATTACCAAGCTGCTGACGGTCTTTGAGGTGCACACCGATGAGGCGACGGCGATCCGAAGTTTTAAGTAAGTTCGGGTCTGCCCTCCGCTGCTCCCTCTCCCGCAGGGGGGAATCCGGAGCGCAGCCGTCTTGGCAGAGGAGGGCTGCGCATCGTGCCCGCTATTTCCATTTCCAACCCCACGCGGAGTTCCGCCGGCGGGTCCCGCTTTGCGGGACCGACTAGCGGCTCTGCCTCCCTCGGCGCCGGGTCTCGGCCGTGGGGTCGGCCCGAAGTGACCGCGCTACCGAGGGTCCCAAGGCCGGAGACAAGGCCGGAGAAAAGACCGGAGAATGGAGAATAAGGAACCGAGTTGCCATTCCTGGCCAAACTGGCCCTTGCCGCGCAGAAAGTTCTCCTCCCCCTCGGCGGCTGGGGACTCTTCGTCGCCGCCGTGCTGGATTCTTCTTTCCTTTCTTTTGCCGGAGGCGTGGACCTCTGGCTCGTTTCGGTCTGCGCGCTGCGGCCCTCTCAGATGCCTTTCTATGTGCTCGCCGCTACCGCCGGTTCGTTGACCGGGTGCTCCGCGCTGTACTTCGCCGTTCGCAAAGGAGAAGAGGCGCTGCTCGAGCGGAACCGCTCCACGCCCCGCTTTGCCCAAGTGCGGCGTTTGGTGGAGAAGTACGGGACGGTGTCCCTCTTCGTCACGTCCCTGCTTCCACCTCCAACCCCGTTCAAGTTGTTTGTCGGGACGGCAGGGTTGCTCAAACTACCCTATCGGAAATTTCTCGTTGCGTTGCTCGCGGGACGCGGCCTTCGCTATTCTACCGAGGGATTGCTGGCCGTCTGGTATGGAAGGCAGGTCTGGGAATGGATGATCCGGTCGGGACCAGCCGTGTTCGGGGTTGTTCTGGCGGCGCTGGCGCTGCTGGTTATCGCGTGGCGATTCCGGTGGGTCTCACGTTCAGTGACGAGTGACGATTGACGGGCGAGGAAAAAGCTCTGGCGCAGTTTTCGGAAAGGTGTATCCCGTTTGGGAGCCCCGGAGGGGCGCAAGAGTTTAGCCCACGGCGCGAGCCGTGGATCAGAAGACCGGCACACCCCATAGCCCCGGCAGGGGCGTAAGACCATCGAGCCCTCCGTATCTGTCGCCCCTACCGGGGCTGGGGTCTTTCGATCTCCCAATTCCCAGGACTCACGTCCTGGGCTAGAATCTTTCGCCCCTTGCGGGGCTTCCGCTGCTGTCTACAGGAACTACAGAAACCGGTGTAGCGCTGCATTTGCTCGTCACTGATCACTTGTCACTGACCACTGCCGTTCACAGCCCCAGCTTTTCCCACTTCCCATCCACCAAGGCCTTGATGTGCGGGTCCATGCGCAGCTCGTCGGGCCAGGGGCGCGCAAAGCCTTCCGAGGGCCATTTGCGCGTGGCGTCCACGCCCATCTTCGACCCGAAGTTCGGCAGGCGGCTGGAGTGGTCGAGCGAATCCACCGGCCCCAGGACGAATTGAATATCGCGCTCCGGGTCAATGTGGTTCAAAGCCTTCCAGACAACCTCGCGCGGGTCCTGCACGTTCACGTCCTCGTCCACCACGACCACGCACTTGGTGAACATCGCTTGGCCCAGCGACCAGACGGCGTTCATCACTTTGCGCGCGTGGCCGGGATAGGACTTGCGGATCGAGACCAGCATCAGGTTATGAAAAATGCCCTCGAACGGCATGTGGATGTCCACGATCTCGGGCAACTGAAGCTGCATCAGCGGAAGGAAGATGCGCTCGATGGCGCGGCCCATGTGGCAGTCCTCCATTGGCGGCCGCCCGACCAGCGTGGTCGAATAGATGGGATCACGGCGATGAGTCATGCACGCGACATGGAAAACCGGATACTCGTCGGGGAGCGAGTAGAACCCCGTATGGTCGCCGAAGGGGCCTTCGATACGGCGCTCGGCCAGGTCCACGGTTCCTTCGAGCACGATCTCAGCCGTGGCGGGAACTTCGAGGTCCACCGTAAGGCAGCGCATCATCTCGACCGGCTTGCTGCGCAGGAAGCCGGCAAAGAGCATCTCGTCCATGTCGGGCGGAAGCGGGCAAATCGAGGAAAACGTGACTGCCGGGTCGGTCCCGATGGCGACGGCCACCTCCATGCGCCCGCTGCCGGGGGCTTGTTCGGCCGGTTCTCCCGAGCGCTGGCCTGAGAGGGCGGTGGAGTATTCGACGCCCTGATTGCCCGCTCCCTTACGGTCGCGGCTCTGATTCTGGCTCCGGACGGCGCGCCGGAAGTGCTCCGCGCCCTGTTTGTGAATCTGCCAGTGCATGGCCGTCGTGCGGTCGTCAAAGACCTGCATCCGGTAAGCGCCGGCGTTGCGCTTACCCGTCTCGGGGTTCCGCGAGAAGACCACCGGAAACGTGATGGTGCGGCCGCCGTCCTGCGGCCAGCATTGAAGAATCGGCAGCTCGAAAAGAGAGAAGTTCTCTTGTTTGACGACCTCGCGCGCGGGGCCGTCCTTGACCTGTTTGGGGATAAAGGAACCGATCTCGGCCAGGCGGGGAATCATTTTGAGCTTGTCGAGAAAGCCTTCGGGCGGCTTCATCTGAACCAGCTCCCGAATCCGCCCGGCTACTTCCTCGACGGAATTCACTTCCAGCGCCAGCTCCATGCGGCGCGGCGAGCCGAAGGCGTTGATGAGCACGGGGATGCGGCTGCCCCGGACGTTCTCAAAGAGCAGCGCCGGCCCGCCCGACTTCGAGACGCGGTCGGCGATCTCGGAGATTTCGAGGATCGGGTCCACCTCGACGGCGATTCGCTTCAGCTCGCCCGCCTGCTCTAGGGTACGGATGAACGTTCGTAAGTCATCGTAAGCCAATGTCTGCTCCCGGAAGACTCATCATGAAGTTTTGCTGGCAGAAAGCTCCTTTGAACTCGTGGCGGGTCACGGACTAATTTCCTGTGATGATTTGAAGGTTTGGTATTCCGCCAAAGTCGCCTGGATTGTGTGTGACAAGAGGGCAACCATGCTCCATCGCTGTAGCAGCAATCCAAGCGTCTTGAACCGATATCGGCTGTTGCCTCCGCAATGAGCGAACCTCACCCCACTTTCGGCAAATCCGTGGACTGGAAGGTATTACCAAATAGATGCGAAGCGTTGCATCTAGCTCCATCATTCTGTCTTTGGACCAGTTGGCACGGAAGGCTCCTTCATACAATTCGCCAACCGTCATGCACGAGATCGCTAGGGTGTGACCTTCCAGGTGGCGACGATATTCTTGTGCCAGAGAATGATTTCGAATCAAATACGACACGATATTGGTATCCAGGACTAAAGTGCTCACTCCCTTCTCTCCCGATCTTCCTTGCGGCGCTGGTATATGCCCTGGACGAAATTCTCAAATTCCTCCTCATCCTTCCAAAGGTCTTTTCCCTTCCCCAATATTTCTTCGAGACGTTGGATGGGCTGAACGTTTTGATTGGAAGCCAATTCAGCCACCGGAGTGTCCTGCCAGGCGCGCACAACTTCCTTTTCGTGGACCTCGGCAACTCGGCCCGGGGGATTCCCTTCATGCGATGTTAGTGGATAGGCCATCGTATCAGTTTCGCCATGACTAGAATAGCACAGGCTGTCGTTGCATGTTCGACAGGCATTGCTGCTTCCGTTCGATCCCTCCACAACTTTTGCGCGCGGGGAGTGTTTCTAGAAGCGAGGGCCGATGAGACCTCGGAAAGATCGGAGTTGAAGGCGAGAAGGCCCTTGGCAAGCAGGAGGAACAATGCAAATGTACAAGAACATCCGGATGGCCGCTTTGGCAACGGCTGCCGTGACGCTATCGAGCTTTGGGTTTGGCGTGGTCATAGTATCGAGCCTGGGGGTGCCGGCCCTTCACGCGCAGGAGCGGCGGGAGTTTTCCCCCGACCGGGCCGCCGCGCGGCTGGCCGAACGGCTGAACCTGACGGAAGCTCAAAAGAGCACGGTCCAGTCTTATCTGCAAGATCAGCAAAGCCAGATGCAGGTGCTGCGCAACGACACCACGCTGACCCGGGACCAGCGAGCACAGCGAGCGCGCGAGATCACGCAGCAGACCCGGGACAAGGTTCAGTCCATCCTGACGGTCGAGCAAAAGCAAAAGGCCGAAGACCTGCGCACGCAGGCCCGGAACCGAGTGCAGGAGCGGGCCGGCGAGCAATTCGACCGCACGGCGCGTCTGCTCGACCTGACGACGGAGCAGAAGACCCAGATGCAATCGGCTCTTGACAGCCAGAGAACCCAGTTGCAGGCTCTGCGAGACAACACTTCGTTGACGCCGGAAGCGCGCCGCGAGCAGGCGCAGGCGATCAACGAGCAGACACGGAACAACATCCGCTCGCTGCTCAATCCCACGCAGCAGCAGAAGCTCCAGGACCTGCGGGAGAGCGGCCGGGGACGTTTTCGCGGCCCCATGCAGCAGGGTGGACCGAGAGGTCCCGCCGGTCCCCGTGGCCAACGGCAGGGACGCTAGAGCAATCCTCCAGTTACCGTGGAGAGAAATGGAGCGCCGCTGTCACGGCGGCCGACAGAGCCGAGTGGAAGCCGGCGCTCCTGGCCAGCGGGATGATCGCCCTACGCCGCAACAGGTGATCGGAGCTTGAGAGGGCAGGGCGGCTGGCTTTCGATATGAAGCAGGGCCTCAGTGGAAGTGGGAAACTTCCGATGAGCGCAGGAAATGACCTGCCTTGCATTGACTTCCCGCAGTGGTCGCCAGAAAATACGCGGATGAGCACTCCTTTCCCCAACGATAACGGACACACTGTCACCCTCGCCGCTCTGCGCCGGTATCTTCTGGCTCTTTTTCTCTTCGGTCTGCTCGGCTTGGTTGCGGAACTGCTGCTAGTGAAACATACGGAGGATGCCTGGCAATGGGTCCCGCTGCTTCTGATCCTGGCCAGTCTCCTCGTGCTCGGATGGCATGCCGCTGACCGGCGGGCCACCAGCTTGCGCGTTTTTCAGGGAACGATGGTCCTGTTCCTGCTGAGTGGCGTCGCTGGGATTCTGCTTCATTACCAGGGCAGGGCGGCGTTCCAGTTGGAGTCCACCCCCACTCTGAGTGGACTGAATCTGTTCTGGGAAGCGATGCAGACGCAAACCCCGCCCGCGCTGGCGCCGGGGGTTATGATCCAGATGGGATTCTTGGGATTGCTTTATACATACCGCCACCCGGTCCTGGACGACTCGACCCGTAAAGGAACTTTCAACCAAAGGAGCATGACATGAATTGGCAACTATCTCGTCTGTTTGCAGGCATCATAACGATCGCCCTCACAGTAGGTTTCGCCGGTACCGCCCACGGCCAGGTCGGACGCCCGCAAGGCCTGGCAGATCCAAATCTTGCGGCTGAGAAGGACCTGCTGGCGCTTCCGCACCTCAATGCGGCGATTGTAAAGGGAATCCTGGAGCGGCGCCCCTTCCTGAGCATGACGGAACTGAATTCGTTCCTCAGTCAGTCGCTCAAGAAAGAACAACTGCCGGAGCTGTACGCAAAGATCTTCCTCCACATCAACCTCAACACAGCGCCCCGCGAGGAAATCCTGATGATTCCGGGATTGGGACCCCGGATGCTGCGCGAGTTTCTCGAGTACAGGCCGTACAAGACGCTCGCACAGTTCCGGAGGGAAATGGGAAAGTACGTGGACGAGAAGGAGGTGACCCGCCTGGAGCAATACGTCTTCGTGCCCATCCCGCTTAATACGGCGAGCGACGCAGACATCACGAGCATCCCCGGCCTCGGGCCACGAATGCTGCGCGAGTTCAAGGAGTACCGCCCCTACGGGAATATCGAGAAATTCCGGCGCGAGATGGGCAAGTATGTAAACGCAAAGGAAGTGGCCCGGTTGGAGCGCTACGTTACGCTGAACTAAAAGCGCCCGAAGGCTTGCTTTGGAGCACAGGTAGCCACGGCACGCTTTCTGTGCCGTGGGTATTTTCTCGGCGAGTCCCAGGTTTACAGGATCAACATGCAATCGCCGTACGAGTAAAAGCGATACCGCTCCCGGACGGCGTGCTCATAAGCGGCCAGGATCAACTCTCGCCCGGCGAAGGCCGAGACCAGCATCAAGAGCGTCGTGCGCGGCAGATGGAAGTTGGTAAGCAAGCCGCCCACGACGCGAAATCGAAACCCCGGCAAAATAAACAATTGAGTCTCACCATTCTCCGGCGCAATGCGCCCCCGATGCGCTGCGGCCACGTGTTCGAGCGTGCGTACCGATGTTGTGCCGACGGCCACGACGCGCCGCTTTTCTTCGAGCGCGTGGTTCAGGCGGGCCGCCGCCTCCGGAGAAACCTCGAACTGCTCCGGATGCAGCGTGTGCTGCTCGATTTGCGATTCATGGACCGGCTGGAAGGTTCCCAGACCCACGTGCAACGTGACCTTGATGACTTCGATCCCGCGCTTTTCGAGTTCCCCCAGCATCCGCCGAGTTACGTGCAGACCTGCCGTCGGCGCGGCGACTGATCCTGGGCGACGCGCATAGACGGTCTGGTAGCGCAGCCGGTCGAGCTTTTCGTCCGGCCGGTGGATGTAGGGCGGGAGCGGCACATGCCCGATGCGCTGGAGTTTTTTTTCGAGCGAACCGTCTCCGGCAAAGCGCAGCGTCCGCAGCCCGTACTCTCCGTGCCCGACCACTTCGGCTTCCAGCGTCAGCGACTCTTTCCCGGAACCGCCTTCTGTTAATTGGCCCGCCTCAAAGATCAGTTTCTCCCCGGGGCGAACCTTTCGGCCCGGATGCACCAGCGCCTCCCAATCGGATTCGTCCAGCCGGCGCACCAGAAGCACTTCGATGGGGGAAGTCAGATACTCGCGGTGCGCGGGGTTTCGCTTGCCGATGCGTTGCGCGCGCACTCCCAGCCGCCGCCCCAGCAAGCGGGCCGGCAGGACGCGCGAGTTGTTCACGACCAGCACGTCGCTCGGTTCGAGAAACTCCGGCAGTTGCCGGAACTGGGCGTCGAAAATACGGGCGTTTCCAGACGGGCCGGGAGGCCCGTCGCCACTGGCGCGGCGCACCACCAGCATCCGCGCGTCTTCGCGCCGCCGGGCCGGATATTGCGCCACCAGTTCCGGGGGAAGATGGTAATCAAAATCTTCGAGCTTCATATCGGAAGCGGCCCGCGTCCAGGGAAGATGTATTACGGCGATTGCGGAGCGGGGAAGGGCGACGGCTGCTGTGCCAGCGACGCAAGAATCGCAGCGGCGCCTTGCGCGAGCAGACGCTCGGCGGTCTGGCGGCCCAACGCTTCGGCCATGCGGACGGCGGCCTCTCCCTCCAAGTTTCCGCTGCCCGCCGGCCCCAGTTCTGTCCCTTGCACCAATTCGCTCCCGTCGGGCCGGATCACAAGAGCCGTGAGCGCAAGCCGGTCGTCCTGGCGATGCGCACTCGCGGCGATCGGCACCTGGCAACCTCCTCCCAGGTGCTGGAGCAATGCCCGCTCGGCCGTGACCGCGACCCGCGTCCCGGGGTCTTCGAGCGCGTCCAGAAGCTCCAATGTCTTCGTATCATCGGCGCGCGCTTCGATTCCCAAGGCTCCCTGGCCGACAGCGGGGCAGAGCGTCTCGGAGGAGAAATATTCGGTGATCTGCTCGCCCAGTTCCATGCGATGCAACCCGGCCGCGGCGAGCACAATGGCGTCGAGCGCGCCCTCGCGCAACTTGCGGAGCCGGGTCTGCAAGTTACCGCGCAGGGGTTTGATTCTGAGGTCCGGGCGAAGACGTTTCAGTTGCGCCGAGCGACGGAGGCTGCTGGTTCCCACGCGCGCCTGTCGGGGCAGTTCTGCGAAATGCTTTCCGTCGCGGCTGATCAGCACGTCGCGGGGGTCTTCCCGCACGGGGACGCACGCCAGCGTCAACCCTTCGGGGAGTTCTGTGGGCAGGTCTTTCAAGCTGTGTACTGCGAAGTGCGCCCGGCCGCTGCGCAGCGCGTCTTCGAGTTCCTTGGTGAACAGACCTTTCCCGCCGATTTCCGGAAGCGGGACCGAGCGAACACGGTCGCCGGTGGTGCGAAGCGTGAGCAGTTCCACCCGGACACTGTGGTTGACGCGCTCCAACTCTGCCATCACCCAGCGGGCTTGCACGAGCGCCAGGGGAGAACCTCGGGTAGCCAGGATGAGAGTGGATCGAGCCAAGAGTTTGGGGGCGAGGGCACGTTACAGCCGCCCCGCAGCCAATAGCCTGCGGGCGGACTGCCCTACTGTTTCAGATTAAAGATTCTCCGCACCGTCTCGACCAGCTTCAGGCCGTCGGGCTGCTGCGCCAGGGTTTTCAAGTGGGAGACCGGGGAATGCAGGATCTTGTTGATCATGCCGCGCGTCAGGGCCTCGATGGCTTCCTGCTGCTGGGGAGTCAGGTCGGAGAGCTGGGAGGACATCCGCGTAAGCTCCTGCGCCCGAATCTCCTCCAGGCGCGTCCGCAGGTCAATGATGGTCGGCACGACGTCAAGCGTCTTGAGACGCCGCAGCAGCTTTTCCACTTCCTGCTCGGCGATTTGTTCCCCGCGCTGGGCTTCGCGCAGCCGCTCTTTGAGATTTGCATTCACGACCTGTTGCAAATCGTCAATGTCATAAAGAAACACGTTGTCGAGCTTGTTCGCTTCCGGGTCAATGTTGCGCGGGACGGCGATGTCTATCAGGAAAACGGGACGGTTCCGGCGCTCGGCCAGCAGTCGCTGCACGTCTGCCTTTCGAAGCAGGAAGCTCGGGGCTGCGGTGGAGGTGATGATGATATCGCACTGGGCCGCATATTCGAGGAGCTGCTCGAAGGGCACGGCGCGCCCTTGCAGAGCCGCGGCCAGCTCGGCGGCGCGCTCCGGGGTGCGGTTGGTGACGAAGATGCCGGCCGCTCCGCTGCCGACCAGATGCTTGGCGGCGAGTTCGCTCATCTTCCCCGCGCCGACCACCAGGATGCGCCTGCCGTCGAGCGAGCCAAAGATTCTCCGCGCCAGCTCGACCGCGGCGTAGCTGACCGAAACCGCCGACGACGCAATGCCGGTCTCGGTGCGAATCTGCTTGGCGACGGAGAAGGAGCGGGTCAGAACCTCTTCGAGCGCCCCGCCCAGGGCGCCGCAGGCCCGGGCGACGGCGTAGGCCGTTTTGACCTGCCCCAAAATCTGGGACTCGCCGATCACCATCGAATCGAGGCTCGAAGCCACGCGGAACAGATGCCGGATGGCGTCCCGCTGCCGGTATTCGTAGAGATAGCGTTCGATCTCGGCCAGCTCCCGGCGGCGCGATTCGGCCAGGAACCGAGCGAGGGCTGGACCGATGTTGCCGTCGTCGGTTTCGGCGCGGGCCAAGATTTCGACGCGGTTGCAGGTCGAGACGATAAAAGCTTCCGAGACGCCGGGCAGGCCCACAACCGCGCGCAGCGCGTCCGCAAGCTGTTCTTCCGGAAACGCCAGTTGTTCGCGGACTTCCACCGGCGCTGTCTTGTGGCTCAGGCCGACCAGGCAAAAGTTCATCGGCGTTTGATTCTTTCCCGCCTTTGTATCGTCACGGCGAAACAAACGAGTGCAGGCCGCTGTTGGTTCCCCAGGTGACCAGGATCGCGACAAAGCCGGCGATCGCAAAATAGGCGGCCTTGCGTCCGCGCCAGCCGACCGACCAGCGCGCAAACACCAGCGACAAATAAATCAGCCAGGTCGTGAACGACAGAGCGATCTTGGGGTCGAGCGGCCACGACGGCCCCCAGACGGAACTCGCCCAGAAAGCCCCGCTGACGATTCCCAGGGTGATGAACGGAAAGCCGATGGTCAGGGATTTGTAGGCCAGGTCGTCAATGGTTTCGAGCGGCGGCAGCCGGTGATAAAACGCGCGGGGCTTCTTTGATTTCAGTTCCCGCTCCAGGATCAGGTACATCACTCCGGCGACGAAGGTCAGAAACAAGGCCGTGTAGCCCAAGATGATGAGAGAAACATGGATATACAGCCAGGCGGTCCGCAGCAACGGCAGCTCGGCATACGGTCCGCGATCCACGGCGGCCGTGAGCGTCAGAACAAATACCAGCGGGAAGACAAAGACGCTGATCGAATGAAAGCGGTACCGCCAGTACACCAACAGAAACCAGCAAGCCAGCAGAAAGGCGGCGAGGGAGGCGGCTTCGGGCAGCGTCGTGACGGGGAAGTGTTGCGTGGCCAGGCCGTCTTCCACGAGCGCGACCAGATGGAACACTGCGCCCAGCGAGATCGCCCCCAGGGCGATCCGAAACACGCGCTGCTTGCGCCCGACCACGGTCAGGATGCTGTGGAGCAAGCCGAGCGAGTACAAAGCCAGCGCCACTCTCAGCCAGAGCTGCTGCATAAATTAGCGAAACCTTATCGCGTCTTCATTATAGCGCATTGGATTTCAAGCAGATTGCTGCATTTGGAGAACGATCACCGCGCGAGAATAGGCAGCATGGCATAATACGAATTGTCTCGGATACACTTAGGAAGGCGAAAGCGGACGCATCCCGCGAAATATGCCCGAACCTTCGACGCCGCTGATGCGGCAGTACAGCGAGATCAAACGAAAATATCCCCAAGCCTTGCTGTTGTTCCGGCTGGGGGATTTCTACGAGCTTTTCTTCGAAGATGCGGTCGTGGCGGCGCGGGAGCTTCAGATCACGCTGACCTCCCGCAATAAAGAAAAAGGCGAGCCGATCCCGATGTGCGGCGTGCCGCACCACGCTGCCGATACGTATGTCGCGCGGCTGATCCAGAAAGGCTACAAGGTGGCGATCTGCGAGCAGATGGAGGACCCGCGCCTCGCCAAGAAACTGGTGCGGCGCGCGGTCACTCGCGTGCTGACGCCCGGCACGGCCTCCGACGCCCATCTGGTGTCGCCTCGCGACAATAATTTTCTGGTCGCGGCCTTCCGGGCGGGCGAGCGCGTCGGCCTGGCCTGTGTGGACCTCTCGACGGGCGAGTTCCGCGCGACGGAGCTTAGTGGGCCGGACCGCGAGGCGCGCCTCACCGAAGAACTCCAGCATCTGGCGGCGCGCGAAATCGTTTTCCCGTCCGGCCATCCTCTCTTCGCCGGGCCGGAAGCGAGGCTTAGTTTTGCGGAGGCCGACGGCGGTCCAAGCCGCCTCACGCGCACGCCGCTCGATGACTGGGCCTTCGGCTACGACTACGCCCTCCGCTTGCTCACCGATCATTTTCGCGTGCATTCGCTCGACGGGTTCGGAATGGAAGGGCGGACGGCAGCCATCGCGGCGGCGGGCGCGCTGCTCCACTACCTTAAGGAAACCCAGCAGGGCACGCTGGCGCACCTCGACCGGATTGTGTACTACGAGCGGCAGCAATGGATGGTGCTCGACGCGGTGACGGTGCGAAACCTCGAACTCGTGGAGCCGGTCTTTGCCGGAGAATCCGATGCCACCTTGCTCTCTGTCGTAGACCGGACCGCCACGGCGATGGGCGCGCGTCTGCTGAAATCGTGGATGCTGCGGCCATCGCTCGATCGCGCCGTGGTGGAAGCCCGGCAGGATGCGGTCGAAGAATTGCGGGCGCAGCCGATGGCGCTCGGCAAGGCGGGCAGGGAACTCGCGGGCATCCAGGACCTGGAGCGTCTGCTGAGCAAAGTGACGCTGGCGACGGCCACGCCGCGCGACCTCGCGGGCTTGCGCAACTCCCTGGCGGTGTTGCCGGC
>MEKR01000149.1 GCA_001767035.1 Acidobacteria bacterium RIFCSPLOWO2_02_FULL_61_28
GTCGGCGCTGGGACTCTCTTTGGTTCGGAAGACGGGGACCTCAAATTCATCGTTGTAATCCACACCGGGAACGCTCGCTGCGGCGGAGAGAATCCACAGGATGGAATTGTTGGGATTCTCCGTATTGGTTTCCGTGCCGTCGGCGGGAAGCTCGAAGCGCACCGGGATCGCCGAGGCCGTTGGAGCGGACTGGATTGCGCCGAGCGGGACCGTGTTCTCCTCGCGCCAGAGGATTTCCTCGTGGGTCGTGCGGTTCTTGCCGCTGCCGGAGACGGTGCGGTTGCAACACGTCAGCTTGAGGACAACGCCCTGCTCCGGAGGCCGGTCGAAATGCGCCCAAATCCGCCCCTCCAGCTCCTTGCCGAGCACGCCCGGCACGGACGCCATCTCGAACCATGTCTTGCCGAATTCCTTGCGGCGGAGCGTCATCCGGCCGGCCCGAACCAGAAGACCCAGGCCCACGAGCGGAAAGATAAAAACAATGAGGACGCGGGGATCCGTGCTCCAGGCCTCGCGGCTGAAATAAACCGACGGCAGGCTGATCAGGTTCCACAAGACGGCGAAGACCCACGCGCCAATGATCGTGGCCGGTTGGTTGGTGCTCTGTATGCGCCCCTGCGCCCAGTCCTCGCGCACCATCCATGGCGCGTCCGGATAGCGGGCGCGGAGTTCCTCCTGCCGGGATTGCTCTTTTTGGCCTCGCGACAAGAGCAACAGCGGCGCGAAACCGAATGCCGCAAAAACCAGCCCGAACGCCGCCAGCATCCAGGACTGGCCGGCCATGGGAGCCGCGGCCAACGCCCAGACGAAGATTCCCAGCCCCGCCAGACAAAACGGCGCGCAAAACAGAACCAGGATCACTGTGGAGAACTTGGAGTGGGGCGTGTCTGGAGGCAATGAGTAGTCGCCCTTCCCCGGTTCCTGATGGGAAACCCGGACGTAACGGAAGCCAGAACAGGCGAACTCAGAAATGAGCGGCTGCAATGCTTGGGAACGGGAGTGATACGGCCATCGCTTCCCTTAGATTCCACCAACCTGTTTCGTGGGCTGAGTCGCCATTCGAAAATCGCAAGGGGCAATTATCTTTTTCGAACGCGAACGATCTGTACCGAGCACGGGGCGTGGCGGGCGACATAGTCCGACACGCTGCCCAGTAAGATCCGCTTCACTCCTTTCCGACCGTGGGAGCCGACAACAATCAGGTCGGCGTGCCACTGGATAGCGGCATCCACCACCGTGGTGCGGACATGCCCCAGGCGCACGGCACTCTCTACCTTGTAGCCCGCCGCACGCACCGTCTCGGCCGCCCGCGCTGCCAACTCGCGGCCCGCGTTCATCCTCTTTTTTCTAATGTCGTTGAGACTAATGGGATACGGCGGCGTCAGGTCCGGGTAATAGGGGGTTTCGAGGGGCTCTACGACGTGCAGCACCCGCACCGTGACCTTGCCGGGTTGGTTCTGCGCAACGAGCATCCGGATCGCTGCCTCCGAAAAAATGGAATCATCAATCGCTAGCAGGACCTTCATACCCTTACGCTTCTGGTTGTTCACTCTGCGCTGGATGACCCGCTTCATGGCATCCTCCTCTCTCATAGAAGAACCGCACAATCCCTCGAACTGTCTACGCGGCCGCTTCGGCGACGGGCTGAGCGGCGGCAGGGCGCCACAATCAGAGTCCGCACAGTGAAATTCAGAAATAAGCGCGTGCAATGTTTGGGTATTCCCGAATCCGGAACTCTTCAGGCAATTCCGCAGGGTCTGATCCTTTCCTGCTTTTCAAACCCCACTCCATACTCAAAACTCTGCCCGCCTGCTTGAAGAAAAGGGGAACGCCAGCTCTACCACACTGTTCTCGAACATTGAGCACCCAAGATTCCTTCATCGGACGAGACTTCGGTCCTGACTCGCCTCCAACGATTACCCAATCAATCCCTCGCAGATTGAGATTCGGCAGGGGTCCGATCAGTGGCTCCAGCGAAAGGAATTTCACTCTTGCACCCGTCCGGCGCAGGTGGTCAATTCGGAACGTGTAATCTTGGTTTTCGACGCTAACGCCCATCCAAACGTTTCTAGGCCAGTGGATTTTCGGGTCGCAATTCGCCAAACGTTCCGAGCGTTTTGTCAGAATCTGAAATTGATGCCAGTGAGCCTGCCGCATAACTTGGAAGATTTCGGTGATGAACTCGAAGGGCACACTCTCGTGGAAGAGATCGCTCATCGAGTTGACAAAGATGCGTTGCGGCTTTTTCCATTTGAGGGGAGCCTCCAGGAGATGCTCGTGAAGCGTCAGCCGGAAGCCGTTGCGATAATTCGGCTGCCCCATCGCTTGCAGCCGAATCGCCATCCGCTCCGCATAGCAATGCTTGCACCCGGGACTGATCTTCGTGCAGCCGGTTACCGGATTCCAGGTTGAATCCGTCCATTCAATTGAGGATTGTTCGCTCACCCTTTCTAACCTCCTTTCTTTCAACCTGCCGCGAGAGGGTCGCCGACTTCCATGTGGTCTATGTAAATGTAATCCGTGCGTCATCAGGAAAAGTATTTACTCTCCGCTTCTGCCCGCCAACCTTTATCGGGTCTACCGTGACCCTGCCTGTACGCGCTTCTTCTCGCAGTGCATTTCGCATATGTTTTTCCAGGTAGGCTGTCTCGTTCTCGACATACTTATGAACCGTTGATACAGGAATCAGCCCCTTGCCTCGGAACCGATCGCCAAGTTCCTTGGCCAAGATGGTAGTGGGGTCAAATTCAAAGAGGACACGTTGGTTTGGATTAGTTTCATCGGAAAATCTGAATTCCCCTCCAGGATCCACTCTCCACATTGCTTCCTTCATCTTGAGGTGACCCAGTTCATTGTTCGTCGCGAAGAAAAGATAATATTGCGTTCGGTCCTCTTGATCACGCATCTCGAAGTATCGGACGAACTTAGCAACCCGCCGAAGCTGGTTTTGGTACAGGACACGAAGCTTTTCGATCCGATTGCCCGAAGACTCTGCAATGCGGATCGCTTCGTCTGTCCCGAATGCGTCTACGATGTGCCGCACGATGCTGTCCCTGGGATGTTCCAGGAATCGGTTGATAGAGTCCACCATAAATGTGATGAACGCTTCGCAGCGTTCTTGTTTAAGAAGTCGTTGAATGAGTGTGTACGGAATACCTGAAAAGCCGAACGGATCGATGAAGGCAAAGGTGGGCGCAAGATTGGTCCCACTTGTCTCCATCGCATCCAAAACCAAGCCAAGTCTCTCATGAAATTTCCCCAGCTCAGGTCGTACTTTGAAGTGTGGTGGGATCGAAAGCCCTTTCAGCTCTTGTTTGAGATGTAAAATGCGGTCTTCACGTTCATCAATAAACCAGAAAACTAATTTGCCTCGCATGGCCTGACGATGATTGATGGCCACCTCCAGCGTAATAAGGGGAGAGCCTGGTTCGCCACCCTTGTAACGTCCTGGGCCACAGAAGCCGTCTACATAAACAATCCTGTCATTCCAAGAGTTCAGAATCGGAAACCACGCCTGCAAATATCGGCGCAAGATTTCATGTTTGGCCTTCGTATGTGGTTCTATATCCCACAGCGTTTCGAGCGGAACAGCCATATTCCTATCCCTCACCTCAGAGATTCAAGCGGTGGCTGCTTGGACAACTCAACGGTCTTGATTCCGCTATAGGCCCGCTTACGCCGCCGCTTCGGCGACGGATTCGGCGACGGCGGGGGCGTTGAAGCGCACGGAAACGATCTTCGAGACGCCCGGCTCCTCCATAGTCACGCCGTAGAGGACGGGGGCGATGTTCATCGTCCGTTTGCTGTGGGTGATGAGGATGAACTGCGTGGTGCGGCTCATTTCTTCGACCAGTTGAGTAAAGCGGCCGATGTTGGCTTCATCGAGCGGCGCGTCCACTTCGTCCAGCACGCAGAACGGGCTCGGCTTGTGGCGGAAGATGGCGACCAGCAAGGCCAGCGCCGTGAGCGCCTTCTCGCCGCCCGAGAGCAGCAGGACGTTTTGCAGGCGCTTGCCCGGCGGCTGCGCCACGATCTCGATGCCGGCCTCGGCCGGGTCTTCCGATTCCGTCATCCGCAGGAAGCCCTGGCCGCCGCCGAAGAGGCGCCGGAAGGTTTCCTGGAAATTCGCGTTGATGGCCGTGAAGGCTTCGCTGAACTGCTTCTGTGTGACGGCGTCAATTTCCTGAATCGCTTTCGTTGTGTCGTGGATGGAGTCAATCAGGTCCTGCTGCTGGGCCGCGAGGAAGTCGTGACGCTGCTTGCATTCTTCGTACTCTTCGAGCGCCATCATGTTGATCGGGCCGAGATTCTCGATGCGGGTCTTGATCTGCCGGTACTGCTCCTCCGCCCCGGCCAGCGCCTCGGGGGCCAGCGCTTGCAGGTCCTCGGCCAGCAGCGTCTCGATCTCGACTCCGAGATCGTTGCGGCAGGATTCCTTGAGGTGGGCGAGTTCGGATTCGAGGCGCGCCATCCGGACTTCGAGCGCGGTCTTCTGGTTGCGGAGTTCTTCGAGTTCCTGGCGCAGTCGCTGCACCTCCTGGTCAATCCCGCCGAGGCGGGACCGGCATTGCGCGCAACTCTGTTCGAGTTCCGCCATGCAAAGCATCAGGGCTTCGGAACGCTCCTCGGCTGCGGCGGCGTCCTGTTCCAGTCGCCGGTTGTCTTCGGCGTAGGCGGCTTTCTGGCGATTCCATTCCTCGCATTGTTGCCCGATGCCGGCGGCGCGGGCGGCCAGCTCTTCCGTATTGCGCTGCATCCCCTCGAACGCTTCCCTGCCCGCCCGATGCCGCTCCTGGAGGACCGCCAGGCGGCTGCGAAACTCTGCGGCGCGCGTCTGCGTTGCTTCCCGAATCGCCTCCAGGTCGGTGACCGCCTGGCTGACCGCAGCCGTCTCCGCTTCCATCGCGGCGCGGCGCTGCTCGCGCTCGGCGATGCCCTGCGTGTCCTGGCTCAGGCGGTCCCGTGCGCGTTCGGATTCGTGGCGCAGCCGCTCCGCTTCAAAGCCGAGCAGGGAGGCGCGTTCGGTGACACGCTCGAGTTCGTCGGCGGCCTCCTTCACGTCTCGTTCCGCCACGAGCGTGGACTTCTCCGCTTCCTGCTGCTCGCGGGTGAGCCGATGCACGATGGCTTCCTGCTCGGTGATCAGCGATGTGACGTAGGCAAGGCTCTCGGAGGTCCGCGCCATAGCTGCCTCGCGCTCCGCGACAGTCCGCGCCAACTCGCGGAGTTCCCGCTTGAGCGTCAGCGGCCCGCTGGGGCCGGTCTGCCCGGCGGTGACCGTGCTCCCGTGGAACCACTCGCCTTGAGGAGTCAAGAAATAAAGTTCCGGATGCGCCTCGGCAAGCGAGCGTCCCGCCTCGGTGTCGGCAACCAGGTAACTCCGTTGCAGCTTGGGTAACAGCGCGTCGGCCGCCTCCGAAAGCCCGTTGGTAAAGCGGAGGCAACTCGCCAGCGAGTTCAGCACTCCCGGATGGGCTGCCGGAAGCTGGGCCACGCCGTGGCCGTTGCCGCGAGCCATGGGGTGAGCGTGGAGGAGGAACGTGGCGCGGCCCGAAACCTCGCTTTGGAGCAGCCGCACTCCTTCGCTCGCCGCCAGCCAGTCCTCGACCACAATGTAGGCGAGTTCCTCGCGCAAGAATTCTTCGACGACGCGCTCGTGCGCCGGGTCCACTTCCACAAAATCGGCGAGCACGCCGGCAGGATCAAAACACGCCGAAGCAGTCTCTGGAATCGTCTGTCCGCTATTCGTCGCGACATGGCCGTTACTGCCATTGCCGTTTTTCCGCGCGGTATGCAGCTCGAATAACCGCTGGACCGTTTCGCTGCCGTAGGCGCGGTGGGAGAGAATCTCTTCGAGGGAAACCTGGCGGGCGCGCTCGGCGGAGAGTTCGGAGCGCAGACCTTCCAACTGCACCCGCAACTGCGATTCCTCCTCGCGGGTCTCGCGCAGGCTCTGCTCCCACGAGCGGCGTTCGTCGCTGAGCCGGACCAGCCCTTCCTGTCGTTGCTTCAAGCGAGCCTGGCTTTCCTCTTGCCGAGCCGAGGCGGCCGAGCGAGCCGAACCGGCCGCAGCGCGCTGGCTTTCGGTCTGCTCGATCTGGCGCGCCGTCGCGGCAAGGAATTGCTCGAGCTGCCCCGCCTGATTGCGGAGCGCGGCGCACTCCTGCACGGTCTCCAGCATCTCGCCCCGCAACTGCGCCAGGCGGCGCTCTTTTTCCTTGCTCTCCTCCTGGCAGCCGCGGGCTTGATTTTCAAAGTCGTGGACTTGTCCGGCGAGCGTCTCGATGGTTCGCCAGAGTTCGTCGAGCAAGTGGCCGGATTGGTCGCGCTGCTGGGTGAGCGAGGCGACCTGTTCCCCCAGTTGTACTTCCTCGGTCCGCCCTTCCGCGATCCGGGCGTCGAGGTAGCCGATCTGCTGCGCCTGGGAAGCCGCCTGGCTGCGCGCCCGCTCGGCGGTGACGCGCAACTGCGAGCGCTCTTCCATGGCGTGGCGCAGCTCCGCCTCTTCGCGCTCCAACTGCTGATGGAGTTGCTGCTGCTCGCCTTCGCGCCCGGCGATCCGGGCCAGCAGCTCGGCGAGGGAATTCTGGAGCAGCCCCAGCTCGAGCGCGGCCTGCACCGCTTCCTGCTCGCGGTCGCGGTAGCGATTCGAGAGCACGAGGCGCAGTTGGGCGCGCATTTGCTCGAGCAATTCCCGGTAGCGGCGAGCCCGCGCGGCCTGCCGCTGGAGCGAGTTCACCTGCCGCTTGATCTCCTCGAAAATGTCGTTCACCCGCGCCAGATTTTGCTTGGAGGATTCGAGCTTCGCCCACGCCAGCTTCCGCCGGGCTTTGAACTTGGTGACTCCGGCGGCTTCTTCAATCAGCGCGCGGCGCTCGTAGGACTTGGCGCTCAGGATCTGCCCAATGCGCCCCTGCTCGATGATGGCGTAACAATCCGGGCCGAGGCCGGTGCCGAGAAAAATTTCCTGAATGTCGCGCAGGCGGCAGGGCCGCCCGTTCAGGATATATTCACTCTCGCCGGAGAGGAACAGCCGCCGCGCCACCGTGATTACGCCGGGAATTTCCCCCGAGCGCGCCGCCGCACGGTAACCGTGGTCGCCATTCTGCGGTGTGGCATCGTCGCGGACGATCGCGGGCGCGAACTCGATTTCCGGGTCCAGCATCGTCAGGCGGACTTCCGCCAGGCCGGTGGCCTTGCGCGTTGGCGTCCCGCTGAAGATGACGTCCTGCATCCGCCCGCTGCGCAGGCTCTTGGGCGATTGCTCGCCGAGCACCCAACTGATGGCGTCGCTGATGTTCGACTTGCCGCAGCCGTTCGGGCCGACCACGGCCGCCACGCCCTCCCCGTTGAAGGTGATCTCGGTTCGGTCGGCAAAAGACTTAAACCCAAGCAATTCAATCTTTTGGAGCTTCAGCAACTGGCACCTCGCTGTTTTTGAATCGCGAACATCGAAGAAAGAGATGCAAGAAATCGCCGCCTGCGCGGGTCGCGCAAATCCAGACGGACATACAGTATATGGCGTCAGGAGCGAAAATGGACACAATATTTTGAGACCGGCGGCTGGCAACCGTTCCGGTTCTGTCTGGAGGGCAGGAACTTCAGTATAGCCCTGTTTTCAGCAAGTAAGCGAACAGATTTCCCCTTGGTGTGCCAGGCCAGTAACCAAAATGGTTCACGGCGGGGAGCGAGATGGACGAAGGCTGCCGCCTATTGTGGTGATCCCGCAGGGCAGGACGAACCGCCCTCTTCCCGAAAGGTCCCAAAGCGTGCTGGCGACTCTGGTAACTTAGGTGAAGAGGGATCGCGTAATGGTCAAGGCGAATCGGTACCCGGCGCGGATCCCGTAAGGAAGAAAAATGTGCCCATACCCGGAGAGAGAAAACCGGCTCAAATCGGAAAGAGGGTTCGCAGAACTCAAGAAGCTGCAAGATGCTGCCCGTAGGAAACCCTTGGAGATGTCACGTATTCAGCAAAAGCTAGAGAAATTGCTTGCAGCTACGGTGAACAAGTTGGAGAGCGAATGGCCCCCCAAATTCGCACACATTTCTCCCGCGCAGTATTTTTTCCGCATCACTGTAAACCATGCTCGCCACATTTATAACGCTGTTTGTTTCCTCTTCGCAGATAAAACATTAAAAGAGGTGGGCTGGAAATGGGGGTACGTGTTTGTGCTCCCACCGATTAACAGGACCATCCTTGATTCGATTTTCAATGCGGTGTTCATGCTTGAGAATTTGGAGGAACGATGGCCGTGGTATTGCCAATCAGGTTGGAGAGAAGAAAAGGAAAAACTGGAACGTTGCAAAACGGCCTACCCTGGTCTGTCGGGGTGGGATACATGGGTAGATTTATTCTCAGAAGTGGTACAGCACGAGATCGCGGTGTTGGGCATTTCCGAAGAAAAGGTAGCCAATCCAAAACTTATCAAGTGGTGGCCGAATCCGGGGAAGATGCTCAGCCCGGAACATAAGAAGTTCTTGTCTCCTCCCAACCGGCGATTTCTTCAGCATTTGAATGACTGGTTTTACAAGGAATACTCTTCTCAAGCCCATCTCGGTTTCCATGGTCTTATGACCATAGGCGCTGGCGTCCTGTACAACACACTGGATCGAGAAAAACGGGAGCAGATGGAACGAGACACGCTTCCGGCATTCCGGGGACGAGAAGTTACGCGGACAGTAACGTTACTGCTCTGCCTACTTTCCGAGATTGACCACTATTTCAAACTCGGATTGGAATATCGGATACTCGAGCTCTGGTTAATTGTCAATGAGCACACACCGGAGATCAAAGAGATTTACGAGCTTCGATACCGAGACTTCTGGCCTCATGTCTTGATAAATGGCATCTAAAACAACGGCCTCCCGTTAACCATACACCCACCGATTTCTTCTGCAATAGATTTCCGAGTACACTGAGATGACGGACTGTGCGAACAACCTTCCTCTCTCTGTTGATGGGGGTATCGCTGTGCAGTTGCACCGTTTGGTCACATAGGTATGGACAGCAGATTCATCCGCAACTTCTCGATTGTCGCGCACATTGACCACGGCAAGAGCACGCTGGCGGACCGCCTGCTCGAGTTGACGGGAGCGTTGAGCGAGCGGGAGCGCGGCGATCAGGTGCTCGACACCATGGACCTCGAACGCGAGCGCGGCATCACGATCAAAGCCCACGCTGTGCGGCTCCTCTACAAGGCGCGCGACGGGCAGACCTATCAACTGAACCTGATTGACACGCCCGGCCACGTGGATTTCTCTTACGAAGTCTCGCGCAGCTTGGCCGCCTGCGAAGGCGCGTTGCTGGTGGTGGACTCCTCGCAGGGCGTCGAGGCGCAAACGCTCGCCAACACCTATCTCGCGCTCGATCACAAACTCGAAGTCGTTCCCGTCATCAACAAGATTGACCTGCCGAGCGCCGAGCCGGAAGCGGTGCGCGAGCAGATCGAGCATGCCATCGGCCTCGACGCATCGAACGCGCTACTGGTGAGCGCGAAGTCCGGCCAGGGCGTCGAAGCGGTCCTGGAAGCCATCGTCGAACGCATCCCGCCACCTGTCGGTTCGCCCGACGCGCCCCTGCGCGCTTTGCTCTTTGACTCCTGGTTTGATCCCTACCGCGGCGCAATCGTCCTGGTGCGCGTCAAAGAAGGGAAGCTCCAAAAAGGGATGCGTATGAGGCTCTGGTCGAACAACCAGGTCTATATCGCGGAGTCGCTCGGTATTTTCACGCCCAAGCCGGTCGAAGTGGACGAGCTTTCCGCCGGCGAGGTCGGCTATGTCATCCCCAACATCAAGAAAATCTCGGACACGCGCATCGGCGACACCATCACGGACCACGCCCGGCCCGCCGCCGAACCGCTCCCCGGTTTTCAAGAGATCAAGCCGATGGTCTTCGCGGGACTCTATCCCGTGGACGCCGACCACCACGAGCCGCTGCGCGACGCGCTCGACAAGCTGCGGCTGAACGACTCGGCGTTCTTTTACGAGCCGGAAAGCTCCGTGGCGCTCGGGTTCGGCTTCCGCTGCGGCTTCCTCGGTCTGCTCCACATGGAGATCGTCCAGGAACGGCTCGAGCGCGAGTTCAACCTGAGCCTCATCACCACAGCGCCCGGCGTGCGCTACCGCGTAACAAAGCGCGACGGCGCCGGAATCGAGGTGGACAACCCGAACAAATTTCCCAATCCGGCCGAGATCGCCATGGTCGAAGAGCCGATTATCACCGCCACCATCATCACGCCGGATGAGTACCTGGGCGGCCTGCTGAAGCTGCTCGAAGAGAAGCGCGGCACGCAGAAATCGTTCGATTACATTTCGGCGACGCGCGTCATCCTGACCTACGACTTGCCGCTCAATGAGATTGTGCTCGATTTCTACGACCGCTTGAAGACCATCTCGCGCGGTTACGCGTCGCTTGACTACCACCTCGCCGGCTACCAGGAAGCGCCGTTGGTGAAGCTCGACGTGCTGGTCGCCGGGGAGCCGGTGGACGCGCTGAGCATGATCATCCACCGCGACTTCGCCCACGAGCGCGGCAAGGCCCTCGCCGAAAAACTGCGGCAACTGATTCCGCGCCAGCAATTCGAGGTGGCCATCCAGGCCGCCATCGGCAGCAAGATCGTCGCCCGCGAAACCATCCCGCCCATGCGCAAGAACGTCCTGGCCAAATGCTACGGCGGCGACATCACGCGCAAGCGCAAATTGCTGGAAAAGCAAAAAGAAGGCAAGCGGCGCATGAAGCGCATCGGTCGCGTGGACATCCCGCAGGAAGCATTTCTGGCGGTGCTGAAGATCAGCGAATAGGATTGGCGCCGACAGATGGACACCTACATGCATATGCATGTATAATTATTTCATGAGAACCACGATTGAATTGAAGCCGGAACATCGGGCGCGGTTGCTGGAATTGGCCGCACGGCGCGGGGAAAAGGGATTTTCCTCCGTCATCGCGGAAGCGGTGGACGCTTATCTGGCGACAACCCCCGAAGGGGACCGGGTTCGAAAACGCGCACTTTCGCTGCGCGGAAAGCTGCGGCCTCAGGAAGCAGAGCGCCTGCGGCACGCGGTGGCCCGCATCCGGGAGTTCTGGAGATGATCGTGGCGGACACAGATGTCCTGATTGATTTCCTGGCGGGCCGCGATCCGGGGGCGGAGCGTGTGGCGCTCGAACTCGATCGCGGCCTCTTGCGGACCACTGTCGTCACCCGTTTCGAGTTGCTCTCCGGCGCTCGCAACCCAAGCCAGGAAAGCACCATTCGGCAAGTCCTGGCCGCGATCCCAACGCTGCCCCTGGACGAGCAGGCTGCCGACCTTGCCGCGCAAATACAGCGAAACTTGCAGAGGGCGGGGGAGCCGATCGGGATGGCCGACAGCTTAATTGCGGGAATCGTCTTGTCGCATGGCGCCACGCTGCTGACGCGGAACCGCCGCCATTTCGCGCGCGTAAGCGGCCTCCGTCTGGCCGAGTTCCCGTCGTAGAAACGCATGAATCGCCTCGGCCGCGCGGACATCCCGCAGGAAGCATTCCTAGCGGTGCTGAAGATCAGCGAGTAAATCTGAGCCGCGACCGTCAGGGGACGGTACCGAGGCAGGAGGCTATGCCACCGGCTGCTGCTGGCTCATGCAGTGAAACGTCCCGAAGCCGTAGACAAGGTGGAAGGCGTTGATGCCTACGACCTGGCGATCCGGGAAGACGGACTGGATTACCTCCAAGGCTTTTTGATCGTTCTCCGTGCCGAAGGCGGGCACGATGACCTTCATGTTTCCGATGTAGAAATTGGCGTAGCTCGCGGGCAGGCGGCCGTTTTTGTCGCCCACCCAGCCTGGCACGGGAAGTGGAATCACGGTGAGATTGTAGCCGTCCTGGTCGGTGGCTCGTTCAAGTAACTCGTAGTTCTGCTTCAACACCTCGTAGTCCGGGTCGTTCTTATCCGGCTGGCAAGCGCAAAGGACGGTCGTGGGGTTGACGAAGCGGGCGATGTCGTCAACGTGTCCGTCGGTGTCGTCGCCTTCGATGCCTTCTTTGAGCCAAATAAAGTGAGTCGCCCCCAAGTAATCGGTCAAATATTTCTCAATCTCTTTCCTGCCTAGCTCCGGGTTGCGGTTCTTGTTGAGCAGGCATTGCTCAGTAGTCAGAACCGTGCCTTTGCCGTTGACATCAATCGAGCCGCCTTCCAGAACGATGCCCGGCTCGAACATCGGCAGCCGCAACGATTCATTCATGGCATAGGGAATGAGGTTGTCCTTCAGTAGCGGCTCATACTTATTCCCCCAGGAATTAAAAATCCATTTGGTCATCGCCAGTTGCCTAGTCTGACGATTGACGACAAAGATCGGCCCATAATCGCGGACCCAGATGTCGGCGTAGTCGGCGACGTGGAAGTTAACGTAGCTGAGATTCACGCGCCGGTCTTGAAATAAGCCAGCCGCTTTGTCTTTCATCGCCTCGCCGAGAACCAGCAATTCCACTCGCTCGCTGGTGTGGATTTCTTTGACAAACTCGGCGAAGGCGCTCTCTGCTTTATCGAGGGAAGGAAACGAAACCGGGTCGTGCGGCCAGGCGAGCCAGACGGCGGCGTGCGGCTCCCACTCGGCGGGCATTTGAAAGCCCAAGTCTTTGGGTGTCCGCCCGGCTTGGGTTGCTGGGGCACTCATCGGTGTGTCCGCAGGCTCCGTGGGTTCGGAATCACAAACTGATACGTATCCGGGCGGCGGTTGCGCAGGAACCCCCAGCCTTCGCGGATACGCCGGTTGTGCGACAGATCGAGCTTCGCCACCACGACCTCTTCCTTTGTGGCGCTGGCTTGCTTGAGAATTTTCCCGAAGCTGTTGCATGCAAACGACTGCCCCCAAAAACGCAGCCGGTCCTCGCGTCCGACGCGGTTGACGGCGACCACATGGATGCCATTGGCGATGGCGTGGCCGCGCATGACGGTTTCCCAGGCGTCATGCCAGTCGCCGTCCGGGGATTTGTAGCCCACCACGTTGCCGATCGCCGTGGGGTAGAAGATAATCTCCGCCCCGGCGAGCGTCGCCATGCGGGCTGCTTCCGGGAACCACTGGTCGTAGCAGATCAGCACGGCAAAGTCGGCGAACTTCGTCTTGTACACCCGGTAGCCCAAATCGCCCCGCGCAAAGTAGCCTTGCTCATAAAACAAGCGGTCGTGAGGAAGGTGGAGTTTGCGATACGTCGGCAGGCGCTTGCCGTTTTGGTCCAACACCACGGCCGAATTGTAATACCGGCCGTTCCTCGCTTTCTCATACAGGGGAACGATGAGCACCACACCCAATTCCTTGGCGAGCTTGCCGAACACCCGCGTGGATTCACCCGGAACCGTCTCGGCCAGGGCGCGCGCGTTCATTTTCTTGTATTGCGGGAAATAGACCGTGCGGTAGAGTTCCGGAAGGCAGATGATTTGTGCGCCCTTTTTCGCTGCCTGGCGCGCCAGGCGCGCGGCCATGCTCAAGTTGGTGTCCGGGTTGCCTGACAACTTGGTTTGAATCGCGGCGATGGTAACGAATTGCTTCACGGATTGATCTTACCGGCGGAAACCGTGCCATGACAAGCCGCCATCCCGCTCAGCCCGGCGCCCAAAGGACCCCGCGCAACTTGGCGTCGCAACGGATCGCTAGGCTCGCTGCTCGGTCTGCTTCCCGCACCAGGCGTAGAGCGCGTCGTAGAGGGGAAATTCCTTCTCGAGGCGATCGAAGTCATCGCGGCCGGTCTCCGCAAAACCCTCAGCGATGGCCTTGAGACCTGCGGATTGCGGCGTTGCGCTTTCCTCCCCTGCGATATCTGCGCCGTGGACGATCCGGGCAAGCAAAGCCACGGCCGGGTCGCTGATTCGATACTCCTCCACCAGGACTTCAAAAGTGCACTTGCCGTCCCGGTGGACGAATTTCGCCTCCGGGTGTGGCGGAACATCAAACGGGATGGCGCCCAGTTGCCGCGCCCGCTCCATGACGGCGGCCGCCGGGACAAAGAGAAATTCGGCGCCCGGATCAATGAACTTGCGGATCAGCCAGGGGCAGGCAACCCGGTCCACTTTAGAGTGCTCACGGGTAATCCATTTCACAACTCACTCCCAGGCAATCTGCGTTTGTGATTCCGCAATGAAAGGGCCTACGTCGCAGTGCGAACGGCACTCCAGAAGCGCTGGTAGAGCGCTCCGAAGACGGTCAGGAAGAAGACGGCATTGCAGAGCAAACCGATCACGGGCACGAGGTTCGCAAGCACCAGCAGCGGAACCCCGACGAGAACGATCTTCCACGTGATCTCGTATTCTTCCTTTTTCGCGACGGTCTTCCAAAGAAGGCTTCCGAAGGCTATTCCGGCGAAGACCACTGCGACGATACCGATGGTGAAGTGAACCAGGCCGGCGACCACGGCCAACGGCAACCCCACGATGGTGAGTGTCGCCAGGAAGAAAGCCGCCGGCATCACAAAGAACAACACCACTCCCCGCAACAGCTCCTTGCCAAAGTTGTGGAGCGTATAGCGCACCAGTTCTTCCGAGGTTTTCGGAAAGACCAGAACAGCGAAGAGACCCGCAGCCAGACTCATCAAAAAAGTCAGGAGCAGAAATGCGAGGCCGATCCGCCCCAAAGCCCGTCCGAGCCATTGGCGGTCCGTGCCGGCGGTCATGTGAAAGGTAACCGGCCCGCGGATTTGCGCCCCCTCCGCGATCTGCGCCTCCTGGGGAGCCAGGTAAGTCAATTCGCCAAGCCTAGCTTGGCTGCCGATGACGACCGAAGATGCCCGCACACGGACCGGGCCTGCGACCGTCTCATTGATGGTGATTTCACCGCCGGCAGCTCGCAGCGACCCGTGCACCGGTCCCTCAACGATCACCCGTCCTCCGGCCACGACAAGATCACCGCCCACCGAGGCACCAGGCAGAATATGGACCTGCCCTCCGACGACGAGAAATTCGCCGTCCACCTGGCCGCTCAGATTGACGCGCCCGCCCGCAACGCGGAGGTCCTTGCGCACCCGACCCGTCAGATTCAAGTCTCCTCCGGTCACCACGGCGTCTTCCGCGACGGTGCCCCCGACGTACACGTTGCCCCCGGCGCAAACCAGGTCGCCCGTGAGGTTGCCGGAGATGACGATCTCAGCCCCGGCGGCGTACAGGTTCCCGGAAATGGTTTCCGAAGGGAGAACGGTGACCCTTCTACCGACGCGCAAGTCGGCCGCCGGAAGCGTAGAAGGGAAGAAAAGGAACAGCGCGAGGGGAACCACAGCGAGGCAGAGCCTCAAAAGGAGTGACGAGTTGGCAGTGACAAGTGATGAAAAAAACCTGGACAACCGAAAAGCGTCTGTTGCTTGGCTACTTTTCACTTCTCACCGCCTACTGACTTCCGCCTTTTTTCCCTTCGCGCCTCTGTATCTCTGCGGCTTGTTTTCCTGATTCGCTGCATCCCCGAGGGAGCGAACAAAGCGCTAAAACTCCATTTTTTCGATCAGGGAATTCAATTCGGCTTCCAGGGCCGTCTTGCGGCGCTGCGACTCGGCTTGGCGGTCGCGCAATGAGGCGAGTTGAGCCTCCTGAGCGGCGAGCTGGCGCGAATAGGCTTGCACCTGCTGTTCTTGTCCGGCCACGCGGTTTAGGCTGTTGATGTTCTGCCGCAGCCGTTCCTGGTCCTGAAACAGGTTGCGGATCTGCTCTTCGCCGCGCCGGATTTCTCCGTCGACAGCGGCGATCTGGCGCTTGCGGTCGAGAACCTGCTGGAGCTGAGCGCGGGTCGCGTCGCTCAGGTTCTTGTTCTGGACGAACGTCATCAGCACGTCGGGCGTGATGCTTGAGATTGCGAGCGTGTTCTCGAAGACGCGCTCCTCGGTAACGGGAAACTTCTCGGTCACGCCCGCCGCGAGCTTCACCTCAAAGCGGTAAGCGTTCGCGGTGGTTTCGGTGGGCTTCTGGTCCGTCAGCTTGAATTGCGGGCGGACGGGATGCTCGATGATCAGCGTCTTGGCTTTCTGGTCCACGTTACGGATCGTGTAGGTCTTGGTCTCGACGGCGGCGCTGCGGGTCGTCAGCACGCCCCGGCGCAGATGAACTTCGCGGACCAGATCGCCCTTGGAATCAAACTGCGTGGTGAGGCGCGTGCCCAAGTCCACGCCGTAGCTGATCAGGCGCTTGTCGCCGGCCTTGAGCGTCTCCATCAGCGCCTCGCCCGCGTAGGCGTTGTCCTCGTAGACCGTGATCGGGCCGCCGTCGAGCGTCTTGCCGCTTGAGTTGGTCAGCTCGGCGGAGTTCATCGGGTGGACCGAGGACGGGTCGAGGTAGATCAGCAGCTTGCGCGCCGAGAGTTTCTGCTGGAGAAACGGCAGCATGGCGGATTCGTTCCGGCGCACCGTGACGGGAGTCGAGAAGCGGTACTCAAACAGTTCGCCAAGTTCCTGTCCGGCGGCTGCGGCCGTGATGGTGCTCGCGATCTCTTCGCGGGCTCCGGCAATGTCTTTCTCCATCGCCATAGGCGCGCTGGCCGGCATCGCCATGCGCTGCGCGCGCAGCTGTGCAGGAGCATCCGCCACTTTGGCCTCCTCAATCGCGCCCTGGAGGATCACCGGGCGTTGCGCGCGTTCCTCGGGCAACTCGGCTGTGGGCCGGGTGATGTAGCGCGGCTCGTAAAGCCGGCTGATAAAGGAGATCGGCCGGCCCGAGACCAGCGACAATTGCACGTTGGTCCATTCCTCGCCCGTCGTATTGTCCACGATGGCCCAGCCTTCGAGCATCGGCTCGGCGGTCGCGTCCCAGATCAGCCGGTAGCTCGACTTCCAGACCGGCATCGGGATCATGTAGTCGGCGATCAGTTGGCGGGCCTGCGTGCCGGTCGAGTCAATATAGACGCTGCGCTTGTCCTTCGACCTCGCGCCAACCAGCGCGGCCAGGTAGTCTTTGAACTGCGACTGCAAGACAGAATCGAGCAGGCGAATGTTGGTGGCGGCAGCAAGATCAAAATTCCGCATCTCGCCGGAATCGAGCAGCAACAAGAGTTGCTCACTTTCGGGACGCCTCTCGTCGCGAGGGGTCACGCGCCCGCTCAGGATTGCGCCGCGCACCGTCTCCGCGCCGAACTTGAGTTCGATCAGCGCGCCCTTCAGTTGGTCGAGCACGGCGGAGAGCGACTGGCCCGCCCCTAGACGGAAGGGATATTCGGAAAGCTTCTTTTCGAGCGGTTCGCTGGAATCGTACCGCAAGCCGGAAATCTTGCCGCCGCCTCGCTCGACGATGGTCAGCGACTTCAGCACATCGTTCATCTCCGAGGCATTGAAATCGAGGCGCGCCGACTCCCCGGCCGCAAGCTGCCCCGACCGCTGAAAATAACCCACTCCATGCTTGTACAAGATCACCTGGCGGACCGGCAGTTCCGCCGCCTGCGCCCCCATCGCGCACAATAAAAGCCCAAGGCCAATCGCGTGTTTCATGATGTCCCCCCGTCGCCGAAAGCGTGGCCGACGACTCGGCCCATTCTCCCATATCTTTGGAACCAAGACGAAGCAGTTCCAGCCCGATCCGAACAAGAGGTACGATGCCGAGTCGCAATGGCGGGGATGCCCCCAGGGCGCGGAGTTCGTGGATCAAGCTCCCGAACTGTCTGAAAGTTGACAGTTTTTCTCCCACGCCCGATAGTATCTTTGGCTCTGCGAGGGCTCTGCGAGCCAGCGGGAGACGACCAAGATGACCATGGAGAAGATCGCCCTGGAAGTGGCCGGCGGGATTGCGACCATTACTTTCCGCAACCCGAGCAAGCTGAATGCCTGGGACGGGCAAATGCTCGAAGAACTGAAGGCGGCGGTGGGCGACGTCGCCGGACGCGAAGACGCCCGCGTGCTGGTCTTCACGGGCGAGGGTCGAGCGTTCTCAGTGGGGGCGGATATGAATTGGTTTACGCCCGACCCGCTGACGCACCGCTTCCGCATTCAGGCCCGCTCGGCGCATGACTTCTTTGACGCCATTGAAGACCTGGAGAAGCCGGTGCTCGCCGCGATCAACGGAATCTGCGTCGGCGGAGGATTGGAGTTGGCGCTCTCCTGCGACATCCGGGTCGCAGCCGCAGGAGCGCAGTTCGGATTCCCGGAGGTCAACGCCGGCATCATCCCCGGCTCGGGCGGCTGCTCGCGCTTAGCGCGGCTGGTGGGCGTCGGTGCGGCAAAGGAACTAATTCTAACTGGGGAGATGATCTCCGCCACCGAGGCCAAAGCCATCGGCTTGGTTAATACCGTGATCCAGGCCGATCAGTTGATGGTCAAGACGCGCGAGTATGCCGAAAAGATCATGCGGCGCGGGCCGCTGGCGGTAGGAATGGCCAAACAGGTTATCAATACCGCTTTGAGCGTGGATGCGGCCACAGGACGGGCTTTGGAGCGATTGGCCCAGAGCATCCTGCTCAAGACTAAAGACGCCGAAGAAGGATTTCTCGCCTTCCGGGAGAAGCGCCGACCGAAATTTTCAGGTCGGTAGTCCGGAGTTGACGCGCTTGCAAGGAATGTACCAATTGCCAGTTAGAAGAACCGCCGGTTCTTGTTGGGGTCGGGGACATCGAGGCCGAGTTTGGCGATGAGCGGTTCGACATCTGCTATGAACTGGCGGCGCAGTTCTCCGTTGGGTTGTTTTTTCAGGCCCCACTTGATGTACTCGAACTGGCGGGGTGATTCGGAGCGGCCGAACATATCGAGCGCGGCCGGGTACCACTTGCTGATGGCTTTCTGGGATTCCTCGCGGCCGTTCGGTGTCGCGCAGATTCGCTCCAGCCGGTCATAGCCCATCGTGGTGTGCCCCAGTTCGTCCTTGACCACCATCGGAGCCACTTTGGACAGGATTAAGTAGCTCGATCCGACCCACTCGCGGGCCTGGTACATGCCCACGCGGTCGGTCAGGAAATTCACCGCGGCGAGTTCGGTCCAGGTGGGGAACTTCATGTGGAAGGCGTATTGGGTGACGGGAATGTCCTCGTTGGCCAGCGCGGGATCGAGGTCCATGGCGATGTTATAGAAAAGCTCGCTGTGGCCGACCTCCTGCCAGCAGTAGCTGGCTGTGCGCACGCGCTCGTACGGAGAAGGGGCCTGGTAGGTCCCCACCATCCAAACTTGCGTCAGAAAATCGAGGATGGCGCTGCGCGAGATCATCTCGATACCGTGTTCGACGCAGCAGAGCTTGATGAGGAGCTTGCGATACTCCTCGGGCATGGGATCGTTCAAGTCAAACTTCTGGATAGGGGATTCTGCCGCCATGAGGCGACTCCTTTCAGGGACAGGCGTTTATAACGAACGTTCGTTCTACAATAACGAAACCCGGTTCCACTGTCAACGATGGGGTCCCCTGGGGAGTTGACGTTACGCTGCAACGTGCCACTACCCGCGCGATTGCCGCGCGAGATGAATTGGTGTCTGCACAGCGGGACCCGGAGAAAGAGTTTGAAGGACTAGGCGGTTTGGGATAGACTTTCTTGAAAAGCGGAGTCATCGGAACTGCGGTGGGTTTCCTGCCCCGGTGGGGGGGCTCCTGCCGTAACCGGAGGCGACCGGATTGATTGCTGGGAGGAACCACTGTGGCTACTACACCGAATCCTGCTGCACCGAGCGCGGCCGTTGCGCCGCCGCCCCCCCAGGCGGTCCCCACCACGGACTCGATCCTGGTGGCGATGCTCGGCGTTTCTAAGCAGGTGAGCGACCTGATTTTCTCGCCGGGGCGGCCGCCGCAAGTGGAACTGAGCGGCCAGTTGACGCCGGTGAAAATTCCGGGGATCCCCATCCTGACGCCGGAGGCCACAGCCCAGATTGCCATTGATCTGATCGGCAAGAACAAGAGCGCGGTGGAGAAGTTACGGACGGACGGTTCTTGCGACATCTCCTACAGCCTGCGAGGCCTGTCGCGTTTCCGGGTGAACATCTTCCAGCAGCGAGGCACCTGCGCGATTGTGATGCGGGTGATCCCGACCGACATCCCTGATTTTGACACCTACCAACTGCCCCCGCAATTAGCAAAGATCTCCGACCTGATCAACGGCATTGTGCTGGTGACGGGGCCGACTGGTTCCGGGAAATCTTCCACCCTGGCGGCGATCATCAATAAGATCAATCAGCAAAAGGCGATCCACATCGTCACCATCGAAGACCCGATTGAGTTCCTCCACCCACACCGGAAGGCGACGATCCACCAGCGGGAATTGCACAGCGATACGCCTAGCTTTGCGCTGGCTCTACGGGCCGCGTTGCGGCAGGCGCCGAAGGTCATCCTGGTGGGGGAGATGCGCGACAAGGAAACCATCGAGATCGCGCTCGAGGCGGCCGAGACCGGACACCTGGTCTTCTCGACGCTGCACACCGTGGACGCCTCCCGGACGGTCGAGCGCATTATCGGCGTCTTCCCGCTGGGCGACCAGCAAGCCATCAAGAACCGCTTTGCAAAGGCCTTCCGCTACATTATCTCGCAACGCCTGATTCCGAAGGCGGGCGGGGGGCGCGTGGCCGCCATCGAAATCCTGATTTCCACGTTGCGGACTCGAGAATACGTGGAGAAGGGCGAATCGGAAGGCAAGACGCTCGTGGACGCCATGCTGGATGGCTCGCTCGATGGGATGCAGCCTTTTGATATGGTCATCGAGCAGATGATCCGCGACGGCGTGCTGGACCCGGAAGTCGGCCTCGGCTATGCCACCAATCCCGGCAATCTCCGGCTCCAGTTAGCAGACTTCCTCGCGGAGCAGGCATCGGCCCAGCGCGGCGCCAAGATTGCCGGCAAGCCGGGAGGAACGGAACTCGAGATCGAGCGATAACCGTGACAGACGGTTTCTCCATGCGCTGGGTTCTACGCGAAGTCGGCCCGGCGTCCGTCGGAAACCTTTCGCAAGAGCTGGGAATTTCGGCGCTGCTGGCGCGGCTGCTGGCTTTGCGCGGCGTGAACGATGCCGCAGCGGCTCGTCGGTTTCTCTCGCCCGAACTGGCCCACCTGCACGATCCCTTTCAAATGCTCGGCATGGAGGCGGCCGTCCGCCGTATCTTCCAGGCCGTCGAGCGCCGCGAGAAAATCCTCATTTACGGCGACTATGATGTGGATGGGGCGATGGCCGTCGTGATCCTCGATGCCGCGCTGAAGCTGGTAGGGGCCGACGCGCGCCACCATATCCCCCACCGGATGCGCGAAGGCTACGGGATGCGGGCGGAAGTGGTCGAGCGGGCGCGTGACGAAGGCTTCTCCGTCCTGATCAGCGTAGATACCGGCATTCGCGCGTTTGCCGTCGTCGAGAGGGCCCGCGAGTTGGGCCTGGACTGCATCATCACAGATCACCACCTTCCAGTGAGCGAGGAAGCGGCTCCCGAGAGCGTCCCGCAAGCATTGGCGGTGCTCAATCCCAAGCAGCCGGGTTGCCCCTACCCGGACAAGAACCTGTGCGGCGCGGGCGTGGCGTTCAAGCTCGCCCAAGCGCTGCTGGGGGCAGGCCCGGAATCCTCCGCGCGCGTTGCGCGCCTCGTGCGTTCTCTCTTGAAGCTCGTCTGCATCGGGACAATTGCGGATAGCGTCCCGTTGACGGGAGAAAACCGGGTGATCACGCGGCTGGGGCTTGAGGGCCTGCGCCTGCCAGTCAACCCCGGCTTGAAAGCCCTGGTCCAGGCCGCCGGGCTCGACGGCAAAGCGATCACTGCCTGGGACGTGGGATTCCGGCTGGCGCCCCGCCTGAATGCCGCCGGACGGATGGAAAGTGCTCAGGACGTGATTGACCTTTTCACCCGGGCGGACCCGGCCCAGGCCCAGGAACTGGCCCAAAAGCTCAACCGCCTGAACGCCGACCGGCAGAATGCCGAGCAGGCGATTCTGGCCGAGATCGAGGAGCGCGTCCAGCGTCAGCCCGGAGAGTTCTCTGATCCGTGCCTGGTCGTCGAGGGCGAGGGTTGGCATCGCGGGGTGATCGGCATTGTCGCGAGCCGCCTGGTGGACAGGTTCCATCGGCCGGCTCTGGTCATCAGTCGGGAAGAAGGAATTGGGCATGGGTCCGGGCGGTCCATCGAGAAGTTTCATCTGCTCGAAGCCCTGACCGCGTGCGGGGATGTCTTTGACCGTTTCGGCGGGCACGCCCAGGCCGCCGGCTTTGCGCTGCCTGCAGAACGCATTGGGGAGTTGCGCCGGAGGCTGAATGAATATGCCGCGCCGCGCTTGGACCCGGCGGACCTCGTGCCGGAACTCGAACTCGATACTGAGGTCTCGTTTGGCGATCTGACCCCGGAGACGCTTTCGGATCTTGAGCGGCTGGCTCCGCACGGCTATGGGAATCCCCGCCCGGTCTTTTGCAGCCGGGGGGTCGGGCTACGGGGTCGCCCTCGCTTGCTGAAGGAAAAGCATCTCAAGATGCAGGTCGCCCAGGAAGGGCGTGTCTTCGATGTCATAGCTTGGCGCAAGGGCTATTGGCTGGAGAGGCTGGCCAAGACGAATCTACCTTTCGACCTCGCCTTCCGTGTGGCACAAAATTCCGGTTCGCTGGCGACAAGAATTGAGTTAGAAGCGCTGGACCTGAGCGGAGCATGATCGGCGGCGCTGGAGCGGCCGTCCGTACTTTGACTCCCGCTCGGAAACCCTCCTCGCCCGCCAGTGAACTCCTCAGGCGTCAAGATGTTGACTGGAACTTCTTCCTAATCAGTCCGCGTTTCCCTTGACGATCGTCCCTCCTTGTGATAATGTCATTCCAAATTGTAGGCTTGCCTCCGGCACGGTTAGGCCCGGAGTTCCTCTTTCCCCCTGAAGAGAAGGGAGCGGTTCGATGCGAGAACACAGTAGGAATTTATTCCCGTCGGGTGTCACTCTCGGATTGATTGTGACCGCATTCTTGTTTGTGGCGCTCGGTACTGCAGTCGCTCAACGGAAGGGCAACGGCGGCGGGGGCGGCGGGGGTACAACCTCAACTGGATGGGTGGATGACTTTAATACAATTGACAGCACCCGTTGGGTGAAGGCCACCGCGCAGACCCCTACTCCAGGAAACACCCCATCCAATACTGGAACTTATGATCCAAATTACGTCGGCCTGGTGCAAGCAGTGGATGGCAACACATACCTCCAAATTAAACTCACGCAAAAGGTCGTTAGCACCGAACCTTCCGTGACCAGTTCGACGGGGGGGCTCCTCTACAGCAATCAAACATACCGCTACGGCACCTACGAGTGGCGGATGCGGATGTCTTCCACGGCTACCGAGCCGTTCGGCAGCGGGGTACCCCAGTCGGGAAACGTGTCGGCCGCCTTCAACTACGTGAACAACTCGCAGACAGAAGTTGACTTTGAGTTTTCCGGCCATGTCATTGGCGATCTAGACCTATACAATGACAATACGCTCTACATGGCGAACTGGAACAATAAAGGGCCAAAGAGCCCTCCTGCGCCAAATGAATTAACCTCCTCGACCACGGAAATTCCCGGTATTACCTCTGGATTCAAGACCTACCGGTTCGTCTGGGAAGAGGGGAAAATTACGTTTTGCGTGGAAGGCTCCTACCAGACTCATCACACCACGGACGTGCCGAGCGCCCCCGCCAACCTCATGATCAACCACTGGGGGACGAATAAGTTGGATGGGGGGTTCGGGGGTAAGGCAACCCCTGGAATAACGCGGTACTTTTACGTGGACCGGGTGGGATATACGCCACTCCTGTTGGGATGCAGTGAGCCGTTCCGGCTCCCGTAACTCCTGACCCCTGCGAAAATTGTTTCGTCGAGGTCTACGTCCTCGCAACAGCGGAAATTGCCTCATGGTGTCCTCTGGAAGCAAACGCCGTCACCACCCCCTGGCGCGGCCCGTTCACGCAACCATTCCTGGGGCTTTACTCATCCAACAGGGTTAGAATGGAGCGGAGAGGCGAACAACGAGTGACTCCTCGACGACTGGTTGCTTGTGTGCTGATCGTAGGATGGTTGGTGGCTCCGGTCTTTTCCCAGCGGGCCGTCCTAAGCCCCCCTCTGGTCCAGAAACTCCAGGAAGCGGGCCAAGGCGTCGGACGGCGGGCCGCCCAAGAGCCGGAGACCGCCGGCCCGACCATCCGCGTGGACGTCTCGGTGGTCAACGTGCTGTGCGCGGTCCGCGACGGCAAGGGCCGCTTGATCTCCAACCTCGAAAAATCGGACTTTGAAATCCGCGAGGACGGCAAGCGGCAGCAAATTGTCTATTTCTCCCAGGAGACCAAGCTCCCCTTGACGCTCGGCTTGCTGGTGGATTCGAGCGTCAGCCAGCAGCGGTTGATCGGCGAAGAGCAGCGCGCCGCAGCAGCCTTCTTCGAGCAGGTGCTGACCCCGCAGGATGCCGCGTTTCTCGTCAGCTTCGACATCACGGTGGATTTGCTCCAGAACGTCACCGGGAGCGTGAACTTCCTGCGGCGGGCGCTCGGAGAAA
>MEKR01000150.1 GCA_001767035.1 Acidobacteria bacterium RIFCSPLOWO2_02_FULL_61_28
GAGGCGGCTCCCGGCTACGCCAGCACCTCCGCCGTGCAGAATCTCAACGAGCTGCTCGCCAACTTCTCCGCCGGAAAGTACCGCACCTACACGGACCTCCTGGGCCGGTGAACAAGAACCCGCGGCATCCCGGCTTGCCGGGACCGTGGCTACGCGTTCCGCTCCTGCCTTCCGCAGAGCGGTGGAATTCATTCGACCCGTCTCTACCGCTGTTGCCTTGGGGCCGGGAAGATCACACTTTCTCACGCATCACCGGGAGTGGTAGACTAAGCCACCATGCGGATAAAAATGCTGTGTTCGGTTTTGCTGCTTGCCTTCGTTATGACGGCCTGCGGGCAGCGGGCAACCCCCGGCCCGAATTCGGATGCGGACTGGCCCATGTACAACCGCGACTACGCCTCGACGCGGTTTTCGCGGCTTTCCGAAATCACGCCGCAGAATGTCACCCGCCTGCGGAAGGTCTGCTCCTACGTGCTTCCGGAAACAGCCACGTTTGAAAGCGGCCTGGTGGCCGTGGGCGGAACGATGTACTTTACGACCTCCGAATACACCTACGCCCTCGACGCGGCCAACTGCGCCTTACGGTGGCGGGTGCGCCATGAACTCCCGCAGGCCACCGGCACAGTGCGCGGCGTAGCGCTGGCGGGCAACCGAGTGTTTCGCGGGTTCCGGGACGGGTACGTGATCGCCTATGACGCCACCAGCGGGGAGCAGGTCTGGGCCACGCAATTGCCCCCGCGCGGTGGCGGGCGCAGTTTCATTTCGGCCTCGCCCATCACCTGGAACGGGATGGTTTTCATCGGCACCGCCGGCGCCGAGACGGCCTGCCATTGCGAGGTCGTCGCGCTGGACGCCGCCACGGGGCGAGTGGTGTGGACGTTCCCCCTGGTCCCCACCGGCGAGGCTCCCGGCGCGGAGACCTGGCCGAAAGGAGTACTCGTGGGGGGCGGCTCCACCTGGACCAGTTTCACGCTCGACACCGATTCGGGGGCGCTCTACGTGCCCACAGGCAACCCCGGTCCGGATTTCTCCGGCGATTACCGGCCCGGCGCCAACCTGTACACCGGCTCCGTCGTGGTGCTGGACGCCAAGACCGGCGCGCTCCGCACCTGGTACCAGCTCGTACCGCACGACACGCATGACTGGGATGTATCGGCGACCCCTGCCCTCATCACCACCAAACTGGGCCAGCGGCGCGCTATGGCCACCGGCAAAGACGGATACGTACATGCCATAGACATCGCCGCCGGAAGCGTCGCCTGGAAGACGGCGGTGACCACCATCAAAAATGCCGAGGCCCCCCTCACCGTCGAGGGCACCTATTTCTGCCCGGGCACGGCGGGCGGCGTGGAATGGAACGGCCCGGCTTACTCCCCGGCAACAAACCTGTTGTATGTGAACAGCGTGGACTGGTGCTCCACCTTGAGACTGGACTCCAAGATGCCCGAGTACGAGCCTGGGAAAGTCTTCCTAGGCTCCGCCAACGCCTTTGGCGATAAGGATTCCAGAAAACTCGGCTGGGTGACGGCCGTGGATGCCGATACGGGAGTCGTCCGCTGGCGCTATCAGGCCCCCACCCCGATGCTGGCGGGCATCGTCGCCACGGCCAGCGGGCTGGTGCTGACGGCGGATCTCAACGGCGATTTCCTGGCCTTTGAGGCGGACACGGGAAAGCTGCTGCACCGGATCGCCACCCGCCAGACGGCCGGGGGCGGGCTGATCACCTATCAAATCGGCGGGCAACAGCGGATCGCATTAGCGGCGGGGATGGAGAACCGCATTTTCGAAACTCACGGCCAGCCGGTGGTTGTGGTGTTCGGGCTGTAACTAAATGCAATCCTGCATATCCTGAGCTAGACTCGGACGCCCTTGCAGGGCCGCTCCGGGGAACGCAGTCCTGCGGGTTATTTGCCGGCGTCGAGCAGCTCCACGTCAAAGATCAGTGTGGCATTGGGCGGGATCACGCCGCCGGCTCCGCGCGGTCCATAGCCAAGCTCCGGCGGAATGCGCAACTGCCGTTTGCCGCCGACCTTCATTCCGGCGACGCCTTCGTCCCAGCCCTTGATCACGCGCCCGCCTCCCAGCGGAAACACGAACGGCTCGCCGCGATCCACGGAGCTGTCGAACTTCTTGCCGTCGGTCAGCCAGCCGGTGTAATGGACGGTGACCGGTTTTCCGGCGGCCGCAGCGGCGCCTTTGCCGGGCACGAGGTCCCAATATTGCAGACCGGACGCGGTGGTCGTTGGTTTCCCGTTCACTTTGGTCGGGCTGGAATTGCTGGTTTGCGCGTTCCCGGTTGTCATTGCGAAGACCCCCACAATAAGAAACAGAATGATTTTTTGTGCAATCATGTTCTCCTCAACTTCTCTTCAGCTTCTACTCTACTGGCGCATGATACACCACTCGCGAGCGATTCCGGAAGGTCGCGGACCGCGCGAGCCTCCGCGGCGACAAGGGCACGGACCACCGCCTGCGCGCAACGGGGACAGCACGGGAGTCCGGACGATGCTCCGCGCCTTGGCCCCGCGGCACGCCGTTCGCCGGAAGGATTCGATTCGAACGAAAAACTACGGGCAGGTCCGCGCGACCATCGTGATCGCAGTCAGCTTCATATAGTGCGGGTTCTTGGGCACGTTCGCGTCCATTTCCGCCTCGGCGACGGGGACGGCCGTGCCGGTGACCGAGATCTTGTGGCCGACGTGGGGCGCCAGGTTCGCGGTCGAAGACACGACCCCGAGCGACTTCGGTCCCGTGCCCTCCAGATCGCTCAGCATGAATGTGTTGGCTGCCGTGCCCGCCTTCAAGCATCCGGTCATGGTGTGCTCTCTGGGGGCGGCCTGTTGGGCCTGGGCGCTCAGCGCAAAGCCAAGCGCGCAGACAACGACCACAACCGCGACGATGGAACTTTTCATACAATCCTCCCGTTCGATGGAATTTCTGATTTTGAACTTTCCCGCCACTCCAGAGCATACGCCCGGCTGCCCTGTTAATTCAAGTGGAGATTGGGTCGTGCCGTTTGCGCTGACCCATGTTCGCCGATGTTTTTCTAGCCCTGGCGTTTACGCTTGCATTATTCATGAAGCGCCAAGCTGTTTCTTGCCGGACGAGGATTCGTTTAGCCCCGGAGGGGCGCAAGATTCTGGCCCCGGCGCAAGCCGTGGGACAACGGCAGCAGAGCGAACAAGCCCCGGCAGGGGCGACAGAAAGTTTTGACGACTGCGTTCGGCGGTCATACTCTATAGCAACTGTGAAACCGCTCTAAGGAAAAAACGGGAGGCTGTTGCTCCGGGTCCGAACCTCAGGAATCATCCCTGTTACGCCGTGCCGGCCGGGGCGCGCTGCTCCGGGGCCTGCTCCACGTGATCAATCAACTGCCGCAAATAACGCATGACGCGGATCAGGCGCTCGCGCTCCGAGCGCATTTCGAGCAGATTCTGCTTCCAGGTCAAGTCCGGCGGCAGCTCGCTCGCAATCTGAAACGAAAGTTGCTGCTCGCGGAACGCGGGAGCGGGTTCCTTGCGGGAGCGGTCGTCGGATTCGAGCAACGCCATCAGGCGGCGATGCAGCTCGATGGCCTGCTGGCGAAGCGGTCCGGCGGGCGGCTCGGGTTCGTCGTCCTCAAAGAATTGCGGCGTCCCGCGCAGATACGATTTTTCCTGGTTCGGCGACGAGATTTCAAAACGCCGCCGGCCCCGCACCAGAATGTTCATGCGGCCATCCGGAAAGCGCTGGAGCACTTCCGAGATGGACGCCGTGCACCCGATGGTTGCCACCGAGCGGTCCTGGACCAGCAGGATTCCAAACTCCCCTTGGTTTTCCAGACAGTCCTGAATCATCTCCTTGTAGCGCTCTTCAAAGATGTGCAGCGGAAGATTCGCGCGCGGAAACAGGACCAGTTGCAACGGGAAAAGAGGGAGCAGCGGCTCGGGCAGAGGGCGCTCCTGCGCGACGGGCGCGATGCGACTGGTTGCTTTCGCAGCGCCGCCGGCAGAGGCTGCTGCTTCCAGGAGAGCACTCGCTTGAAGTTGCTGCTTGGCCCAAACGCTGGTCGCCGCCGCTGCCAGGAGTTGCAAGAGTTCTCTGCGTTGCATCAGCCGCCCCCTCTGCAATTCGAGAATCGAAACCGCCCGTTTCGGTTGCTAGCTCCCGGCCAGTATAAACCAGATTCCTGACCGATGGCCAATGGGCCAGATCAAATGGATGTCTGGGCCTGGCCCGGATTTCACAATTTGGTTTTCTTGTAGATATCCCTGCGGTGGCCGATCTCGTGCACCACGATCAGCCGTTCCTTGCGAAGAGGCTAATAGATTACGCGGTAGTCTCCCTCGCGACACTTGAACAAGCCGGCAAGATCGCCGGTCAGCGGCTCGGGCGTAATTTCTTCAAAGTGCTCCGCCAACCAACGAATTCGATCCGCGATGCGGCGGGCCACTGGTGGGTCAAGCCGTTCCAGTTGCCGGCTGGCCGATTTGAGGATGCGAGGAGTGTACACGCTACGCTGTCTTTAGACGCCGGATGGCGGTATCCAGTAATTCGCCTCGTTCACCCTTCGCCACTGCCCGCTTCTGGCGAAGAAGCCGCTTGCGCACATTTTCGCGAAGCACGAACCCGGCATCCGGGTCGCCCAGCAGTTCGACGAGTTTCTGTTCCACCGCAGCTCCAACCAGCTCCCGAAGCTCTTCACCCGTCATTTCAGCAACCGTTCTTGCCATGAGCGCTCCTGACTGAAGTCTTGCGCAGATTATACCCCGTCAGGCCTGGTATCGCCAATGGCGCTGGCCCTAGCGCCGGGATGCGCGTTCAGCCCCAGTTCATTCGAGGAGGTAGCCACGGCACGTTCTTTGCGCCGTGGGTTCGTTCCTGGTTGGTTCCGAATCCGAGCCGCCCTTCGGCTTACGCTCAGGGCCGCCCATTCGACGTTGCTCAGGGCCGTGAGCGAAAGCCGAACGGTGAGCGGCAGTCGAACCGCGACCGCAAGGGAGCGGTCAGCTTTGGTAGCCACGGCAAATTCGCAGTTCCAATTTGCCGTGGGTTTGTAAAATCCGCCGGAAGGCCCACGGCCCGCCGGACCGAAGGCCCTCTGGGCCGCAGGCTGGCGAGAAAACCGCGCGCCGTGGCGACCCCGCCCTTGAGTCGTGCCAAACACGGGGGCTGGTGATTCATTTTCCGCACTGCCGTAGGCCCAAGCTTGTCCTGCCTGCCCTGAGCGAAGTCGAAGGGAGCGTAGTCGAAGGGCGAAGGCCGCGCCGGAGCGCTGGATTCAGTTTTCAAAGAGGGAGGAATTCTATTGATCGCTCCGCTGGCGCTGCGCGAGGGCCTTCGGCAGAGAGGTACGAATCAGGGACCGTCGCTTTCCCACGGCTCAGCACCCCAACGCGCTGACGGCGGCGCGTTGGGGACCCCGCTCTCACGCCGTGGGCTACAATCTACCGCCCCTTTCAGGGGCTGTTCGGGGAATGTGGGTTTGTACAATCCGCCGAAATGCCCACTTTCCGTTTGACGTTTACGCGCCTGGCCCGTCGAAGAGTGCATCCAAATCAACTCCGTTGAAGTCCGGCTCGTTTTTCATTTCTTGAAGTCGCTTCTCAAGCTCCGATCTGTAAGGCTTCAACCGTCGGAAAAACAGCTTAGTTTCACCGGCCAGATCATAGGGAGCCGAAGTGTCGATCCCCTGAATATATTGCCAGTCAGCAGCGTCGTCCTCGTTATCAGGCTTGGTGATCTTCGTATCTATGTATTGCCTCACATCTTCCGCCCCATGCAGAAGCTCAGCAGTTCGTTTCGCGACGACCCTGGCCTCTCGTTCATGTGGAAAACTAAACGTTTTCAGCCCCAAAGCGGAGTAGCTGGCGGAGTTGAAAAAATCATAGATGAATTTGTTTGCATCCCACAGCTTTGGCATATTGCTGCACTGAATGAAGTGCTGCAATTCGTGCGCGAAAGTCATTGTCAGACCCACGTCATTTGCACATGTGCTCCCATGTAAATAGATGAGGCGGTCAAATAACCAGGTGAGTTGGGCAGAGAAACACTCATCTCGAACATAATGCTGCAGCGACTGCCAGGCCGGGCCTCTCAAAACGGACAGGTAAACGCCGCGATTCGCCTCTCCCGCTATTTGCTTGAGGTATGTGCAGTCTGCATCATCGAAAAAACATAGCAATCTAAGGTTAGGAAGCTGATTCCCGAAGTGATCGATTACACTCTTCGCCGCTGCTTCTCGCCATGCCTTAATCGTAATGTCATCCGATTTGACGTTTACCGTTGGAGGCATATATGACCTTTCCGGAGATTTGTACCAGCGGGTAGCCACAGTGAATTCGCAGTCCCATTTGCCGTGGGTTTGTAAACTCCGCCGAAATGTCCACGGCAACGAAGGCGTTCACCTTAGCTGGCCGATTATTTTCCAGCGCCGCAATCTTCCCAGGTGCGGTAGACCTTGCCGTTGCGCGGAGACACGAAAGCGAGATCGAGCCGCCGCGCTTGGGTGGACCTTTGTCCCGGTCGAACGATAACGCAGCCGTGCGAGATACCAACAACCGCAAAGTAGTCTCCTTCAAACGAGGCCGCGTAAAAGTAAATTGAGGCGTCCGGCTTACCGGGGGCGACAATCCCGAAGTGAAGGGATCGCCCAACCCGGTAGTCACACTCAAGGTCACCTTGCCGGTTCTGGAAACACCGCATACCGGCTGCGACATCATCGTACGTCGTGCGGCTCTGCGTTGCTTCGCTCGACGATGAGCCCACAATCAGAGCAAGGACAACCAATAGCCATCTCACTGGTGCACCCGTCATTGTCTTAGTCCTCCGGTCTTTACCGCCACTGAAGCGGGTAGCCGATTACGGTGCTTATTATAACGCCGCTGATGCTCGGCTCGACTAGACTTCTGCCAATCCCATGCTGATCCGCAACGCCTGGTTGACTCGCTTCAGGGTTTCCGGCTTCAGCATTCCGAGACGCTCGATCAGGCGGAGCCTGTCCACCGTCCGAACCTGATTCAGCAGGACGACGCTGTCTACCTCTAGCCCACCTTCTCCCGCAGGGAGGAGTACTTCGGTGGGATACAAGGGCTCTTCAAACCGGGAAGTGATCGCGGCTACAATCGTGACGGGACTGTGGCGATTGGCGACGTTGTTCTGCAAGACGAGAGCAGGGCGGGTTTTCCGGATTTCTGCGCCCACCGTGGGATCGAAGCTGACTAGATAAATCTCACCCCGTTTGGGAAAAGCTACCGTCCGCCGCTCCGCCATGCTTCCTCGTCGAGGGAAAACCATTCCTCTGCAAGATCCAGGTCGCGCGCGGCTCGTTGCAGCGCCCCTTCCCGGAGCAACTTCCTCAAGCGCGCCAGGTTCCGGCCACGCAGGTATCGCCGCACGGCCTGGTCAATCAGCCGGCTGCGGTTTCCCCGCGCAGCCGCGCGATCCAGCAGGCGGACGGTTTCTTCTGGTAAGATCACATTGAGCCGCAGCCGCATGATGATGCCTCCTTTTCTTACAATCTATGCTACACACGAATCATGTGTATGTCAACCAAGTCAGCCCATTCGGGTCGCTAATTTGTCGTTCCGCAGAGCAACTTCCCGGTAAGATGGAGGTGGGAGAATTTCTTGATGCAACCGCAGTGGGATTTTTCGGGGGAGATCGTCTGGCGGCCGACGCCGGAGCAAGCGGCCCGCAGCCGCTTGGCCGCGTTTATGCGGGCGCACGGGATCAAGACATTCGATGAACTGATGCGCCGCTCGACCGAAGACCCCGGGGCCCGCGGCGGAATTGACTGGTTCTGGGACGCCGTGATCCGGGACTTGGACATCCGCTTCTCCAAACCCTACGAAAAAATTCTCGACACCTCGCAGGGCGACGCTTGGGCGCGCTGGTGCGTCGGCGGCGAGCTGAACATCGTTGCGAGCTGCCTCGACAAGTGGCTCGGCACGGAGACGGAACATCGCCTGGCGCTGCGCTGGGAGGGCGAAGAGGGAAGCGTCCGCGCGCTCACCTACGGAGAACTCCGCCGCGAAGTCGTCCGCATGGCCCGCGCGCTGCGGCGCTTGGGCGTCGAGAAGGGCGACGTGGTGGCCATCTTCATGCCGATGGTTCCGGAGATCGCCATCGCTCTGCTGGCCGTCGCGCGCATCGGTGCCATCGCTCTGCCGCTGTTCTCGGGCTACGGGGCCGAGGCCGTGTCGTCGCGCTTGAATGCGGCGGGGGCCAAGGCGCTCTTCACCGCCGACGGATTCTACCGCCGGGGCCAGGTCGTGCCGATGAAGGAAGTCGCCGACCAGGCCGCCGCGCACTCGTCGTCAGTCGAAACGGTCATCGTTTTTCGCCGGACGGGAGCTTCGGTTCCCTGGACCGCAGGCCGGGACCGCTGGTGGCACGACATTTTGGCTTACGAGAAATTAGAAAGAACCGAGGGGACCGAGGGAACCCAAGCCGAAGACCCACTGCTGCTGCTCTACACTTCCGGCACCACGGGCTTGCCCAAGGGCGCGGTGCATCCGCACTGCGGGTTTCCCATCAAGGCGGCGCAGGACATGGCGCACTGCATGGACGTGCGCTCGTCCGACACGGTGTATTGGGTGACGGACATGGGTTGGATGATGGGCCCGTGGCTGGTGTTCGGAACGACGCTGCTCGGCGGCACCATGCTGCTCTATGACGGCGCGCCGGATTACCCCGCCTCCGACCGCGTGTGGAGCCTCATCGAACGCCACGGCGTTACGGTGCTCGGCATCTCGCCGACGCTGGTGCGATCGCTGATGCAGCACGGCGAAGAGCCGGTCCGGCGGCACGATCTCGCGTCGCTGCGCATCCTCGCCTCGACGGGCGAACCCTGGAACCCGGAGCCCTGGAAGTGGTTCTATCAAGTGGTCGGTGGCGGCCGCTTGCCTATCCTCAACTACTCCGGCGGCACGGAAATTTCCGGCGGCATCTTGTGCGGGAACCTGCTGCTGCCGCTCAAGCCCACCGCCTTTTCCGGACCCATCCCCGGCATGGCCGCAGACGTGGTGGACGAGAGCGGACATTCCGTGCGCCAACAGGTCGGAGAGTTAGTGATCCGGCGTCCGTGGATCGGCATGACGCGCGGATTCTGGAAAGCGCCGGAACGGTATCTGGAAGCCTACTGGTCGCGCTTTCCGGGCGTGTGGACGCACGGCGACTGGGCCGCCGTGGACGCCGACGGAATGTGGTACATCCTGGGCCGCTCCGACGATACGATCAAGGTGGCCGGCAAGCGCCTGGGACCGGCCGAGGTCGAGTCCATCCTGGTGTCGCATCCCGCCGTGGCCGAGGCCGCCTGCGTGGGCGTGCCGGATGCGCTGAAAGGCCAGGAAGTGGTCTGCTTCTGCGTCCTGGGAGCGGGCCAAGCGCCGAGCGACGCGCTGCGCGAGGAGCTGCGCGAGTGCGTGGCGCAGAGCCTCGGCAAACCGCTCCGACCCCGCGAAGTGCGGTTCGTTCGCGACCTGCCGAAGACCCGCAACGCCAAGCTGATGCGCCGCGTGGCCCGGGCAGCCTATCTGGGCGAGGCCACGGGGGACCTCTCGGCGCTCGAGAACCCGCAGGCCGTCGAAGAAATCCGGCACAGTCTGTAGAGCGCCAGAAACTGTTGCACGTCAGGGCACGACTTCAGTCGTGCCGTAACCGTGCGTAGTGAATCCGCTTCCTTCCGGCTTCAGCCGCCCTTCGACAGGCTCAGGGCCGTGAGCGAAGTCGAACGGCTGAGGGACAAACCTCAGGGGCTAAAGCCCGGTCCCAGGAAAACTTGTTTCGGCATGGCTGAAGCCATGCCCTGACAACCGTCAAAGAGGTCTGCAACAGTCGCTAAGCAAACCCAGAGATGCCTTTCGCATCCAACTGTGATAGTCTTTTGGAAGACAGGTTGAAAGAGTGAGTTTTCGGACCAGACGGAATCGCTTCTCCCTGAGGAAGCCCGCGACGCTTCTGTGGCGCCAGTGCGCCATGTTGATGTTGCTCGTGGTGGTCTGGGATATCTGCTTTGACCTGCTCGCGCCACTCCATGCCAATCCGGAGGCTTCCTTTCCAGGTGTCGGAGTTACAGGCACATCCGAGGCAGACCCCGAAAGCCATCCCGGCTGTGGAATCCCGGACCACAGTTGCGTCCTTTCCCACCATCACCATTTTCCCGCGCTGGTCAGCACGACGCAGTTCGTTATCTCAGTCGTCGCCAGCCACGGACCTGAGGGAGCCTCGCAAGTCAAAGCGGTCCACATCCCGCAGGCCAACCGCCACATCCGCGCCCCTCCGCTAGAAGCCTGATCTCCCGTTCGGTTTTTCCGATTTCAGGAATCTGAAGATTCTAAGGAGAGTGTATGCGGAGATCACGCTTTCTCTGTATTAGCCTGTTTGTATTTGTCGCTTCGTTCTCTTCCTCGCTCTGGGCGCAGGGCGGGGGAGCTGTGGACGAACGATTTCGCGTGTTGGAAGAGCGGATTCGCGCGCTGGAAGCCGAGGTGCAGTCGTTGAAAGCGGCCGTGCCGACGGAGGGCGCTGCGGCAGCTCCCGCGCCTGCGGTTCCAACGCCGGCAGCTCAGGCGCCTGCGCCAGAAGCGTTGCAGCTTCCGACTCCATCGTTGCCGGTCTACGGAGGGGCGGCATCCTTGTCCAAGGCGCTCAACCCGGACATCGGGGTGATCGGAAATTTTCTCGGCGCGACGGGAAGGAACCAGGTGAATCCGTTTCCTTCGCTTTCGTTGTCAGAGAGCGAAGTGAGTCTGCAGGCGATTGTGGACCCTTATGCCCGCGCCGATTTCTTTTTAGCGATTGGCGAGGAAGGCATCGAGGTGGAAGAGGGCTACATCACCTTCCCCGCTTTACCCGGCAACTTTCTGCTCAAGGGTGGAAGAATGCGGGCCAATTTCGGGAAGTCGAATGCGTTCCACAATCACTCTCTCCCCTGGATTGATCGCCCCTTGGTTGCATTCAACCTGATGGGAGGGAGTCTTGAGGAAGCCGACATGGGCATCAAAGACGCCGGTCTGTCCCTGAGTCGCATCTTGCCGGCGCCCGTCTTCCTGGAAGCCACCGCTGAACTCTACCGGGGCGATTCCGGATCGCTGTTCCAGGCGAGCCGCCGCAGCGATGTCAGCAGCGTCTTTCACCTGCGGGGGTATCACGACTTGAGCGAATCCACGAATCTGGAGATCGGCGGATCGTATGCGCGGGGACACAATGACGTGGGATCAGACTTCCTGACCCATCTCGCAGGGCTCGACGCCACGCTGCGCTGGAAGCCACTGCGCCGCGCGATCTATCATTCCTTTGTGGCGCGCTCCGAATTTGTCTGGAGCCGGCGGGAGGAGGAGGACGGCACGCAACGCGCCTTTGGGTTCTTCGCTTCGGCTGAGTATCAATTCGCACGCCGATGGTTTGGAGGAGCGAGGTTTGATTGGTCGGAGCGGGCGCGCGATCCCAACGCGCATGACAACGCCACCTCGGTGGTGCTTACCTACTGGCCGAGCGAGTTCAGCCAGATTCGCGGGCAGCTCCGCCGCACCAAGTACGCGGAAGGGAACACCGCGAACGAGTTCCTGTTCCAGTTCCTGTTCACGCTGGGAGCGCACGGCGCGCATCCGTTTTAGAGCAGAGTTCGCCGCAGCGGTAACGAGCAGGGCCAACGAGTCGTCTTCCTATGTAAGGAGCACATATGAAAACAAGACACAGATGGTTGAAACGATGGGCGGTTGCGATCCTGGCTGTGCTGCTGGGGACTGGGCTGGCCGGCCCGGAAGCGGCGGCCAAGACGTTGAACATCATTACCACCACGGAGGACCTGGCGTCTCTGGCGCGGGAAGTGGGCGGAGAGCATGTGAAGGTCGAGTCCATTGCGCGCGGCTACCAGGACCCGCACTTTGTCGAAGCCAAGCCGAGCTTCCTGCTCAAACTGCAAAAGGCTGACATACTGGTTCTGGTGGGGTTGCAACTCGAGATCGGCTGGCTACCTCCGCTGATCACCCAGAGCCGGAATCCGCGCATTCAGGTGGGCGCGCCAGGTTACCTCGACGCTTCTCAGGCCGCCGTCATTCTAGACAAACCGACCGGCCCGGTGACCCGCGCTATGGGCGATGTGCATCCGTCGGGCAATCCGCATTACTGGCTCGATCCGGAAAACGGCCGCCGCATCGCCCAGGCCATCCAGCAGAAGCTCGCCCAGCTCGACCCGGAGGACGCCGCCTATTTCGGACAGCGCTTCCAGGATTTTGACCGCCGCCTGACCGAAGCGGGGAAGCGGTGGGAGCAGGCAATGGCTCCGCTCCAGGGCACCGAGGTCATCACGTACCACAACTCCTGGCCAAACTTCGCCCAGCGGTTCGGTCTCCAGGTTGTCGGCTACGTCGAGCCGAAGCCTGGCATCCCGCCGTCACCCCGCCACACCCTGGAGGTCATCAGGCAGATCAAGCAGGACAAGGTCCCGCTCATTCTGGTGGAACCGTATTTCGATGAGAAGACCCCCAAGGCGATTGCGGACCAATCCGGCGCAAAAGTGGTGGTGTTGCTGCCCTCGGTGGGCGGCTTGCCAGAAGTGAAGAGCTATTTTGATCTTTTTGATTACGACATCCGGCTGCTGAAGACGGCGTTGAACAAGTAAGTCCGAAATCGAGATTGCGGGAGAAAACCGTGGAAGTTCTGGTGTTCTTAGCGGCGCCCTTCGTGGCGAGCTTGATTCTGACGGGAATCCATGCCTACCTGGGCGTACACGTGGTGGAACGGGGCGTGATCTTCGTGGACATCGCCCTCGCCCAAATCGCGGCCCTCGGCTCGACCATGGCGATCCTTGCCGGCATGGACGTGCATAGCAGCAAAGCGTACTGGTTCAGCCTGGGCTTCACCTTTCTGGGAGCCGCCGTCATTTCCGTCCTCCGCAGCCATAATGACCGTATCCCGCAGGAAGCCATTATTGGGATCACCTACGCGGTGGCCTCGGCAGCGGCCATTGTGGCCATGAGCAAGGCGGTCGGAGAAACCGAGCACCTGAAGGACATGCTGGTCGGCAACATCCTGGCGGTCTCCTGGGACGAGGTCCGCAACACCGCGCTGCTCTACGCCGCCGTCGGAGCCTTCCATTACATCTTTCGCAGGAAGTTCCTGCTGATCTCGATGCACCCGGAACAGGCCGTGGCCCAGGGCCTCTCGCTGCGCTGGTGGGACTTCCTCTTCTATATGTCGTTCGGGTTTGTAGTCACGTCTTCGGTGGCAATTGCCGGCGTGCTGCTGGTGTTTTGTTACCTGATCGTGCCGTCGGTGGGCGCCATGCTGTTCGCCGACACCATCGGGCGGCGACTTGCCATCGGCTGGGCGATGGGGACGCTGGTTTCGGCGCTGGGCGTCTATCTTTCCTTGATAGTTGATTTGCCCACCGGGGCCACCATCGTCTGCACTTTCGGCGCCGTGCTCGTGCTCATGGCCGTTGCCCGGGCCTTGTTCTTCCGCGGCTCGCGGGGCAAACCCGCGTAGGCGCAGGCGATCCGCCACCATCCCGGGAGAATGGCCCCCAACTAAGGGAGGCTGGAGATCGCTCTCTCCTGCGTCCCCCACCAGAACACCACATCGCCAATGATCGGTAGATTTCCGGGGATTCCTGGATATTCGATCAAGCGAAGATCAACCGCCGGCCTTTTGGTTCCGGAATCGGATCGCCGTATTCTTTGGCGGTATCGAGCCAGAGAGTAATGGCATCTTGGACGTTCGCCAGAGCTGCCTCTTGGGTGGAGCCGTGCGCGGCGCAGCCGGGCAGCTCGGGAACCTCGGCAATAAAGGCCCGGTCTTCCTCACTCCAGTAAATGATTACCTCGTATTTATTCATTCCCTCTCCCCCAGATGATACTTGAGGATCACCGCTCGCACCTGGCGAACCTGGTAGGGCTTCGCGTTGTTTCCTTCCCGCTGCAAATTCGGTTTCTCTTCGACGCCCGCTTTGCGGAAGATGTGGTGACTTCCATGAACTCGCATCTCAAATCCCAAGTTGTGCAGCAAATTCACACGGTCGTCGAACCGGATGTTTACATCGGCGGTCCTGCTTAGCACGCGCTCCAACGTTTTCTCAGCGCCCACTGGAGGATTTTACCCAGTTACCAGCAGCTACGCAATCGGGCCATTTTGTCCCGAGGCGAGTCTGCCCCTCACCCTTGCGTCCCCCACCAGAAGACCACATCGCCGATGATCGGGTTGGTCTCGGGCGAGTCGAGGAGGATGTCGTCGTAGATCGGGTTCTGCGAGCGCAGGATGATGCGGTCAAGCCGGCTCTCTCTCGCCAGCCACTTCACCAGCACGCCTTCCTGCACCAGCGCCGCCACCATCCGTCCCCGCAGCCCGGCCGGGTCGCGCTGCGTGTGGTCCACCACGACGATGAAGCGGTCGCTCAAGATCGGTTCCATCGAGTCGCCGCGAATGTAGATGCCGGTGTAAACGCCCGTGCCCTTCGGGACGAACTTTGACGGCACGGCGATGAAGCTGTCAATGTCGCGTTCGTTGATCTCGCGCGGCGAGCCTGCCGCCGCTTCGTCCCGCAGGACCGGGACCTGCACCTGGAATCGCAGCCGGTCCTCGGTGCCGGGCTTCCATTGCTCCGTTGTGTAGATGCGGACCTCGGGAAGCTGCACCGTGCTTTCCGGCCACTTTGAAAGCACCGTGTCGCGGTCCAGCCCCAATTTGCCCAGGAAGAACCGAGCCTCTTCCGGTGGCGCCAGCCGCGCCAGATGCGCGTAGTTTTCTCCGGAGGGCTGAAAGCGTCCCTGTTCCCAAGAAGCTACTGCCCACGACAACACCCCCAGCTTCTCCGCCAAAGCATATTGCGTCAGCCCGAGTGTTTTTCGCAACTTCTTGATTCGCAATGAGAAGTCTTTCCTCAAATTTTCCTCTTGACAACTAGGTGTGTACACCTATATATTGTTCTCTGGTTGTTAACACGTAGATGTTAACACCTAGAAAAGCAGTCGTCAAGCAATTTATGGTTTACACAAAACGCAACCTCGGCAAACCGGGAGTTCTCAGAAGATGGACGGCAAAGGAGGAGGGGCGATGAGCAACGCAGAGCGGAGCGGACGCGGGCGATCCGGGAAACAGTCTTCGACGGAGCCGCGCAGTTGGGAAGAGGTCAATCAGCGTCTGGCGTACCTGGGCGAGGCCGAGCGGCAAATCCGGGCGCTGCGGGACCAGTTCGAGCAGAAGGTGGCGGTGCTGAAGCAGCAGTGGCTCGAAGCCAGCCAGCCGGTGGAAGAAGAGCGCGAGCAGTTGCAGGGGCAAATCGAGCGGTTTTATTGGGGGCATCGCGCGGAGCTTCTGGCCGAAGGCCGCAAGTCGGTGGAGCTGGCGTTCGGACGGCTGGGTTCGCGGCTCTCGCGCAGCGTGGTGGTCGAAGACGTTGCGGCCGCGCAACAGTGGCTCGAAGCCCACGGCTTGGGGCGCTTCCTGCGCACGCGCACGGAACTCGACCGCGAAGCCATTCGTTCGACGTTGCTGGCGCCGAACGGGGCCGGGGAGTCCGTGTCCCACTCCTTGTTGAGCTGCCCGGCGATCCGGCTCCAGGAGGCCGAGCAGTTCTGGTATGAGATCACCCGGCCTGCCCTCCGAAGCCTTGGCTCAGGAGGGCCTGCGGCCGCAAGCCTTCGGACCAGGCGCCGCGACGGATCCCGAGCCCCTGCAAGAGCGGGAAGGGAAGTGGGAGCATCTAATTCAAGTGGAGGACGTGCTCGGGAACTCGTCCGAAGCCACGTCGTCCCCGCAGCCGCAGCGAGTGGAGGAAGCCATGATCGCGCCGTTCAATAACGCGTGGAGGAACCGGTGGATCAGTCCCCGGCAGGTGAAAATACTGCATACGCTTTGGAGCGCAAAGTTGCGGCGCGCCGGCCGCCGACCTCGCCCGGAGCGGGCGCGCGAAGAGCGCCTGGGGCACATCGCCGAAATCGTCGGACACGCGGTAGCGAGTTCCCGCGAGTTGAACTGGCGGGAAGCGAACCGCGTCATTCACCGGCTGCTCGAGGAGGTCCGCGTCGAGAGTCTTTCCCCGAGCGGCGGGGCTGCCGTGGGGGGACAAGCGGAAGCCGGACATGGCCGCGCACTTTCGGCAGAACCCGCCGGCCTGCCGTTTGAAGGCTCCGGGCCGAAGGACAGCCCGAGCGACGCGCAGCTCTGGAAAATCCGCCAGATTGAGCAGTACCTCGGTTGGGGTCGTCCCGCCCAGCGGGATGAACGAAGGCTGGGCGGGTTCTTGCAAAAGAAGTTCCATGTGGATCAGCCCGAAGATTTGACTGCGGACTCAGCATCCAGCGCCATCGAGGCGCTTTGCGCCGTGGGCGCCCGGCAGCGCATCAAAGCGCGCAAAGGGAAGGCCTATGCCGTGAAACGCGCGGAACTCACGCGGGAGGTCGCACGGCTCAAGCACGAACTCCAGGAATGGAGGCCGGCGGAATCATGACCACACGGAATTCGAAGGCACGCCGGCGGTTGCCGCCTCCCTCCAAGAAAAAGCCCGCCCGAGCCGTCAAACGCTTGCCGCCGCCAAGCACTCGTGGAAAACAGGAACAACCCTCTTCGAATGTCCTGCTGGTATCGCCGCCGACCGAGGCCCCCAATTCTCTGCGGGAATTACAGCACCAGCCGGATGCATCGCCCACGGGCAGTCCAGTCTCGACACCAAAATCCTTCGATTGTGAGAAGGACAGAACGATGACCGTGAAAGAGGCGGCGTACCGCCTCAGGAAAACCGACGATACGGTGCTCCGCTGGCTCCGCGATGGTCGGCTGCGCGGGTGGCAACCCGGCGGCAAGTGCTGCGCCGTCCTGGTTTGTGAAGCGTCCGTGAGGGAAGCGTTGGAATGTCAGGCGGGCAGCGACGGCAAATTCGGTGCCGCATAACCACGGAATCTCACTGTTGCATGCCGGGTGTGCTTCTTCCCGAGAGTCTCATATCTTCGAGGCCCCGACGCACTCGGCGATCCAGTTCAAGTAATTCGGCGAGCCGTCTATGATCGGCAGGGCGATGATCTCCGGGACCGAATAGCTGTGGAGTTTTTCGATCTCGGTCTGAAGGGTGGGCAGCAGCTCGCGGCTCGATTTCAAGAGCATCAGGCATTCTTTCTCGTCGGCGATTTTTCCCTTCCAATGGTAGAGCGAGCGGACCTGCGGGATCAGGTTCGCGCAGGCGATCAGGCGCTTGTCGAGCAGGTGTCGGGCGATCCGCGCGCACTCGCGGGCATTGCTGGCGGTGACGAGGACTACAATTTTGTCGGTCATTGATTTCGCCTCTGGTTTCGCCTCTGGTTTCGATCTCCGATACTAAGCCATTTTCACAGTTCCATATAGTGATGTTCCGTCAGGGCATGGCTTCACCTGAATGATTCATAAGGGTTTCGCAAAACAAGCTGGTCCAAGCGTTGCCAAGCAGCTTCTGCTGCCGTTCCCCTTTTCTCTAGCCCCGGCCTTCAGGCCGGGGTAAGCGGAGCAATTTATTTTACAGGCTGCTTTAGCAGCCTTTCGGTTTTCGGCTTTAGCCCTGGTTAAACCCTCTGGGTAAACCCGGCCTTGGGAAGCCCGCTGAAGCGGGCTCCGCGCATTTCGTAACGCTACACCACCCAGCACTAAAGTGCTGGGCTAGAGAAAAAAAGCCTTCGTTTATGAATGATCCAGGTTCAGCCATGCCGTAAATCGTGGTTCTCGAACGCGGCTTCAGCCGCTGAGGTTTGTCTTGCAAAGCTCACGGAAAGACTCACCTCAGGCGCTAAAGCGCTCCGTAGCCGAATTCGGTCGGCACGACTAAAGTCGTGCCCTGACGGTTAGACATGTCGGTCTACACCATTTGTGAAACCGCTCTAAAATAACGGCCTGCGGGTGTATATTCTACGACAAGGCGGCCGCCGATGAGCCGCCTGGATTCTTCCAGAGGAGCGCGATGAGTTCCCCCATTCATTTCGGCACCTCCGGCTGGCGCGCCGTGATCGCCGAGGAGTTCACCATGGCGAATGTGCGGCGAGCCGTCGGCGGCATCGCCCGCCACATTGTTTCTACGGCGACGGATGCCCCCTCGTTAATTGTGGGCTACGATCCGCGGTTTCTGTCGGAGAAATTTGCCGCGCTCGCCGCCGAGATCGCCGCCCAGCACGGCATTCACTGCTATCTCTCGCCGGAAGCCGTCCCGACGCCCACGATAGCCTTCGCGATCCGGCAGCGCAAGACCGATGGCGGGATCAACTTCACCGCGTCGCACAATCCGGCGGAATATAACGGCATCAAGTTTTCCATGGCCAACGGCGCGCCGGCGTTGCCCGAGGTGACGCGAAAAATTGAAGCCGAAATCGCCAACCCTTCTCCCGTCGCCCTGCCGGCGTCGCCCGCCCCCATCGAGCGCGCGGATTTCCGCCCCGCCTATCTCGAGGACCTGGCGCAGAAAGTAAATCTGGAGGTGATCCGCTCCGCCGGCCTGCGCCTGGTCTACGATCCGCTCTATGGGGCCGGCCGCGGCTATTTGGACGGGCTGCTGGCTCAGGCGGGCGTCCCGGCCGTTTCGCTGCATGGACGGCGCGACGTGCTCTTTGGCGGCCATCCGCCAGACCCCGCCGACGAGCATCTGGGTGAGCTGCGACAGGCGATGGCGGAGACCGGCGCGCATCTGGGCCTGGCTACCGACGGGGACGCCGACCGCTTTGGCATTCTCGACGAAGGGGGCGCGTTCATTTCTCCCAACCACATCCTGGCCCTCGTGCTGGATTATCTGATCGAATCACGCCCGTGGGCCGCCGGCGGAACATGGCAGGGCGGGACCGCCAAGAGCGTCGCGACGACCCACCTGCTCAACGCGGTGGCCGCGTACCATCACATCCCGCTCTATGAAACCCCGGTGGGCTTCAAGTACATCGGGGAACTGATCGAGCAGGATAAGATCATCCTCGGCGGCGAGGAGAGCGCCGGCATGACCATCCGGCGCCACGTCCCCGAGAAAGACGGAATCCTGGCTTGCCTGCTCACCGCCGAGATGGTCGCGAGCCGCCGCATGTCGCTTGCGCAACAACTCGAGGAACTCTTCCGCAAGGTCGGCAGCTACTATCCCGGACGCTGGAATGTACCATTGACGGAACCCGTGAAAAAGCAGTTCATCGAACGGAGCCGTCAAGAGTATAGTTCCTTTGAGGGACGGCGCGTGGCAAAGACGGACCGCACGGACGGCCTGAAGCTGGTCCTCGAAGACGGCTCCTGGGTCCTGTTTCGGCTCTCCGGCACCGAGCCGGTTTGCCGCCTCTATTGCGAAGCGCCCACCCAGAAAGGGTTGGAGGAGCTGGCCGCCGCGGCGCGCCGGTTTTTATTCGGATGATCCGGATTTTTCTCGAAGTCGCTAGGGAGCAAGGCCTGAAGCGCGTTTCGATCCTGGCGGGCTGCGCGGTGGCGCTGCTGTCGCTGGTCGCCCTCGGGGTCGTGGGGGAGAACGGGTATCTGGATCGGCGGGCGCGCCGCCGGCAGATTCAGGCTCTAACCGCCGAAATCGAAAATACCAAACTGGAAAACCAGCAATTGAGCCGCATGGTCCGGGACCTGCGCAGCGATCCGCAGGCGATCGAGAAGCTCGCGCGCGAGCGGCTCCGCCTGGGACGACCGGGCGAAGTCATCATCACGCTGCCGCCCGGCCAGCCGCAGCCGGCGCCTCCCATTTCCACTCTGCCCAACTAGATTCCTTTTCACAGTTGCCATATAGCGATGTTCCGTCAGGGCATGGCTTCAGCCATGCCGAAAAGTCTGGCCGTCCGGTCGGCTTTAGCCGCTGAGGGTCAGTCCTCAGGGGCTGAAGCCCCTCTCCTCTTGGGTCGCTCGTTCCGGCACGACTAAAGTCGTGCCCTGACGAAAGCACTCTACAGCAACACCAATAATGGTCTAGATTCCTTGCTCCGCGCGACGGGCGAGGATCGCCGCGAGCCGGTTCTCCAGTATTCTCTGCGGACCAAAACGAGCAAGCTTCAATTCTTCAAGGCGAACCCGTGCCAGAGCCTTCTGCGGCACTAATCCGACAATCTCACTACTGTGGGTCGTGATTCCGAGCCGCGACGCTTCCTGTTTCACGGCGCGGTAGGCTTGGGTCAGAGACGTTTGCTCGAAGTCGGTCAGGTTCATGGAAACCTGTGCCTGCCCGGAGCGGCCACCCACGCTTCGGGATTCGAGCAGCACCCCCATTGCTTTGACGCCCGGTAACCCGCCGCCCGAAGCGCGAACGGCGCGGGCAATTTGCTCTGCCGCCGCGCGGTCCCCGCTTTCCAGATTGACGTTGAAGGCGATGAGAAACTGCCGCGCCCCGACCATGGTTGCTCCGGCCGTTGGGTGCAGCCGGGCTTCTCCGATGTCGGGCTTGCGCGAAGGGTCTTCCAGCACCAACTCTTTCAGGCGCTCGTAACCGACGAGGCGCACGTTCTCCAGGCGGACGCGCTCGGGGCGGAGCGCTGCCGCGCCGTAGAAATAAACCGGAATCTGAAAGCGCCGCCAAATTTCCTCTCCGGTCTTGTGCGCGATCTCGGCGCACTCCGCCAGCGTAACGCCCTGCACGGGAACAAAGGGAACCACGTCGGCGGCGCCGATGCGGGGATGTTCGCCGCGGTGGCGGTTCATGTCAATCCGCTCGGCGGCCTGGCCCACAGCCCGCACGGCGGCTTCTCCCGCCGTTTCTCTGCTGCCGACAAAGGTGATCACCGAACGGTTGTGATCGGGGTCCATGTGGATGTCGAGGACCAATGCGTCCGAGACCGTTTCCACGGCCTCCGCGATCTGCTCGACGGTTTCCCGGTTGCGGCCTTCGCTGAAGTTCGCAACGCACTCCACAATTGTCTGCATGGTCGTCTGCACGCGAAGGCGTCCTTTCTCATTGGGAACAAACTATTATGAGGGCAGGGTGGAAATCGGCGCGGGGAAATCGAGCGGGAGGGGTGGCCGTGACGTCTGGAAAGAGAAAGGGCTTGGAGAAAGTAATACCCCCAAGCCCCAATATTACTCGGTGCCAGCCTGCTTCCGACGGAGGCGCGAACCCCTATCGTTCTGTCCGGGAGCAATTCCAGAAGGCTTAGCCGGCCTTGGCAACCGAGGTCACAGTGATCTTCAGGCCATCCACTGCGCCCGTCACCTTGGCTTTTTCAGCCGCCAGGTCTGCAAGCCCTTCGGTCTTCCCTTCCAGCTTATAGACCTTGTCGCCGACCACCAGGGCATAGCCGCCGGTTCTGGCGCAGCCATTGGTGCACCGCTTGGCGTCCGCCATCTTGTGGGTCATGCCACAACTGGCGTCGGTGACGACGCCTTCCAGGGTCTGGTCCGCGGCAGTCGCCAGAATCGTGCCGGCTGCCATCGCCACGCCCAGTGCTATAACCGATCCAAACAGCTTCAAACGCAACATTAGCCTCTCCTCAATTCATTCCCGCCTGGGGGAAAAATAATGTAACCATTGTATATCAAAAAGCCGCCAACACCCACTGGAATTTTCGCGGTGCTTTCCGGGGATGAGGAGAAGTGGCGAGAAACGGCTCAACCTTCTTCCTGGACTTCGCCCTCCCACTCGACTCGAATGCCCCGCTGAACGCTTTGCGCCACGGGACAGCCTTTCTCGTGGACCTCAATAGCCCGTTCTGCTTCGGCGCGCTTCCCGCTGGGGACCTTGACGCGATACTTGATGTGGATGCGCGTGATGAGCGCAATGCCGTCCACGTTCTCGACAAACCCTTCGACCTCGGCTTCGAGCTTGTCGGGATGAGTCGGAATTTTCCGTGCCGCCAGCGCCCCGGCCAGCGTGCCGGTCATTCAGCCGCCGACGGCCGCCACCACGTGGTCAATCGTTGCGGGCAGGTCTTCGGGAGGCTCCACTCCGTAAAACTTCTTGATGCCCCCGTGGAGCCCGTAGCGCACCGGCTCCGGAAAATTCTCGATGTAGGCGCGCCGCAGCGGCCCCTTGTCCTTCACGATCCTGATATGGGAAACATGAACAATTTCGCCCATCGTCCACACTCCTGTTTGTCAGTTGACCCGACTATCCTAGCAGTTTTCTCCGTCTGCTGTCGCGCGCGCGATGAAGCTTGCCGTTCTAAAGCATTTTCAGTATTGGTGTAGAGTATGTGGGGACGTCAGGGCACGACTTCAGTCGTGCCGGAGGGCGTGTCAAATCAACTCCTATTCCTTACGGCTTCAGCCGCTGAGGGACGTACCTCAGGGGCTAAAGCCCACCGGTAACGACGCGGTTTTTCGGCATGGCTGAAGCCATGCCCTGACGACTTTCATCCCCTATATATCAACGGTGAAAATGCTCTAAAGCCATGCCCTGACGAGATCACTTCACTCTACAGTCACTCTGAAAATGGTCTAAAACCCGGCAACTTTCCAGGCCGGGAGGGGCGTGATGGATTCCCTCCCGCGGTTCGGCGCAAGCAGAGGAAAGCAAGGAAGCCGCAAGGAGCGACGGGTGTCCGAGAAGGGTTGGGCGTGCCGGACCTTACAGGGTAAAGACGCGGGCCACGCCGACGCGGACGCGCGCAAACCCGGCGTGGAGATGCTGCAAGGGGTGCTTGGCGGCCAATTCGGCGAAGTAGGAATAGGCGACCGGCGTAACCAGCAGCGTCAGCAACAGGCAGAGGGTTTGGCCTCCGATGATGGTCACGGCGATGGCGGAGCGCTGTCCCGAGCCCGCCCCGATGCCGAGCGCCGTGGGGATCAGTCCGGCGATGATGGACGACGTGGTCATGAGGATCGGCCGGAGCCGCACGTGATTGGCTTGCACAATCGCGTCCCGCAGGGGCACACCCTGTTCGCGCAGCTTGTTGGTGTAATCCACTTGCAGAATCCCGTTCTTCTTCACAATGCCGAGCAGCAGGAACATGCCCAGGGCGCTCCACAGGTTGAGCGTGCGCCCGGTCAGCCAGAGCGTCAGCAGCGCGAACGGGACCGAAAGCGGCAGGGCCAGCATGATTGTGAAGGGATGGAGGAAACTTTCGAATTGAGCCGCCAGCACCATGTACATGAAGATGGTGGCCAGCAGGAAGGCCAGGATCAGGTTGTCGGTGGTCTGTTCCAGAGACCGGGCGGTGCCGGTGAAGCGATACCCATAGCCGGGCGGCAGGTCCAGCGCCCGCACATCATCGCTCATGGTCGCGATACCGGCGCTCATGGGCAAGCCGGGGGCCGGGTTGGCGCTCACATTCACCTGGAACTGCCGGTTGCTCCGCTGGATTTGGAGCGGGCCCGCGCCGCGCTCGATGGTGGCGAGGTTATCCAGGCGCACCTGCCCCACTTTCGCGGAGGGAACCATCAGCCGCCCCAAGATCGCGGGATCTCTTTGCTGTTCCGGGAGCAACTGCATCGTCACTTCGTACTGGTCGCTGCCTTCTTTGTAGGTCGAGATTTGATCGGTTCCCGCAATCATCAGCCGCACGGCGTTGCCGACGTCGGCCGCCCGCACTCCCAGGTCCGAGGCGCGCTGCCGGTCCACCTTGACCTGGAGTTCGGGGCTGTTGAGCGTCATGTCCGCGCTCACGTCCACCAACTGCGGATTCTTGTTCATGCGCGCGACGGCCTCCTGGCCGAATTCCAGCGTTCGGAGGAAGTCTGGGCCCATGATGACCGCGCGAATGCCGCCAAAGAATTCCCCGCCGCCGCCGACCGCGGAGGGCAGGTTCACTTTTGCGCGGATTTGCGGGTAGAGGCCAAAGAACCGGGCGCGAATCTCGTTGCCGATCTCCTCGTGAGACCGCGTGCGCTGGGAGACGTCCACCAACCGGGCGAGCACATGGGAGTGGGTCGGCCGCTCCACGCGGGGAGCGACAAACTCGACTTCCGGAATCTGCGCCATCCGCTTGCCCAGGTCGGCGGCGATCTCCCGGGAGCCTTCGACCGAGTAGTCCGCGGGACTGTCAAATTGCACGTCCACGAAGTTCTGGTCGTCGGCGGGAATGAAGTCCCGGCCCACCATGCGGTTGAGCGGAACCGTGAGGGCCATGGCGCCCAGCGCCAGTCCTACGATCGCCAGACGGTGGTTCAGAGACCATTCGAGCATCCGGCCGTAGGTGCGGTCAATCCAGCGGAAGAAGGGGAGGTCTTTGGAGGCGTGGTGCCGGTGCCGGACCGACGCCGCGGCGCCGGTCTCCCCTTCCGGGCGGGCAATCCGCCGGAGGACCTTGGAAGCGAGCATGGGAGTGAGCGTGAAACTCACCAGCATCGAGACCATCACGGCGAAGGCCATGGTCCAGCCGAACTCATGAACGTAGCGGCGGGCGAATCCCGTCATGAAGGCGATGGGAACAAAAATGATGACGAGCGAGAGCGTGGTGGCCATGACCGCCAGCGTGATTTCCCGGGTGGCGTCAATCGCCGCGCGCACCGGTTCCACGCCTTTTTCCTCCACCCACCGGACAATGTTCTCCAGAACGACAATGGCGTCGTCAATCACAATGCCCACCGAGAGGGTCAGGGCCAGCAAGGTCATATTGTTCAGCGTAAAGTCCATGGCCCGGAGCAAAGTGAATGTCGCGACAATCGAGGTCGGGATCGCCATGCCGGCCACCAGGACCGAACGCCAGTCGCGCAGGAAAAACAGAACGACGATGGCGGCGAGCAAAGCGCCCAGCAACAGGTGTTCCTCCAAAGCGGTCACCGACGCCTTGATAAACGTGGATTGATCCCGAATGGTCTGGATTTGGATTCCCGGAGGCAACGTGCGGCGAAGCTGGGCGAGCCGTTGTTTGACGGTCTCGGCCACTGCGACCGTGTTGGTTCCCGCCTGGCGGCGCACCTCCATGCCCACCGTCTCTCGTACGACGCCGTCCTTTCCGATGATGGCGTGCCAATTGGACGGCTCGGCGTAGGTATCCTCGACCCGTCCCAGGTCTCGGACGCGGATGGGTGTGCCGCGGACGTTGGCGATGACAATGTCGCTGAACTCATTCGAACCCTCGATGCGGCCCAACGTCCGAACGCCGAACCGGGACGCGCCCCGGTTGATGTCGCCCCCGGGGATTTCCACGTTTTCGGCCTGAATGGCGCTGCGGAATTGATTGACGGTAATCCCGTACGCATTCAATTTCTCGGCATCCAAAAAGATGCGAAGCTGCCGCCGGCGTTCGCCGGAGATCGTGACTTCTCCGACGCCATCCACGGTTTCAATCGCCGGGCGGATCACCTTGTCCACAATCTCCGTGGTCTCGCGCAGACTTGCCCCGCCTCCCACCACCATGGTCAGAATGGGGTCGGAATCCGGGTCGGCCTTCTGCACGATAGGGGTCTCGGCGTTGGGGGGGAAGTTGCGCTGGGCCCGGGCCACTTTTTCCCGGACATCCTGGGCGGCGTCTTCGACATTGCGTTCCAGCACAAAGCGCATGCTGACCCGTCCGCTTCCCACCTGGGAATTGGAGTTCATCTCATCCACGCCGCTGATCGTGCTCATGGCGTTTTCCAGCGGCAAGACCACCTGTGTCAGGACTTCTTCGGGACTGGCGCCGGGCAAGCGCACCTGTACGAAGACGGCCGGGAAGTCCGCCTTGGGGAACAAATCCACTCCGAGGTCGCGGAACGAAAAGACCCCCAGCACGACTAGAAAGCAGATCAGCATCACGGCAAAGACCGGTCGTCTGACGCAGACTTCAGAGATCGTCATAAATCTTCTCTCCTGCTCCAAGTGCGCGCCCCGGCTGGCCGGGGGGAGCGCACGGTGTCCCGGATAAGTTCCCCGCTTCTCACGGAGCGATGTCCACGGAAGCGCCGTTGAATAAAAGCTGGCCCTGGTTGACCGGAATCGCCGCCTGGTCTCCCGCGGCGAGGCCGGCGACGATTTCCACATCGTTCGCCAGGCGGTCCCCGATCTTCACTTCCCGCTGCTGGACTTGGTTTCCCTGCACGACGTAAACGGAATAAACCCCGTAGGCATAGTTGAGCGCCTTCTGCGGGATCGTGAGCAAATTCTCGACGCGGTCGGTTGGAATGCTGGCTTTCACAAAGAAACCCGGCCGCAGCAACCCTTCCCGGTTTTGGACCACGGCCTCGGCCTCATAGGAGCGGGTCTGCGGATCCACCACGGGATTGGCTCGCGCAATCTTGCCGGTGAAGGGGCGATCCGGGTAGGCCTCGACGAAAATCGTCACGGCTTGGCCCGCCGGAATCCATCCGGCCATCTTCTCGGGGATGGCGATGCGCGCCCGCAGCGGGTCCACGCGGACCAGCGTGAAGACGGGCGTCTGCACCCGGAGGAACTGGCCCGGGGCCACCGAGCGCGCTTTGACATAGCCGCCGAAGGGCGCCCGGATTTGCGTATCCCGGAGTTTTTTCTGGGCCAGTTCGCTCGTGACTGAGACCTGCTTGAGCGCCGCCAGCAGGTTCCGGACCTCCTGCAACGCCAGGTCGTAATTGGCCTGGGCGGATTTGAAACGGGCCTCGGCTTCCTCATAGCCTTGTCGCGGCAGCAAGCCTTCCTCGGAGAGTTCCTTGGCCCGCTCAAATTTTTGCTGCACGTCGGCGAGGTCGGCGGCGGCCTTCTTGACGCCGGCGGCATCGCGGATGTCTCGCAACGTCGTCTCGCTTTCGCTCAAGCCCAGCCGGGCCCGGATCTGCTCCAACGCGGCCTGCTGCTGCTGGGAGGCCAGTTGCAGCTCGGTCGGGGAAATCTGCACCAGGACCTGCCCTTCCGTCACACGGTCTCCGACGTCTACCAGGACTTCATTGGTTCTGCCCTCGACCTCGGAGCTGACCACCACTTCTTCGTCGGCAAACAGCGATCCCACGGCCTCCACGGTCCGGCGCACCGGCTGCGTTTTGACCGCCGCGAGCTGCACGGCGATGGGGGTGGTGGAATTTCCCGAGGCCTGTGCCGGACCTCCCGGGCCACCGCGACCAGCACCTCGCTGGCCGCCTCCTGGCGGACCACCTCCTGGGGTGTCACCTCCTCGCGTGCAAGAAGAGGCTAGCAGAGCGAGGCCAAGGAAAAGGAAAAACGGGATGGTTCGCTGGCTAGGCTTTTTCTTCGTGATTTGTTTCTGAGCTTGGGTCTGAAACCGCCGAGGCTGGTCGAGCGCGCCAAATCCGTTTGTCAACGCAAAAATCCCCCTTGAGTTTCCGCTTTCGATTCGCAACTGCCGCCAGCTCGGGTGTCGTGCGAGACCGAGTGCAGTGCCCTCTCTATAAAACAGATTATCATATTATTACGACGGATCGGAGCAAGAAACGGTTACAGAAAAGCCGAGCCAACGCCTTGAAAAGCGGCAGTGTCGCAATTCGGCCGATGGATGTGCGCCTATCTTTTTTCCAGCCCAGGGGTCTACCTGTATTATTCATGAACGTTCGCAAGACGCGCTGGTCCAGGCGCTCCCAGAATGTTTCTGCGCCGGTTCCCCCTTTTCTCTAGCCCCGGTCCCGCTTGGCGGGACCGGGGAAAACGGTGCTATTTATTTTGCAGGCTGCTTTAGCGGCCTTCCTGGTTTTCGGCTTCAGCCCTTGCTAAACCCTTTGGCTAAAGCCGACTTGGGAAAGCCCGCTGAAGCGGGCTGGGGATCATTTCTTAATACTGCCCACCCAGCGCTGAAGCGCTGGGCTAGAGAAAAGGGACCGTCCTTCATGAATAATCCAGGTTTACGCCCCGGCGCGAGCGTCGGAGGAATCCCGGTAGAAGGTCAAGGCGTTCGATCCTTGGATCAGAACCCGCGCGCGTTTCCAAGGGCCGAGGGTTTCCTCCGGCGATTCCTTGCGGCCGTGCTGGACGATGATCAGGCCGCCCGGCTCCATCCCTTTGCCGGTACTCAGCCATCGCAGCGTCTGCTCGCGCTCCCGCGGGCTTCCGTAAGGAGGATCGAGAAAGCAGAAGCGGGCGCGCACGCCTTGCTCCTCTATCCGGCGCAGTCCCCGGCGGGCCGAGGCGCGCAGCAGCACCACATTCCGGGGCGAGCCGAGCGCAGCCAGATTTCGCTCGATGAGGCGCTGGGCGCTGCCGTCCTCTTCGATCAGGAACACCTGCTCGGCGCCCCGGCTCAGCGCTTCCAGGCCCACGGCGCCGCTCCCGGCGTAGCAATCCACAAAGACCGCCCCCCGCACCGAGTCACCCAGGACATCAAAGAGACTCTCGCGCAGCCGCTCGCTGGTGGGACGAATGGTCGGCCCTGGCAACGTTTTCAGGCCGCGCCCGCGAAAAATGCCCCCGATGATCCGCATCGCCATCCCAACTTACCACGCTTCGGTTCTGGTTGCCCTGGAAGGCCAAAAGAGGATAGCCGGGGGCAACGCCCCCGGAACGATGCAGCAAATCCGGAGCGACCCTGAAGGGGTCGCACATTTCATTGCGGAGTCTTATGCGACCCTTTCAGGGTCGGACTTCCCGACGGCAGCGATTTCCGGGGGCGTTGCCCCCGGCTATCGGAGTAAATCCCCTGCGGGGATGTTGTCGCGGGCAACCTGACTGCGAAAGGCTGGGGAGAAATGCGGGCTACGATTACAGCCGAATGGGAACCAGGCTGAAGCAAACCACGAAAATAATTCCCATCAGCACGCCCAGGAGGGTCCGGCCTTGCCCTAACGGCGACCCGTCATCCCCGGAGGGAGGATGCCGGATGCCGATCACGAACAGCAGCACCAGCAGCGGCAGCCAGGTGTAGTTTTGTCCGATGATGCTATACACCGCCAGACTGCCGAAGATGCCGAGGGCGACCTGACGGCTCCGAAAGCCGAACAGGGAATGGCTGATATGCCCTCCGTCCAATTGGCCGATGGGCAGAAGGTTCAAGGCCGTGACAAACATCCCCGCCCAGCCGGCAAAGGCCAGCGGGTGCAACAGGAGGTCCACGTTTTCACCCAGGCTGCCGTGCGCCAGCCATCCCAGCCCCTGGAACAAGAGCGGTTCGCCCAGCGTAATGACGTTTCCAGGAAGCGCGTCTTTGCGAACCATGGCGGAAAGCGTGATGCCCACGTACGAAAACGGAATCGCCAGGACCAGCCCGGCCAGCGGACCCGCCGCCGCAATGTCAAAGAGCGCCCGCCGATGGGGGATGCGAGGCGACATCCGAATAAACGCGCCCAGGGTTCCAAATAACGAGAACGGGAAAGGAATGAAATAGGGAAGGCTCACCGGAACCCCATACCACCGGGCGGCAAAATAATGTCCAAATTCATGGGCCGTCAGGATGGACAGCAGCCCGGCGGCAAACATGGCCCCTCCCACGGTCATCGTGCTGAGGATCGTCAGGAGAAAGAGCAGGACGTGAAGCCAGACGCGCTGACGCGGCATGCTCGGAGGCGGCAACACTTCCACGGGCGGGTATTCGGTAACCCCGCGTGTGCTCCAATAAGGCTCCGATGGGTACGGACTCGACATCACTCACTAGTTTACACCATCCACTCCCAAAGCTGGAACCGAACCAGCGAGACCCCTCCATCCGAGCATTCCCTCTCATTGTGCCGCGAACTGACCTACTCCTGGCCAATCTCCTGAATTGAAATGCAAGCGCGGCGGGCGTATCATGGCCGCCAGTACGGTTGGGTTCCTTCCACCCGATGAGGAGGCCATGTCATGGAGAGAGAAAGCAGAGCATCCGTTTTGATCTTCGCAGTGTGCCTGTCGCTTGGAGCGACGATCGCCGCAATGCCCCTCGGGGCAGCCCCGCCGGTGGCCTTGCGCGTCCTGCGGGACATCCCTTATACGCCTGGTCCTGCCGCCGACCCCCGGCTCCAGACCCTGGACCTCTACTTGCCGGAGGGCAAGTCAAACTTCCCCACGATCCTGTTCATTCACGGCGGGGGGGTGATGCGCGGGGACAAGCTGCCGGACGGCTTCCACGCCTTGGTGGACTTCTTCGCCGCACAGGGGATCGGCGTGGCTTCGGCCAACTACCGCCTCTCGCCGGCGGCGAAGCACCCGGCCCATGTACAAGACGTGGCCCGGGCCTTTGCCTGGCTCCATCAGAACGCCGCCCAATATCAGATGGATCGCAACCGGCTCTTCGTCGTGGGACACTCGGCGGGCGCATACTTGGTGGCGCTGCTGGCGCTGAACAAAGATTTCCTCACAGCCGAGGGGCTTTCGCCGCAGGCGATCCGGGGAGTCGCGGCGCTCAGCGGAGGCTACGACCGGATAAACACGCGAGGGGCCGCGGGCGCTCCGTCCAACCCGGAACCGATCTACGGGACCCGGGACCGGGCGCTGCTCCGGCCGTCCTCTCCGGCGCATCTGGTGGGTACCGACAAACAAATCCCTCCCTTCCTCATTACCTACACGGACCACGACCTCTATGGCGTGGCAGAGCAGGGGCGGAGATTCTATTCTCTGTTCCTCCGGCACAAATTGGCGGCGGACCTGTTTGTCGTCAGTGACCGCGACCACTACAACCAGATTCCCGGCATCGGGAGGCCGTTGCCCCGCCAGGAGGAATCCGGCACGAGGGACCCGAGCGGCTTACTCGCCGAGGACTCGCTGGGGCCGGCGCTGCTTCATTTCGTGAATGGGGTCCTGCGCGGACTCCCGGCGGCGAACTTTCTGCTCTCCTCGGCGACTCCGCCGATGAAGACTCTCAAAGACGTTGCGTATTCCACCGGCCCGGGGGCCGATCCCAAGTTTCACTCGATGGACCTCTATCTCCCGGAGGGCAAGACGAATTTCCCGCTGGTCTTCTACATCCACGGGGGAGGCTGGCGCGCCGGTGACAAGACCGGGGACGGCTTCGAGAATTTCGTGGCGACCTTCGCCAAAGCGGGGGTCGGCGTGGCCTCGACCAACTATCGGCTCTCGCCGGCGGCGAAGCACCCGGCGCACATCCAGGACGTGGCCAAGGCCTTCGCCTGGCTTTCCAAGAACGCTTCCCAATACGGAATTGACCGCAACCGGCTCTTTGTCGCTGGCCATTCCGCCGGAGGGCATCTGGCGGCGCTCGTGGCGCTCGATCCGCAATATCTGCGCGCGGAGGGTCTCTCCCCTAGCGTCATCCGAGGCGTGATCGGCAGCAGCGGCGTCTATGACATGGCCAATCTTTCCGAGGTCGGGGTTATTCCCTCACGGCGCGAGCAATCGTTCGCGGACGACCCCAAAGTGTGGGAACAGGCTTCGCCCTTGCGGCTGGCGCACGCTCAGGCTCCGCCCTTCCTGATTACCTATGTCGAGACGGACTTGTTCACGCTGCGCGAGGACGCGCAGAATTTCTACGCGGCGCTGCGGAAGCGGGGCGCGCCAGCGGAACTCGCGCACATCCCCGGCAGACACCATTTGAACGCGATTGCGGGGATGGGCCAGCAGATCGGCCAAGTGGACGATCTCTTGGGTCCCTCGATGGTCCGATTCGTTCTGCGGCGACTCGCTGAGTCCGACGAAACGGTCGCGCAACGGTAGGGAAAGAATCTATAACATTTTCAGACTTACTGTAGAGCGGGGTGAGTTCGTCAGGGCATGGCTTTAGCCATGCCGAAAAGACGCCCTCGCGGAGCGGGCTTTAGCCCCTGCGGTATGTCCCTCAGCGGCTGAAGCCGCAAGGAGGGGACGTTGATTTTGCACGCTGAACGGCACGACTGAAGTCGTGCCCTGACGTCCTCACAGAGTCCACACCTATGCCCAAAATGCTCTATCGGACTGGACTGGCGGCGGGGCCGGAAGGTTCGGTGGGGGGAACAAAGCCCGGCGGCTGGGTGGCGAAATAGCCTTTGCGCGCCCGCACGCGCAGCCCTCGCTTCTGCGGCTCGATCTCGATCTCGTGATACTTCCCGTCGCGGGCGCTAGTCGGCCGGTAAGAGATGCTGTACTGGCTGCGAAGCTCGGTGTTGATTGCGTCAAAGGCACTGTCCAGGTCTGAAAAGTTAAACGGCTGGAAATACCTTCCCCCCGACTCTTCGGCAAACTGCTGGAGCACCTTGTCGCCGGGCATCTTGACGCCGCGGATGTTGGTGCTGATGGTGTAGATAATCACCTCGGCCCGCTGCGCCACTTCCAGGGCCTGGAGGCGGCTGTAACGGCTCTGATTGTCCTCGCCGTCGCTTAGAACTACCATCGCGCGCCGGTAGCTCCCCAAGTCGGGCGCGCCTTCGAGCAACCGGTCGCGGCTGCCATAAAAGATGGCGTCGTAAAGTGCGGTGCCGCCGCCGGGCCGCAACGATTCGATCCCGCTCACCAGCTTGTCCAGATCGTCGGTGAAGTCCTGGACCAGTTCGGCCATGCTGTCGAAACTCGCCAGAAACGCCCGGTCCTTCTCCGGCCGCAGCAAAGAGCGCAGAAAGTCCGAAGCCGCCCGCTGCTCAAACGCAAACCGGTCGCGGATGCTGTTGCTGGTATCAATCAGCAACCCGACACGAAGCGGGACGCCTGTCTCCTGGGAAAAGGCGGTGATCTCCTGCGGCACCTTCTCCTCGACCACCTTGAAGTCTTCCTTGACGAGGTTCGTGATGATTTTGTTTTTATTGTCGGTGACGATAAACGGGACCGTGACCTCTTCCACGAAGACCCGGATGGGCGGAGCTTGGTCCTCGCGGCCCGCAGCCCCTTGCACAGGCCGGGGTTGCTGCGCCGACGCGGTGATGGCGCCCACCGTCCACAGAAATGTCACGAGCAACGCCGTAGGCATACCGTTTCTGCGGATGATTATACCCTGAATCTCCCGCCAATCCAATGGAAGGGATTTCAACTGCGCGAATCCGGAGATACCGCGGAGGACGCAGAGGGGGAAACCGCTGCGCTCCTCAAGATGACATCAAATGGCCTCTGCTAGGTCGGTTTCACCGTTGCTGTATAGCGTCATTTCTGCCTGATGACGTCATTCTGAGGGCCGACGCATTTGGTCGGCCCGAAGAATCTGCTTTTCCCACAATAGATTGCTGACCAGAAGGAAAAACAGATCCTTCGCTTCGCTCAGGATGACGCCATCACGTTTGTTATACAGCAACCCTGAAAATGGTGCAGGGCACGCTGCGTACTCTGCGGTTCAAGAGTGATCCGCCGCCGGGAATAACCGGGAGAGAAACGCCTCCAACTCCGGCGGCGACGGCGCGCGGACCTCAACCATATTATCAGTTCGCGGATGGCGAAAGCGGATGCGAGCCGCATGGAGAAAATTGCGGGGCAGCGTGGGCAACCCCGGCGGCAAATTCCCCGGCGCGCCGTAGAGAGTATCCCCAACGACAGGATGGCCGAAGCTCGATAAGTGTACCCGCACTTGATGCGTGCGCCCGGTGAGGATTTGCACGTCGAGCAGCGTAAAACCTCGGAACCGGCGGAGCACCCGATAGCGGCTGAGCGCTGCGCGGACACCCGGGCCGGGGCGGCGGCGGGTGGTCATGCGCGT
>MEKR01000151.1 GCA_001767035.1 Acidobacteria bacterium RIFCSPLOWO2_02_FULL_61_28
ACACCCGGGCCGGGGCGGCGGCGGGTGGTCATGCGCGTGCGGCGCAGCCGGTCGCGGCTGATCGGCGCGGCAATCTCGCCGTGCTCGGCGGCCACGGTTCCATGGACCAACGCGAGATAATGCTTCTCCACGGTTCTCCCGGCAAACTGCGCGGCGAGTTCCCGATGCGCTAAATCGTTCTTCGCAACCAGTAAGACCCCGGAAGTATTGCGGTCAAGGCGATGGACGATCCCCGGCCGCAACTCCCCGCCCACGTGCGAGAGGCTTTTCGTGTGCCCGTGGAAGTGATGGAGCAGGGCATTGACCAGCGTGCCGCTGCGGACCCCTGCGCCCAGGTGGACCACCATCCCGGCGGGCTTGTTGAGTGCAATTACATCGTCATCCTCATAGAGGATTTCGAGCGGTATCGCTTCCGGGTAGGCGCGCAGCGGCGGCGGCGGCTCCGGCTCAATCCAAACCCGCTCGCGCCCTCGCAGCCGGTAGCCGGCCTTGATTGTCTCCGTAGCAGGCAGACCTTCGATCCCGGCTTTGCCCGCATGGATCAACTGCTGGATGCGGGAGCGCGTCAGCAACGGAAGCCGCGCAGCCAGGAACAGGTCCAGGCGCTCGCCGCGGTCGGATTCACTGGCGGAAAAAATTTGCCGAAGAGACACGACAATCCACAGATTACGCAGATTACACAGATGATCCTAAAGCGGCCCACTGCGTCATCTCTGAACTCTGCGCAACGGTTCCAGCTTCTGACTTCTGACTTCCGACTTCTGATTTCTTGTTGCCGTGGAGAGCAGCCATGTCCCAACAGCCATGAGGACCAAACTCACTCCCTGAGCGTCGGAAAGTTGGTTGCCCCAGAGCCAGGCATTGGCGGAATGGTCGCGCAGGAACTCAATCAAGAATCGCGCCCCAGGGTAGAGCAGCAAATACCAACCGAGCACCTGCCCGTCGAACCGGCGCCGCTCGTGCAGCCGGTAGAGGAACGCAAAGATCACGAGCAGCGCCGTCGCTTCATAGAGCTGCGTAGGATGCATGCGCACTTCGAGCGGCACGCCGACCACCTGGTGCGCGTTAGGGTCGTGAAACGCCACGGCCCACGGCAGGCCCGACGGCTCTCCCCAGCAGCAGCCCGCCGCGAAACAACCGAGACGGCCAAAACTGTGTCCGAGCGCGATGCCGGGGACGAAGCAGTCCGCCACCTTCCAGAACGGAAGCCGCGCCCTGCGTATATAGAGAAAGGCAAACGCAATCGCAACCAACAGGCCGCCATAGAAAATCCCGCCCGACTGCAAGGTGGAAGTCGAGAAGATCTGTCGCGGATTCTCGCGGTAGTAATCCCAATCCTGGATAACGAGGAAGACTTTCGCTCCCAGCATCCCGGCTAGAGCCAGGTAGACACCGAAGTTGAACATCTGATCCTTGTCGAGCCTCTCGCGGCCCGCCAAACGGACGGCAACGGCAAGCCCCGCGACAAACCCGAGCGCCACCAGCACGCCATAGGTCGGCAGGGCAAAGGATTCGTAAGTGAAGAGTCTCGGAAACATCAGTCGTCGTGGCTGCCCGCTCTCACCGGGTCGCGAGCTCGAACGCATTGTTCGCGTTGGAGTTGGCCTCTTCGCCTCCGTCGGGCCCGGCCGCGATGTGTCCGCCGATCACGTAGATGCGATTCCCGATCGCGGCCACGCTGACGCCATGACGCGGGGGAGAAATGGGCGGCAATCGGCTCCACGTGTTGGTGGCGGGATCGAACGCTTCGAAAAGACCGTAAACGCCGTGGATGGAGCTATCGTAAATCTGCCCCCCGGCCAGGTAAATCTTTCCTTGATGGGTGGCCCAGCCCATGCCGGTCCGGGGAATGGGCAGCTTGGCCAAGGGCACGCCCCACAGATCCGCCGCCGGATCGTATACCTCGACCAGATCGGTATTGCTGCTGGTGCCCAGGCTGGCCCCGCCGACTCGCCCGCCGAGCACGTAAATCTTGCCGCCCACCGCGCCAATGGCCGCATGGTTGCGTGCCGTCGGCATGATCTGGCGCGTCTCCCAGCGGTTGGTCGCCGGATCATACACTTCGTTGGCTGCCACCGAGCGGTGCGGCGTGGCGGGGGTGATGGGGACCAGATTCATGCCGGGATGAACGGAGTTGCCGCCCATCACGTAAATCTTGCCGCCGAATTCCACCGCGGCGGGGGCGGTGCGAGCGGAGGGCATCGGGGCCAGCGCCTTCCAGGCATCGGACGCCGGATCGTACTCCCAAGCCTTGACAATCGCGATCTGCCCCCTCCCGCCTTCCATCAGCTCCTGTCCGCCGAACACGTAGATTTTGCCGCCGTACTCGGCGGCCGCCATATGGTTGGCGCGGATCGGCATGTCTTTTTTCTTCGTCCACTTGTCGGCGGCAGGGTCGTATTCCTGGACCAGGCCCGGGGAAACTTTGCCGGGAATCGAGTTTCCCCCCAGGAGATAGATTTTTCCGTTCGCCGCGGCGAAGCTGTACTCCTCGGAAGGCTCCGGGAGGGGCGCCAGCTTCACCCATTGCCCCTGCATTTGCGCCGCCGCCGTGAGGCTCAGGACGGCCAACGCGGTAACCCCGATCGCGAACATTCGTTGATATCCCGACCACATATTGGCTCTCCTCCTTGGAGATGGCAAAAATGGCAATCGCTTTCGCGCAGTGCCGAAATCTACACACCGGAAAGATTCGTTCCAGGAACCCTTGTTCGGCTTCATTGTACCTCATCCCTGGACGGGGGAAAGCGCGCGGCGAGGTAAACGTCGCCGTGGCTAGCCGCTCCCTTCCAGTCGCCATTCGACTTCGCTCATGGTCCTGAGCCTGTCGAAGGGCGGCTCGGATGAAGGGTGCGTGCGCGTGCTAGGTCGAGCAGAAGCAGGACTGCACCGATGACGATAGCGCTGTCGGCCAGGTTGAAGGCCGGCCAGTGATGGCGGCCAATATAGAAATCCAGGAAGTCAATCACCTTCCCGCGCGCGAGCCGGTCCACAACGTTGCCCGCGGCGCCGCCCAAGATGACCGCCAGGGCGAGACCCCCCAGCGAGGACGAGGTCGAATCTTTCCACAGCAAGAAGGCGACCAGCGTCAGCAACCAAAATGCCAGCGGCGAGGAAGAATCCGAGAAGAGGCCGAAGGCCATGCCGGTGTTCTCCACGCGGACCAGGCGGAAAAAACCCGGAATCACCGGCACAACGGTGTACCCGGAGAACCGGGCGACGATCACCGCTTTCGTCGCTTGATCGAGAAGCAGGACGAAGCCGGCGAGCAGGAAGCGATGGAAGCGCATCGTCCGTTTTTCCCTTGCCCGAAGGGCAATACCGTGAATAGCCGTAGGTGAAACCTACGGTAACGGATTCACATTAGTGATCCCGGCCCCGAAGGGGCCGACCCGTTACCGATCCAGGCGGGCAACCCCTTGCGGGGTTGATCTTCACCGGTCGGGTCCGCTTTCCGTAGGTTGAAACCTACGGCTATTCACGGTCGGCCCTGCCGGGCCGGATGCTCCATCGGAAAAGCCCGCTGAAGCGGACTGCACTCCCTTCGCAACACCGAACATGGTAGACCGTGTTCTCAAAAGTGCTTCTAGACTTGGTGTACGTCGGCGAACAGGGCATCCGGGTCAACGGCTCTGGTCTTAACGAGAATTTCTATAAGGACATCGTGTACATTTTCGTCCCCGCCTACTGGCAACAAAAGCCGATCCGTAGTCACGTTGATCCCAGTTATCAGGCAGTCGTCTTCCAGGAGACAGAAGAACGGGTTCTCGTGTGGTTCTGGCTTAAAGCCCCTGATTTCACTATCTGGCATCTTCAGTCCATCGAGGAGAACCTTTATGCGGTTATCAATGTCTCCCCCGGTCCGAATTAAATTGCCCGGATTATCCCTCCGAAGAAAGAGAATATCGAGTGAGCAGGTAACGCCGAATTCTTTCAAAACAAGAGGCACAAATCTATAGCCGTACTTTGTATGTTTATCGGCTAGGTGTTCAACCCACGGCTTGGCGCGCGGATTTTCCTTGTCGGCGTGCAGCAGTTGGAGTACGCCCGGTCCGGGGTAGCTAACAAGATTAGCTGACGTCCTCATCACAATGACAGGCCACTCCAATTGTTTACGCAGAAGCGGGTTTTGCTTCCATAACTCTTGCAATTGTTTGTGAAACGCCTTTCTTACCTTATGCTTCTCCCTGGAACGCGGGTTGCGCCTATTTTCTGATGGCAGGGGTCCTTTGTAAATCAGGTGAAATTCCAATTTACCCCTCCGGCATCGGACATTTCATCGAATTTGTAACTATCGTTTCGGCACCAATCGAGCCAAAAACCCACGGCGAGAAAAAACCATTTGCAGTGGCTACCCGACGGCAAACGGATTCACCGCGCCCGGTCCGCTTGCATCGTCTTAAGCGCGGCGACGCAGCGTTCGCAGAGGGCAGGGAAGTCCGGCTCCTCGCCCACCCGGACGGAATAGTTCCAGCACCGCTCGCACTTCTGTCCCTCGGCGCGCCGGACGGCGATCCGAAGCCCGCGAATCAAGCCCTCATTGCCGCCGGGGGCGCCGGGCAAGCCATCCGCCGCCAGATGCACCTGAGACACCAGGAAGACCATCGGGAGCAGGTCACGATACGCTTCGAGCAGCCGCGCCCATTCGCCTTCCGCGGAAATCTCGACCTTGGCTTCGAGCGAATTGCCGATGAATTTTTCTTTGCGCGCCACCTCCAGAACCTTCAAAACTTCGTTGCGAACAGCAATGAGCCGGTCCCAGTTTCCGAGGCGCTCGAGTTGCATGATGGAGAGATCGCCAGAAAGTTCGGCGGCCTCCGGAAACTCAGACAAATGCACGCTGGGCAGTTCCGGCGGACGCCCCGGCAGATAACTCCAGACTTCTTCCGCCGTGAAGCAGAGGATCGGGGCCACCAGCCGCACCAGAGCGTCGGCGATGCGGTAGAGAGCGGTCTGCGCGCTGCGTCGGGCGAGCGAGTTGGGCGCCGCCGTATAGAGCCGGTCCTTGGCGATGTCGAGGTAAAACGCGCTCAGCTCCACGGTGCAAAAGTTGTAGAGCGAGTGATAGACCTTATGGAACCCAAACTCCTGATACGAGTTTCGGCACAGCTCGACCAGGCGCGCCGTGCGGTAGAGCGCCCATTGGTCCACTTCGAGCATCTTCCCAATGGGGACTGGATCTTTCGCCGGGTCGAAGTCATAGAGATTCGCCAGGCAGTAGCGGAACGTGTTGCGGATTTTGCGATAGGAGTCCGAAAGGCGCGTCAGCATTTCCTTGGAAATGCGGACGTCTTCGCGGAAGTCCATGGAGGCGACCCAGAGGCGCAGGATTTCCGCGCCGTGCGAGTTGATGATGGCTTGCGGCTCAATCACGTTGCCGAGCGACTTCGACATCGCACGCCCGTGCTCGTCGAGAACCCAGCCGTGAGTGGCCACCTGCCGGTAGGGCGCGCGGTTCCGCAGCCCGACCCCCACGAGCAGCGAGCTGTGAAACCAGCCGCGGTATTGATCGTTGCCCTCGATATAGAGGTCCGCAGGCCACGGCAGCCCCGGATGCTTGCCCAGCACCGCCAGGTGGCTCGAACCGGAATCGAACCACACGTCAAGAATGTCGCGCTCCTGGCGAAATTCGGTCCCGCCGCAGTGGCCGCAGCGGGTTCCGGGCGGCAGCAATTCCGCGGCCGTCTTGGTGTACCAGACGTCGGAGGTTTCCGCGCTGAAGATTTCAACCACGCGCAAGAGCGCGGCGCGCTCCGTGAAGACCTGGTTGCAGGACTCGCAGTAGAAAACAATGATCGGCACGCCCCAAATGCGCTGGCGCGAGATGCACCAGTCGGGCCGGACGGCGATCATGTTCGCAATGCGCTCGAGGCCCCATTCCGGGTTCCACTTCACCTCGCGAATCGCGGCCAGCGCCCGGCTGCGCAGCTCCTGGTGACTCAGGTTGATGAACCATTGCTCGGTGGCCCGGAAGATCACCGGGCGATGACACCGCCAGCAGTGCGGGTAGGAGTGCTCCACAGGCTCGGTGTGGAGCAGCGCGCCCTTTTCCCGCAGCAGGTCCACGATGACGGGGTTGGCCTCAAAAACCGATTTCCCTGCGTAACGCGTGAGAACCACAGGCACCGAGCCCGCTGAATCATCCGAGGCAAACCGGCCGCGGTCGTCCACCGGGCAGAGGGTTTCGAGCTTATATTTTTCCCCGATCGCAAAATCTTCCTGGCCGTGGCCGGGCGCTGTGTGAACGATCCCGGTCCCTTGCTCCAAAGTGACGTGC
>MEKR01000152.1 GCA_001767035.1 Acidobacteria bacterium RIFCSPLOWO2_02_FULL_61_28
GCCGGCGACTGCTGCCAGACGGTCCCAATTTTCCAACGCCCGAATTCGGTAGCCGCTGTGAATGATGTTGTACGCGGACCGGCGTCCGGCGTTGGTAAATTTCCTCCCCCGCAGGTGCCAGGGCAAGCTCCGCTTTCGTTCCAGAACCCTCCCCAGATACGGCTGGCGCAGCCACGAACAACTCACTCCCGGCCGCACGCTGCGGTAAGCCTTCTTGATTCCCGACGGCAAAAGCTGGGACAGCAGCGGTTGGACCAGACAGAGAAGAACTGCGCGCCGAACCGAAACGGAATGAAACCTGGCCAGCGCCACCGTGTAGTCCCAGGCTGCGCCCACGCGGCCAGAAGTGAATAATGCCGCAGCCAGGTTCGTGGGTGCATCCATGAAGTCGTCGCCCCCGACCCCCGCCAACACAACTCGCCTCCCGTCGCTGGCAGCCGAATCCAGCAACGATTGGACCAGGTAGGCCATGGGCGTGGACATCGGCTGGGTGTTTCCGCGCCGCGCTTCCGCTAATCCCCACAAGGGAGTGGGCGGCTCCGGGCGGCAAAAGTGAATGGGGGTCCCCCAGCGCTCTTGAATCGAGCGCACGTAATGGCTCTCATCGTATGCCTGACGGTCAAAAACGGCCGAGTATCCTTTGATCTCTGCTCCCGTTTCCCCGCGCGCTTTGAGGTCTTCCATCCAGCACAGAATGGAAGAGGAATCCAAGCCTCCGCTCACCACCACGCCCGGGCTTCCAAGGCTCCGTAAACAGGCTCTTACGGCGGTGTTGAAAACTTCCTGGAAGGCCTCCTCGTATCGTTCCGGATTCTTCCATTCGAGCACGCGATTGGGGTCTACGTCCCAATACTGCCGTTTCCGGATGGAGCTTCCTTGGACCGAAAGGCTATGGGCCGGGCGGAGCCGGTAGAGCTGCTCGAACTCGGTCGGCTCGGAATCGGCGAGGTTGTTGACTAGATAATCGGCCAGAGCGTCCAGGTTCAATCTCGTGTCCACCTCGGGAAGCGCGAAGATCGCGGCGGGGTCGGAAGCGAAGGCCACCAAACGGTCCCCGGTGTAGTAGTAAAAGGGACGCACTCCCAAGGCGTCGCGGGCGCAGAAGAGCTGCTGGTTTCGACCGTCCCAGATGGCGAAGGCAAAGTCGCCGATGATCTTCTGGGGACATTCTTCGCCCCAGCACTCGTAGGCACGCAGGATCAGCTCGGCGTCGGTCGTGTCGCGGACCCGGGCTCCCTTGGCTTCCAGGGCCGCCCGCAACTCCGCGCGGTTATCCACCCGTCCGTCGAGCGTCAGACAAAGGGTCCCGCTCTCGTCGGTCAAGGGTTGCTGTTCGAGAAGCGACTCGGGAGTCGTGTGGAGCATCCGCTGGCCGAGAGCGACTGGGCCGCGCACCCAGTGCCCCGTCCCATCCGGGCCGCGGTGCGCCATCGCGTCCGTCATGCGGCGGAGAAGCGAGCCGTCCACGGGGCGGCCATCCAAGTTGTAGATACCGGCAATTCCGCTCATGCCAATTGACTCTGCCTCCGAGTTGCTTCCAGGGGGAGCAGAGGCGAATAGCGTTCCACAGGTCCTCCGAGGAGCACCTGGCCGCGGTGTTCCACCCAGGCGTGCGCCTCGAACCGCCCGTCCGTTTTCGCCGTCCCGATTCGCAGGTCTGCCTCCAGCCCTCTTTGTCTCAAGATACGGATGAGAAGCAGGGCCTTCTCCAGACAAGTGGGTTTCAGGAAGTGATGGCACGAAGCCACCTCCACCAGATAGGCCAGCCGATCCGGCCGGATGCGGTCACTCCTGACCCGCTTTCCGTCCAGGGCGTCCAGGGATTGCTTTCCGGCGAACAGCGCCATCACGGTCTTGAACGGCAGCAGCTTCAAGCCGCAGCGGACGGCAGGCAGAAAGACGGACGATTGCAGAAGAAGCAGCCATTCTCCACGGGAGAGATCCCGCGCCTTAGCGAGTTTCCCCATCACCAACCCGATCCGGGATCTGGGCCACGCGGACCAGTCCCTTTTCGCTCAATTGGCAGGCTAATTGGAGAAGATCGTTCTCCAGGGAATGGGGGGAGGCATCGTACTCTTCGGCCATCGCATCCAACACCCTCTGCAAGGTGCCATGCTGGGCGATGAGGTTCCAGATCCGGGTCCCCGTCCCATTGAGGCCAAAATAGATCCCGGTGTCGAGGTTCAGGAGGACCGCCTCGCCGTCCAATTCGCGATAGACCGCGTCCTCGCTGATTTCAAGGGAGTCTTCGAGCAAGATCGTTCGTGTCGCAGTCCCTGGTTCCACGGCCTTTCCTTTCCAACGCCATCGCTACCGGCAGGGCTATCTGCCAGGGGTGTCGTGAGACCGACAGGGGGATATTTGTCCCTAAATAGGAACTGAAAGAAAGTTGATTATGCCTGTATTTTCAATCCGTTGTCAAAATATTTCCGAAATGGAACTAAGAAAGGTTCCACTATGGTACACCAGTCGAACAAAACAGGATTCCTAGGACCTTGAGTAAGGCCCCGGCGGAAAGCGGCATTCGCGGTGTCGCCTGGCACCCTGCCCCCTGCGGGGAATGGACGAAGTTACGGGCAACCCGCTAAGATAGGCTTGCGGTTTTTCGCAGTCGGAAATGGATCGGAGACAGCAGTCGCCCCATGGACCCGAGAACCTTCGCTGACGAAGTTCCAACCCTGATGATCCGCATCACCGTCTTGGGGCTGGGTCACGTGGGCCTGCCTACGGCGGTGGGACTGGCGGAACTCGGCTGGCGGGTCCTCGGCACCGACCAGGACGCCGCCAAGATCGCCTCGCTTCAGCAAGGCCGCGCGCCGTTTTATGAGCCGGGCCTCCAGGAGTTGTTGTCGAAACACCTTCAGAGCGGCCGCTTTGTTCCCATCGCGGATAGCAGCGCCGCCATCCGTGCGGCGAACGTTCTGTTTGTCTGCGTCGGCACGCCGCAGCGAGCCAGCGGGGAGCCGGACCTCTCCCAGGTCGAGACGGTTGCCCGCACCATCGCCCGGAACCTCGAAGGCTACAAGCTCATTGTCGAAAAGAGTACCGTGCCGGTGATCACGGCGCAGTGGATCAAGAAAACAATCGAGCGGTACGCCAAAACGCCAACGGGGGCGTCCCTCCCACCCTCCCCTGTCCGAGCCGCGCCTGTCCTGAGCGAAGCCGAAGGAAGCGCAAGCGAGCGGGCCGCCAAGCCGATCCGAGCCGCGACCCACGGCGAGCCGGGGCAGGCCGTAAGGGAGCGGGCCGTGCTTGGCGAAGGGAGCGAGGCGGCGCAAGGTAACCCTGCCACGACTCCGGGCCTCGAATTCGACGTGGCTTCCAATCCCGAGTTCCTCCAGGAAGGCAAGGCGCTCCACAATTTCTTTCATCCGGACCGGATCGTCTGCGGGGTCGAGTCCGAGCGGGCCTGGGAAATTCTGCGCGCCGTCTATGAACCGCTCCACTGCCCCATTTTGCGGACGGACCTGAACACGGCGGAGCTGATCAAACACGCCGCCAACGCGTTTCTCGCCACCAAGATTTCCTTCATCAACCTGGTCGCGGACCTCTGCGAGCGCGTGGGGGCCGACGTGACCAAGGTGGTCGAGGGGATCGGCCGGGACCCGCGCATCGGCATGGGTTTCCTGCGCCCGGGCATCGGCTTCGGCGGCTATTGCCTGCCCAAGGATTTGCGCGCCTTCGTGCGTCTGGCGGAGACGCAGGGCGTGGATTTTGCGCTGCTCAAGGAAGTCGAGCGGATCAACCAACAGCGCGCCGAACTGTTCTTGAAGAAAGTACGCCAGGCGCTCTGGGTCCTGAGCGGCAAGATCATCGGCGTGCTGGGGCTGGCCTTCAAGCCCAATACCGACGACATCCGCGAAGCGCCCAGCATTCCGATCGTCGAAAGCCTGTTGGCCGAGGGAGCAAACCTCCAACTCTATGACCCGCGCGCGATGCCCAACATGCAGCAGCGGTTTCCGGAACAGGAGGGGAAGTTGAGGTATTGTTCCTCTCCTGATGAAGCGGCCCGGGGCGCGCACGCGCTGCTGATCCTCACGGAATGGGAAGAATTCCGCAAACTCGACTTGTCCCGCCTGCGCGAGCAGATGGAAGTACCCATCCTGCTCGATGGCCGCAATCTGTACGACCCCGCTTCGGTCCGCGCCGCGGGCTTCGAGTACATCTCCGTGGGACGCTAGAACAGGCGCTCGAAGGTTCCCACGAACGCTGAAAGGAGAAGGCAATGAGAACAATTCTACGAGGTGTTCTATTCTTGGTCGCGCTTTGGACGGGTGCGGCGTCGGTCGCCGCCGCACAACAGGGGGCAGCGGAACCTATTCCGGCGACGGATGTGAAGGCCGCCGCGATCCAGGCCATCCTCCAGGAGCAAATCGCCAGTGCCAGGCCGGTCGTTGACACGCCGATTCGCACGGTGGATGCCGGGGGGCACAATGTCGGCGCCGGTTTGGTTTATCGGCTGGGGCCGGCGCAGGGAGGCAGCGCTTCCCACGACAAGGTGACGGAGGTTTACTACATGATGGAGGGCGCCGGGACGCTCGTGACGGGCGGCAGTCTGGTGGATCCGAACAGACGTGAAAGTGCCGCTGCGACCGTCACGGGGATCAACGGCCCCGGCGTGAGCGGCTCCCGAATTCAGGGCGGTGTGAGTCGCCGCATTGCCAAGGGCGACGTGGTCATCATTCCGGCGGGCACGCCCCATTGGTGGAGCGAGGTCGAAGCGCCTTCAATGACCTACCTCGTGGTACGGGTTGACCCCGCCAGAGTCGTGGCGCTGAAGTGAGCGGGATGCGCGTTCCTCCCCCGTTTATCCGAGGACGTAGCCACGGCATGTTTCTTATGCTGTGGGCACGCTCTTTTTTCATATCCTGTGGGAGAGGGCAATAGGGAAGTGGCGATGGAAGTGTCGGGGGCTCGCAAGTCCAATGCACCACGCAGCCTCGTAACCGGGGGAGCGGGGTTTCTCGGCTCGCACGTTTGCGATCGGCTGATCGCGGAAGGCCACGAAGTCCTCTGTCTGGATAACCTGCTCACCGGCAGTGTGAAGAATATCGAGCACTTGATCGGAAATCCCCGGTTCCAGTTTGTCCAAGCAGACGTGGCCGACCCGGCGGGACTGACGTCGGCACTGGGACTCGGCAAAGCGGCTCCGGGTCCGGGGAGCAAGCCGGCCGGGGCGCTCGACTACATCCTGCACCTGGCCTCGCCGGCCAGCCCCGTAGATTACGCCCGCTATCCGATGGAAACGCTCCGGGCCGGTTCCGAGGGGACGCGCCAGGCGCTGGAACTGGCGCGCGCCTGCGGCAGCGTGTTTCTGGTGACCTCGTCATCGGAGGTGTACGGCGACCCGGAGATCAGCCCCCAGGTCGAGTCCTACTGGGGGCACGTGAACCCCATCGGGCCGCGCAGTTGTTACGATGAAGCCAAGCGGTTCGCCGAAGCCGTGACGATGGCCTACGCCCGGCAGCATGGCGTGGCCGTGCGGATTGCGCGCATCTTCAATACCTATGGGGAGCGGATGCGGGTGGAGGACGGGCGGGTGCTGCCGAATTTCCTGATGCAGGCGCTCCGCGACCAGACCCTGACCGTCTATGGCGACGGCAGCCAAACCCGAAGTTTCTGCTACGTGAGCGACATGGTCGAGGGTCTTTACCGGCTCCTGCTCTCGAGCGAGGCCGGGCCGGTGAACCTGGGGAATCCGGAAGAGGTGACCATCTTGGAGGTTGCGAAAGAAGTGATCGAACTGACCGGCAGCCGCAGCCAGATCATCTTCCAGCCCCTCCCGACCGACGATCCGCGGCGGCGCAAGCCCGACATCGGCAAAGCAGTCGCTCAATTACATTGGCGGCCCGTGGTCAGCCGGCGCGAAGGAATCCGCCGCGTCATTCCGTACTTTGAAAATTGCGCGCGCGCCGCGAATCCTGCCAGGCCTTCCTAAACCCTAGGGCATTTTCCGCATTGGTGTAGAGTATGCGGAGCCGTCAGGGCACGACTTCAGTCGTGCCGTAAAGCGTGCCCATCCATTCCTCTTCCTTGCGGCTTCAGCCGCCCTTCGACAGGCTCAGGGCCGTGAGCGAAGTCGAACGGCTGAGGGACTAACCTCAGGGGCTAAAGCCCGCTCCGAGAGGCCCACTTTTCGGCATGGCTAAAGCCATGCCCTGACGAAATCACATCCCTCTACGCCAAATCTGAGAACGGTCTAAGAAGACGCCAGTTTCTTCGCGGCCTCGAGGGCGGCGGTGTAATTGGGGTGTTCGGCGACCTCTTTGACGTACTCCACGTAGCGGACGGTGTTGTCCTTGTCGAGCACGAAGACGGCGCGGGCATCGAGCAGGATTTCCTGGATCAGGACGCCGTAGGCGGTTCCGAAGGCGCGGTCGCGGTAATCGGAAAGGGTCCGCACGCTCTTCACGCCCGCCGCCCCGCACCACCGGGACTGGGCCATGGGCAGGTCTACGCTCACGGTCAGAATCTCGACGCCGGGGAGATGGCCGGCCTCTTCGTTGAAGCGCCGGGTCTCGGCGTCGCAGACCGGAGTGTCCAGCGACGGCACCGAGGCAATGATGCGGACCTTGCCTGCCGTGTCCGCCAGCGTGACCGGCTTCATGTCATTGCCGACGAGCTTGAAGTCCGGGGCCTTCTCGCCTGCCTTCAACTCCGGCCCCACCAGCGTCATCGGATTGCCGCGCAACGTGACCGCTCCTTTGCGTTCCACCATGTTCGTGAGTGCTCCCTTCGCGATGCCAAGCTGAAATTGAATCCGCCCGAAGACGAATTACCAATATACCTGTGCGGCAGGACAGAGGAAAGGGTTTTTCGCGCTTCCGGCATCCATTCGCTGCGAGGGCGCTTCGGGAGCCGGTGCGGGGTTCATTTATTTCTTGACACCCGCCCTGTCTCGTGATATTCCCGATACAAATTCGGTTCAGGCGGAACAGCAGCCAGAGGGGGAAACGAAGGGGTCTGCGTGCCGGGCTGGGCGATCGGAACGCAGCGTCTCTCTCGAACTCGGCGGAAAGCGCAAAAGCCTCGTGACGCCGTTTATTTTTCGGCAGAAGCGAAAGGAGAAGTCATGGGAACAGTCCCAGATCGGACGAGTCGGGGATTCCTGGTTCTTCTATTCTTGCTGGCGTTGGCTGTTTCATCGGCGGTCGCCTTCTGGCCCGGCCTGCTCGCGCAAACCCCGGCGCGGTCCCGGCCCGCGCGGGAGCCGGGCCCGCGGCCGGGAGCAGCCCAGGCCGCCCCGGACCTGTCGGGAATTTGGACCGGGAATCGCTCCGTCGGTTTTGCTCCCGATGCGGGCGCGGAGGCCGCTGCCAAAGATATCGCTGCCGGGATCGTTCCTTGGTTTGGCTTTACGTTAGAGGAACCTCCCATGCAGCCCTGGGCGGCGGCGAGGTACAAGGTCAACCGCGAGGGCCTGGAGCCAAGTGAGGTCGGAAGCAATGCCACCAACCCCATCATGTATCCCTATTGTCTGCCGGAAGGCATGCCCCGATCCTATACGATTTCCGCCTTTGAGATCCTTCAGGTTCCCGGCCAAGTGGTGTACATGCTCTTCGAGAGGAATCATCAGGTGCGCCGGATTTACATGGATGGCAAAAAACATCTCCAGGGGTGGAAGCCCACGTTTATGGGGATCTCGCACGGCAAGTGGGATGGCGACACGCTCGTCGTGGAGACAGAGAATCTCCTCAGCCTCGACGGCTTTCTCTGGATAGACTCTTTCGGTCATCCGTTTACGGACGCTCTGCGCTTCGTGGAGCGCATCCGGCGCATCCGCCCTGACACCTTGCAGATTGACTTCACCTTTGACGACCCCAAAGCCTATACCAAGCCCTGGAACGCAAGGAAGGTCTTCCAGTTGAAACCGAACTGGGAAATGACGGAACTGATTGTGTGCGAAGACCATTTGCAGGAGCGCTTTTTGCAGGACATGAAGAGCGGCAAACCGGCCGGAATTCCCTGAAGCAAGACACCCCGGGCGGAGCCTTTTCCCGAGGCCGGCCTCGGAGGCGTTCGCAACCAAGCAGTGATGCGGGGGGAGGAGGGAAGAGTTGGAAATGCGAAAGCGGATCACGGGTGCGGTCCTTGCTGTGGTGGCGCTGGCGGCGGTGAATGCCGTTTCCCCGAGCATCCTTGCGCAGACTTCGGCGCAGACTTCGGCGCAGACTGCGGCGCGGACTCCGGCGCGGCCGGGAGCGGCACAGGCTCCGGCGGATTTGTCCGGGGTTTGGGAGAGAATCGGTGAAATTGATCTGGGCGGACCCGGACTCGGCAGGGGGGGCGGTTTGGGAACGGGGGGCGCTCCGAATTTCGGTTTTTCGCTGGAGGAGCCTTCCATGCAGCCTTGGGCCCAGGAGCGTTACAAGGCCGCCCGCAAGGGCGCCGCGAGCGTGCGGGACCGCGGACTCGAGACCATGGACCCGATTATGTATTGCATGCCCCACGGGATGCCGCGAATCTACACCACCCCCTTTGCGCTCGAGATCGTCCAAGCCCCCGGCCGCGTGATTATGATGTTTGAAGCGTTAAACCAGTCGCGCCGAATTTTCACGGATGGGCGCAAACACCCCGCTGGGACGCCTCCCTCGTACATGGGGCATTCGACGGGCCAGTGGGACGGAGACACGCTGGTCGTCGAGACGGTCGGGCTGATCGGAAACGACCAAACCTGGATCGATACGCTCGGGCATCCCAATACCGACGCGCTGCGCATTGTGGAGCGCATCCGGCGCCTGAGCCACGACTCTTTGGAGATCAACTTCCTCTTCGACGACCCCAAGGCCTATACCAAACCCTGGGGCGGAAGGAAAATCTTCCAGTTAAAACCGAACTGGGAGTTGATGGAATATTACATCTGCGAGGACCAGTTCCGGGACAGCTTGCCGAAGATTCGTCGCGCCTTCCAGGAATGACCGGGCCGTGAGTGGTGAATCGTGAGTGGTCAGTGGAAACTACTCACGCTTTGCTTGCAGGGAATGGATGAGTCCGCAGCCACGGTCCCGCTTGGCGGGATGCGGTGACCTTTTGTCTTGCCTGAAGGGCAACACCGTGAATAGCCGTGGGTGAAACCCACGGAAACGGATTCCTCAAGACGATCCCGGCCCCGAAGGGGTCGGACGATCACGACCTGCCGGGCAACCCCTGACGGGGTTGAATCTCCTCGGTTGGCTTTAGTTCCGTAGGTTAAAACCTACGGCTATTCACGGGTCGCCCCTCTCGGGGCTTTTCCCGGACAGTCTACAGCAACAATGGGTAGCCACGGCACGTTTGGTGTGCCGTGGGCTTTTTCCGGAACAAACCCACGGCATATAAGGTATGCCGTGGCTACCCCTAATCGGGGTCTAAAAGATTTCCGGGAAATAATACGTCAGCACGGCATTCTGCCGCATATCCGCCACCAGAATTTCTTTGTCTTTGGGATTGATGGCGACGCCGCGCGGCTTCAGGATGAGGCTCTTGGGGCCTGCAATCTTCCAGCGCGGAGCCACGTCTCCGTTGTCGTGAACGCTCCAGATGCCGACAAAAATTCCATCCGGCTCCTGCATGTCATAGAAGCCCGGCATGGTGGCGACGAGCCACCCTTTGGGGGCATAGATTTGGAGCTGGTTGACGCGGATAATGCCGGTCTTGGGGCCGGAGATGACCCGCAGCGGTTTGGTGTTCCCGCTGGCGGTGCGGTCAAAGATCAGCAGCCTCGACCGCGCTCCCTCCCCCGACAGGACCGTATCGCGGGCGGTCACGAACACGTTATTGATGGGGTCCACGGCGAGCGTTCCCGCGGCGTCGAGTCCGGTGTCCGGCCCTTTCAGGACCCGGAGCGGTGCGACGTCGCCGCTGGCGTTGCGGGCGAAGACCAGAATCGAGTCGTCGTTCGGGACGTAGATTTCGTTGTGAACCGTGTCCACGTCGAGCCGGTCCACGCCGACCAACTGCGTTTTGGGGCCTTGGATCACGCGGATGGGGGCTTCCTCTCCGTCCGCGCCGCCGCGGAAAACCATGATGGCGCGGGCAAAGGGGTTGGTGACGAAGAATTCGTCGTTGACGGCATCATAGCGGATGTCGTGCATGGTGCGGCTCAGCCGCGTTTTCTGTCCCGCGATCAGCCGGTTGGGCTTGGTATTCTCCTTTGCCAGCCTGGCAAAGGCCGCAATCTGCGGATGGGCCACTCAGTTCGGCACCAGAATTTCATCCCGCTTGCTGTCGTATCCCACCGCGCCGGGGTTCCCGATGGCGAGCGCCAGCTTGTCGGCGGGGGCGCTGCGGATCACGCGCTTGGGCAGGGCGTCGCCGTTGGCCGTCCGCTCGTAGACGGTGGCGCGATGGTTGCCCATGTTGGAGACCCACAGCTCATTGTTCTGGAAGTCCACGTAGACGCCGGTGGGGTTCTTGATCTGCGTCTTCGGTCCTCGGACCACGCGGAGAGGAGCGGCGTTGCCGCTGTCGGTGGCCCGGAAGACCAGGATGGAATCGTTGGCGTCATTCGCCACGTAGAGTTCGCCGCGCTCCTCGTCCATAAACAGCGAGGCGGGCCAATTCAACTGCGTGTTGGGTCCCTCGATGACCCGCAGCGGCGCCACCTCACCGCTCGACTGAAGCGGGTAAACGGTGATGGACGGGGGATCAAATCTTCCGTACGTCCCGTCCGCGCCTCTCACTCGGGCGTTGCCGTGATTGGCGACAAAAAGCCATTGGTTCTTGATGTCCAGGGCGATTCCGTGGGGATCTTCCATCTGCGTGCCGCCGCCCTGGATCGTGCGCAAAGGTTTCTCGTCTCCCTGCGCCAGCTTGCGGTAGACCACGATGGAATTCTGGTGCTCGACGGTGAGGTACATCTCCTGCTTGCCTTCGTCCACGGCGATCCCGTAGGTTCCGTGGGGGGTCTTGAGCGTGCGGGCGGGAGGAATGTCCCCTGCGGCGTTTCGCGGGAAGATGACCAGCATGTCGGTCGTGTCATTGTTGACGGAGTACATGTCGCCGGTCTTCGGGTCTATGTAGAGGCCGCAATTGAATTCGAGCTTGGTCTTGTCCCCGACCAACATGCGCTTCGGCTCGCTGAACTGCGCTCCCGGCGGAGTGCTGGTCATGCGGTCAAACACCTTGATCCCGAACAGGTTTTCATCCTGGAGGAAGACCTCGTTGGTATTCAGATCGAGCGCAATGGCGCTGTAGGTGGCGTAGGTATCGCGGATCTGCCGGACGGGAGCCCGGTCCACATCCTGGGAAGCCCGCGCCGGCGCAGTGGCAGGCTGGGTGAGCGACCCCTGCTGGAGCGCCTCAAACAAGCCCTCCGAGGCGCTCGCCGGAGTCCACTGGCACATCTCCCCTTCCATTTCCATCGCGGGAAACGGCTCGACCGAGACCAGTTGCGGCCCGCCCGCGGGCTTTCGCAGCGCGGCTTCGGAAGCCGCCCTCCAGTTCACGGTCGTCGCGTCTCCAAAAATCAGCAGCCCTGCGGCTGCCCCCAACAAACCAAGTAAAGCGCCGCTGCTTCGCCAGCTAAAACGTCGTCTGCCGCTCATGCGCGTCCCTCCTGTCGCGTTCGCCTGCCTAGTGATAGGAATACGGCAATATTCTAACACAGGAAACTGCTCGCAACCGGGGATGCTTTGGGAGTCAACGCGGCGGCGCGAGGCGTTCCCCCCAGACCCAGCGCGTCAGCCGGTAAAGCCCTACTCGGTGCCGCGCAATCCATCGGTAGATGGCTTCGGAGACGACCGCGTACGGCGGGACGTGCGTGTAGGTCCACAAGAGCCAGCGGCGGCTCGCTCCGGGCGCGCAGGCCAGGGCGCGGAAGACCGCTTCGGCCCCGCTGTAGAAATGCCCGTCGGCGTCGCGGAACTGCGCCGCCGCTTGGAACCGCTCCAAGGGGATTTCCGGAAACTGGCGGGCGGCTTCCTGGTAGGGCGCGAAGGAGACGGCGGTGCCGATCCGGTTTTTCAAGCGCTCGACCCAGAAGCGGCAGAACGGGCAGTCGCCGTCATAGATCAGCAGAGGGATCCGCAGAGGCATTTGGTTCGGGGGCTTCGGTGGCATGGATTCATTATCGTGCAAATGCCCGGCGGCCACCGCTCCCTAGCGCCCACCCCATCGCGCTGAAAGCGGCGCGCTGGGGACCCCCGCTCTGTTCGCGGTTCGGACAACCCCCGCCGCCGGGCGCATCCTTCCTCTTGTGCCTCTTGCCGCTCCGTGGTATAAGCGAATGTATTGCCTCTGCGGGCACGCTGGGAGCAAATTGGGTTTTTCGGGAGACTTCCGTGAGTTTTATCAATTTTGCCGCCAAGGAGATCAACTGCAAGCTGGTGTACTACGGAGCTGGGCTTGGCGGAAAGACGACCAACCTCGAAAAGGTCTATGAAATGACCCCGAGCAAGGGAAAGATGATCTCGCTCGCCACGGAGTCGGACCGCACGCTTTTCTTCGACTTCCTGCCGCTCGATCTCGGCACGGTGCGCGGCTTCAAAACGCGCTTCCACCTCTACACGGTCCCCGGGCAGGTGTTCTACGACGCCAGCCGCAAGCTCATCCTGCGCGGCGTGGACGGCGTCGTCTTCGTCGCCGACTCCCAGGCCGAGCGCATGGATGCCAACATCGAGAGCATCGAGAACCTGGAAGACAACCTGAAGGAGCACGGCTACGACTTCATGAAAATCCCCTACGTGCTCCAGTTGAACAAGCGCGACCTGCCGAACGTTCTCCCCGTGGATGCCCTCGCCAAGGAACTGCGCCGCAAGGACGAACCCATTGTGGAGGCCGTCGCCTACAAAGGCGTCGGCATCTTCGAGACCCTCAAGGAAATCTCCCGCCTGGTGCTGGGCGAGCTGCGAAAAGGGTAGGTTGGTTCCCAGAACGGCCCCTCCCCCTAACTGGAAGCAAAGGAAACAGAGGAGGCAAACGAAGCAGAGGAAGCTATCCTTTGCCTCCTTTGCTTCTTTAGCTTCCTCTACCTCCGTTTTCCGCTTCTCGCTTGCTTCCGGCCACAGCATTGGCGCTGCTCCACAAGCCATCTTCGAGACACGGACTCCAGATCGGCTCCCGCCGGATGCGGTTGCGCCGGTGGGGAAGGGCAGGGAGGTCGGGTTGTTCCGGGCCGGGAATTGGCATAGCATGTCCTGTTGGGCGGGGAGCCGGTGGAAGAAGGGGCGGGCGCGGCCGTCCCGCCCGTCGAAAAGTCGAAAGGAGCCTGGGGCAATGGCGAAACGAGTGGGGATTCTAACCGGAGGAGGCGATTGTCCCGGCCTGAATGCGGTGATCCGGGCCGTGGTGCGCAAGGCCGACGCGCTCGGCTGGGAGAGCCTGGGCATCATGGAAGGCTGGCGGGGGCTGCTCGAGAACAACGTCGAGCCTCTGGACTTGATTCGCGTCTCGGGAATCCTCTATCGCGGCGGCACGATTCTGCGGACCTCCCGCACCAATCCCCTGAAACGTCCCGACGGCCTCACGCGCTTGCGGGAAAACATCGAACTGCACGGAATGGACGCGCTCATCGCGGTGGGCGGCGACGATACGATGAGCGTGGCCGACCGCCTCTTCCAGCAGGGCGTTTCCGTCGTAGGCGTTCCCAAAACGATTGACAACGACTTGTACGGGACGGACTACTGCTTCGGATTCGATACGGCGGTCAACATCGCCACCGAGGCCATAGACCGCCTGCACACGACGGCCGAGGCCCACAACCGCGTCATGGTGATCGAGGTGATGGGGCGGGATTCGGGCTGGATCGCGGTGGCCTCCGGGATGGCCGGCGGTGCCGACGTGATCCTGATCCCGGAGCGCCCCGTGGACATCGAGCAAGTCTGTTCGCTCATCCGCAGGCGCAGTGAACGAGGGAAGGATTTCAGCATTGTCGTCGTCGCCGAAGGGGCCCGGCTGCCCTCCGGCGAGGAGGGCGGAGGCGGAATGCAAATCCATCAAAGCCGGATCGTGGATGAATTTGGGCACGTGCAACTCGGGGGCGTGAGTAACTTCCTGGCCCGGGAGATCGAAGCGCGAACCGGCTTTGAAACCCGCGTCGTCGTCCTGGGGCACATCCAGCGGGGCGGCTCGCCGACCGCCTTTGACCGCATCCTGGCGACGCGCTTCGGCGTGGCCGCCATGACGCTGGCCCACCAGGGGGACTTCGGCAAGATGGTGGCGCTGCGGGGCAACCAGATCGTTGCCGTGCCCCTCGCCGAAGCCGCCAAATCCCCCCGCCCCGTGGACCCGGAATTGTACGAAACCGCCGCGGTCTTCTTTGGATAAAGCGGATAGTGTCCTAATTTGCCTGAGGGGAAGTTATGGCCACAGTCGCGGAGGTGGGCCAATGATCGGCGCAAATTCTGCAAGTGCAGCTTCTACCCCGCACGTAGTGCCTTATTCCTACGACCCTTCCACCATGGCGGTCGAATCTAGGATAGATTCTGTCGAAGAGGTCTGTTTCATTATTCTCGCAGAAACGTCTTGTTGCATATGCACATAAATCTGCTAGTTGAACGCCGACAGTTAATTTACTATCCACAAAAAATGGCGTTTCGATGATTCGAGTGATATTTCTCCACATCGTGCCACTGACATGAAAATGACGCATCAGTTGCGTCAAACGATCAGCGGAAGTCTCATCGTGATCATGTGCGAGTAAACCGACTGTTTGCGGTCCGCCAACATTCCCCAAATATCTATCAAAGCGAGTCACAACTTGCGTAAATGCCTCCTCTCGTGGTGGATTCGTTGGTGGGACTGCTCCGAATGAAGTCTTATCTATAGATTCACAGAAGAGTCGTGTATTACCCCATCCCCCAATTAAATCAGCGAGTTCCCTCAAACAATTCTTTCTCTCCTCCAGGGTCAAATGGACGTAGGCATCTGTCTTGCGGTAATTTTTACGCAGTTCTCTGGCGGCATTGCTTCCCTTAAGAGCATCCTCTTTGATAAGTTGCGCACTTCTTTCCTGTCTCACCTGAAGGCGACGGGTGGGCCAATCGAGGGTGTGGAAGTTTGGAATTCTTTCCTGTTCAAGATAACGCCTGGTCATCCATCCGGTATGAATTTCTGCCTCAGCAAGGTCGAATTTTCTTTTAACGCCCGTAACGGCGCGATCCTGGCGGGTCCAGCCCCACGCCTCGATAGAGAGACCAAGCAGCACGAAGTGAGACGTTCCCCGATTAAGCTCAGGCACGCCGCTTTCGTCTATGTAGCAAAGATGCATCGGAGGAACTCTGGTTTCCGGGAAAGAGAGAATGATACAAAAAAGAAAAGCGTCTGGGGCGGGGCCATTCGGCCCTGCAAGAGGCGCATAGCGTCTCGGCCCAGTCGCATAGTAAGTTTCCTCCGAGTGAATAAACTTAGTCAAGTCCCAATACCGCCTTATGGATGATACAGTACCATTAGTACTCCTAGGACAATAAATCGTTAATTCCATAACCATAAAGCGCACCGGCTGGCAGCTTTCGTTCGCAAAAAGTATAATTCTCTTTCCCAATTGGCAAAGCAGATGCCTCCTCCCACCATCCTGTTTCCCGCCGGTTCCCCCCAGGCAAAAGAAACGTTCCAGGACTACCGCCGCCGCGGCGGATACCGGGCGCTGGCCCTGGCGCTGGGGCGCGGCAAGCCGGCCTCGATTATCGAGGAGATTCAAGCCGCCGGTCTGGCCGGGCGGGGCGGAGCGCGATTTCCCGCTTCGCGAAAGATGGCGCTCTGCGCGCAGGCCGAGGGCGAACAGAAATATGTCGTCGTCAACGGCGGCGAAGATGAGCCTGGCTCGTTCAAAGACCGCACGCTGCTCGAATGCGTTCCCCACGCGGTGCTCGAAGGCGTGTTGCTTGCAGCTTACGCGGTCGGGGCCAGCAAGGCGTTCTTCTATACCAACGAGACCTACGCAGAAGCCCGGCGAAGGATTGACCAGGCCCTCGCGGAAGCGACGGCGGCAGGATTGCTCGGCGAAGGCATTCTCGGAACCAGGTTTTCGCTCGCCGTCGAGAGCCGGCCCGCGCCGACTCCCTACGTGGCCGGTGAAGACACGGCTGCGCTGGAATCGCTCGAGGGAAAACCCCCGCTGCCGCGGCAGAAGCCGCCTTATCCCGTCACCGCCGGGCTTTTTGGCAAGCCGACGCTGGTCCACAACGTCGAGACGCTGGCGAATCTCCCGCCCATCATTTTGAACGGCGCCGCGTGGTTTCGCAGCTTCGGGACGGCGGAAAGCCCCGGCACGATGCTCTATTCGATCAACGTGGAGTGGCAGCGGCCGGGCGTCTATGAATTGCCCTACGGAGCCCGCGAGGGCGAGCTGATTGAAGAACTGGCCGGGGGATTGAAAGACGGAGCGCGGCTGCGGGCGATCCTGCCGGGTGGGCCTTCGAGCGCCTTCCTGCTGCCCGATCCCGACCGCCGGCTCAGCCCGGAATCGCTCCAGGCCGCCGGTTCCAACATCGGCTGCGGCGTCATGCGCGGCTACGCGGAGGGAACCTGCATGGTCGAGGCGGCGCTCGAAATCGCGCGCTTCTTTGAGAAGGAATGCTGCGGGCAATGCCCGGCCTGCCGCATGGAGACTTCGATGCTCGCCAACACGCTCGACAAGGCGCGCCAGGGCCAGGTGGCGAGACAAGCCCTCGAGCAAATCCCGCGCGTGCTCGAGTTCAACAAAGGCAAGGGCTTTTGCAGCCTGATCGGGATGCCCGGCCCGCCCCTCGTGAGCGCCCTGCGGCTTTTCCCGGAAGACTTCGAGTCCCACCTCAAGACCGGCCAGTGCCCCTTCAAGTAGTCAGAAGTCAGGAGTCAGTAGTCAGAATGAAGCTCCGGACGGTTTTTCTTCTGGCTCCTGACTTCTGTCTTCTGCTTACAGGCGTTTACAGCGGATGCTGGCGGGTGGGGTTTGGCTACAGCGGAAGGTTTCGGCGCGGCCGTTGGTGACGTAGGAGCAGGCGTTTTCCTTGGCCGTCGCGGTGGCCAGGGCTTCGTTATCCGCCTGGACCGTGAGGCATTTGTTCCGCCCTTCGAAATCCACGCACACTTCGCACTCATACTGCTCCAGCCCGACCGTCTCATAGAGAATCAGCCCGAGCAGGAAGACAGCCAATAGGATCCCGACCAGGGCGGGTTTGGAAATCGGGCGACGGGCGATGGCGAATCCCTCCTGAGTCTTTAAGGATTGAAGGAATGGAGGCAGTTTGTCAACCGGAAAAGATGCCGTGATGTGGTGGGTGGTGAGTAATGGTGAGTGGAAACCACCACTACCCACCATTCACTATTCACTACTCACTCCCCCGCCAGGGAAGCGCGGTTCCAAACTGCTGACCCCGGACCGGGAGGCGCAAGAAATTCCTATTGTTCCCGGGGGATCGTCCGATAAACCGGGGAGAGGTGATCCGGCAATGGTACACACAGTCACGACGGAACGGCGTCAACACCGGCGGTATATCGTTGACGGCAAAGCAATCCTCCGCACTGCCGCGGGCCAGGCTCCGGGCAGTCTGGTGGATGTGGGCGCGGGAGGCATCCTGCTTTTGAGCCGCGCGGCGGTCACCGTGGGAGAGCCGCTGGACGTCATTTTTTCCATCCAGGGGTATCCGCTGGGGATCAAGGCCAAAGGGCGGGTGGCCCGCACCGAGTCCGGAGTCATCGGGATCGCCTTCGCCGAAACGCCTCCCGACCTCGAAGAAGCCCTGCTGTGGCTCGAGGCCGAATTCATGGCCGCGTTTCTGTAGAATCACTATCCGCAGATTAGGTAGATTACGAAGAGAAACAATCGGAGCCGCACACCGTCCCGGCTGCTGAAGGTCCATCTGCGGGTCGTGATCTATTGTACGGACAGTTTGACGGGCGGGCTGGAGAAGGTGATGTTTTCGATCACCACAGAAAGGACCACGTCTACATCGCCCAAGGGGGAGTCGGGCGGGACTTGAATGTTGACTTGGTTGAGTCCCACGAAGCCGGGAGCCAGGCCGGAAAAAAACACCGGCGCCCTCACGCCGCCCACGGTCGCAGAGACGGGATAGACGCTGAGCGAAGGAGGCGACGCGGAGGCGGGATTACCGGGTCCGGGGTCCGGGTCCACTGGACCGAGGCCCGTGGCATAGATCACCACCGGCTCGCCCCGGATGGCCGGATCGGTAGATGTCACCAATCGAAAATCCGAGCCGTGCTGGATGGCGCCCCGTCTGCCGTCTACGGTGAAGATGCCGGGCATCGCAGGGAACACGTTCGAGGAAATCGCCGGGCGTTCCGAGCCGTTGTTGGTCACCACGACGGAAATGCCAGGAGCCGTCAAGCCGGAGGGGACCTGAAAATTGACCTGCTCCTGGCCATTCACACGAGCGACGGCATAGAGCGGAACGCGCGCGCCGTTGATGCTTACCGAGGTCCCGTTGATCTCGGTCGGCAAGGGCAGCAACTTCGCCTCGAAGATTCCGGTAACGCTCGTAATTCCCTGGTCAAAGACGGTGGCAATGGAGCCGGGCGCAACGCCACGCTGAAAGGTGGCGCCATTCGTCACAGCTCCGGTCTGCACTTGCGATGACGGTTGCACGGAAAGATTCACCGTTGCGCCGCTGGTGTCATTGGCCTGGAGGGAACCGGTTGACGTGCTCAGCGGAAGCGGCGGGCCCGCCTGGTCCAAAATCTTCATGGGGGCAATCGTGGAGAAGAACAGTTGCAAGGGCACACCAATCAGAACCGGAACTTGATAGGTCCACTGCGACACCGAAGTGCTCACGTACAGCGCTCGGAAATAGTTGTACTTTCCGTTCGGAGCGCGCCAGGAAATATTGATAATGAGATTGGTCTGACTGGCATTGATACCCGTCAGGTCTTGAATCTTAATCAGACCAGCGGGATCGTTTACACGAAACGTCACTAGCGCGCCCGTGGTGAAAGTGGGTCGGCGGGATGATTTTTGAACGAATCTGCTTGCGCGTTGGGACGAGGGACCGGACCATGGCGGCAGGGCGATGGGAAC
>MEKR01000153.1 GCA_001767035.1 Acidobacteria bacterium RIFCSPLOWO2_02_FULL_61_28
AAGACTGCTGTGGGATTGACGGGACGGCCTTCGGCGATGTTCTCGCAAAACAGAGCCTGTTGCAGAACAGGTTTCTCGTCCGGCCGGGACGGGGGAAAGGAACTCCGGAACAGGAAATTGAGCAGCGGAATCAGGACAAAGAGCAAGGGAAAGAGAATGCGGAGCCAGGCAGGGAATTTGGGCTGCGGGGGTGGCGGCGCCGGCGTCGGCTTTTTGAAACGACCCTCTTCCGGAGCAACTTCCTCCTCCTCCTCGAATTCCTCCAGTTCGGGTGGCAGCGGTTCCGCCGCTTCCACAGGGTGTCCGGCCTTCCCCGGCATCGCCGGTCTCTGCTCGTCCCCGGAAAAAATAACTTCGCCTTTGCCTTCCGCGAGATGGGCGTCTTGCAGGAACGCCCCGCAGTAAGTGCAAACCTCCTGCTCCTTCCGGACTCCGTGACCGCAGGTCGGGCACCGCATCGCGTTTAGGCTGCCGGCACGGGCTTCGTTTCCGCCCCGGCCTGCCGGGGCGCTGCCCATCCCGGATTCTCCTTTCCTATATGCTACAATTTTTTCCGGGAATTGCCGCATGAGAATTCTGAGCCGCCAGGTCGTGAGAGAAGTTGCGTCCCACGGCCTCTTGGGCCTGGTGCTGTTTACCTTCGTCCTGTTCCTGCGCGACACCAGCCGGTTGCTGGAGCTGCTGCTGCGGGAGACGAGCGTTTGGAACAGCGTCTTGGACTTGTGTCTGCTGACGTTTCCTTCGCTGCTGACGTTCACGATTCCGATGGCAGTGCTGGTGGGAATCCTGATCGGACTCAGCCGCATGGCCAGCGACGGAGAGATCACGGCGCTGCGGGCTTCCGGGCTGGGGGCTCGAACGCTCCTGATTCCGCTGGGGATCCTGATCGGCTTGGGATGCGCCCTGACGCTCTATCTTTCCGTGGTGGTCGCGCCGCAAGCCAGCCGGGAGCGCGTGGAAGTGGAACGCCAGATCGGACTCCGGCAGATCTCCGCCGAAATCCAGCCGCGCATCTTTGAGGAACGCTTTCCGGACTGGGTGCTCTACGTGCAGGACGTCCGCAGCGGCCCCGACCCCGTCTGGAAAGGAATCTTCCTGGCGGACCTCGGCAACCCGGCCGGCCCCAAAGTCACGCTGGCCCGCGAAGGAATCTTTCTGAGCGATCCGGCCCGCAACCAAATCCAACTGCACCTGGTCCAGGGCAGCATTCACGAGACAACCGCGCAGTCGGGCGAATACTCGATTGCGACGTTTGCGGAGACCGACATCCCCATCCAGATGCCCCCTCCGCCTCCGCCGTCGGTCAAGCCGAACGCCCGGCGCTCGACGCTGGAGTTGCAACTCATTCCCCCCGCGGACCCGGAGTGGCTGGAGGCGCGAGTGGAATTGCATCGGCGGTTTGCCCTCCCGTTCGCCACGCTGTTCCTGTCGCTGGTGGCCATCCCTCTCGGCCTTTCGTCTCAGAAAGGCGGCAAGGCGATGGGGATCATTCTGACGCTTCTGCTGGTGGTGGGCTACTACACGCTCTTCATTGGCGGTATCAGTCTCGCCCGGCAGGGATGGTTCCCGCCTTGGCTGGGAGTCTGGACGGCAAATCTGCTCTGCGGGATCGGGGGAATCGCTCTGCTGCGGCGCGTGGATGCGGTGGTTCCCCCGCTGGCTTGGATTGCGCGGCTCACCGAAGTCCCCGACGCCGTCGGACGTTGGTTTGCTTCGCGGCGTTCCCGCGAGAACCCGGACCGCCCCGGCCCCGGCTCGGCGGCCCTGTGGAATACGAGCTTCCCGCGGATTTTGGATCGCTACGTCATGAAGGGCTTTCTTTTTTACTGGGTGGTGATTGTTGCCGCGCTGGTCCTGCTGACCGAAGTGGTCACGTTTTTCCTCGACCTGCTCAATGACGTGATCCGCAACCATATCCCCGCGGGCATGGTTTTCGATTACTTCTTGCATCTCACGCCGCAACTGCTCTACATCACGGCCCCGCTCGGCGTGCTGATCGCGGTCCTGGTGAACTTCGGGATTTTGAGCCAGCGGAACGAACTCGTGGCGGTCAAAGCGTCCGGCGTCAGTCTCTACCGGCTCACGCTGCCCATCTTTCTCTTGTCGGCCATCCTGAGCGGCGGCTTGTTCCTGTTTGAGCATTTCTATATCCCGGCTGCCAACCGGCGCCAGGACGCCGTGCGGAACCGCATCAAAGGACGCCCGGCGCAGACCTATCTGCGTCCGGATCGCCGCTGGATTCTGGGCGAAGGATGGCGCATCTACTACTACAACTTCTTCGAGCCGAACGAGCGGGTGCTGGGCGGGGTGACGGTGCTGGAGCTGGACCCGACAACCTTCCAGCTCACCCGGCGCATCTCCGCCGCCCGGGCGCATTGGGAACCGGCGCTCTCCGGGTGGGTGTTTGAAGAAGGCTGGGTGCGGGAGCTGCGCCGCGATGCCGTCCGCGACTTCCAGCAATTCCCGGTGCGCTTCTTCCCGGAACTCCGCGAGCCGCCGTCGTATTTCTTGAAGGAAGTAAAACCATCCTCCCAGATGAACTTCCTGGAGCTGCGGCGCTACGTGCAGGACCTCCGGCAAAGCGGGTTTGACGTGGTGCCGCTCGACGTTCAGTTTCACAAGAAATTCGCTTTCCCGCTCTTTGCGCTCATCATGGCCTTCATTGGAGTGCCCTTCGCTTTCTCGCTCGGGAAAAAAGGGGCGCTCACCGGCATCGCGGTCAGCATCGGGATTGCCATTGTCTATTGGGCGGTCAGCAGTTTGTTCGAGGCGCTCGGGAATTTGAATGAGCTGCCGGCCGTCGTGGCGGCTTGGTCTCCCAACCTGGTGTTCGGGCTGGGGGGACTCTATCTTCTGTTGCGCGTGGACACGTGAATCCAGTAGCCACGGCACGTCTTGTGTGCCGTGGGATTTTCCAAGAACGTGCCCACGGCATAAGAGACATCCCGTGGCTACCACGTCAAAAAGCCCCACGCCCCGTCACGGAAGTTATGACTTTAGACCCGGAGCCTCGTTATACTGGATGTGCCCGACATTCAGATTATCGGGCAGCGGAGCAACCATGGAGACCAGCAAGGTCGGCAAGCGCGGGAGCGTCGTCGTCCCGGCCCGCCTGCGCCGCAAGTTCGGCATCCAAGAGGGCGGGTTGGTGGTCGCCGAGGAGCGGCCTGACGGTATCCTCATCCGCCCTGCCGTCGCCCTCCCGGTCGAAATCTATACGCCCGAGCGCAAGGCGGAATTCTTGCTCTCGAACGCCGTCAACGCCGAAGATTACCGAGCGGCGGTCGCCGCAGTGAAGCGGATGGGGCTTGACCCGGCACGCATCCCGCACCACAAGCCCCGGAAGCGCCGGGGGCCGAAGCGAGAGGTTCTTTGTTAGGATCGTAAATATCGGCGGGCCTGGAGGTTGTCCATGAATACAAAGCAAGAGATACTGAAAGCCATTGCAGAGTGGCCGGATGAGGCGAACGTTACAACCGCTATCAGGCAGCTTTTTGATAAATACAAGGTCCGACGCCCTACGCCGCAATGGCTGATAGAGGCGTGCTACTTCGAATTGCTCCGGCGGGATTATCGGGTGCCGGCAGGGAGAATTGTGTTCGGAGACAAACCTGATTTAATCTTGCAAGGGACAAGAAAGATTGGAATCGAAATCACTAACTTCTTTCTTGAAAACGGCGCGCTTCCAGAGAGCGAGCAGGTTCAGAGCAGGGCGCGCAAAGCTGTTGTCAGGGAAGCCCAACGAATCTACCTCGCCGACGGCGGGAAAAGAATCGAGCTTTCATTTAGCTTCGACAAAGCACGACCCATAGGAGATTCCAATGGGCTTGCCAAGAAAATGGCCGAGCTAGCAAGACGGGTTGAAGGATCACCTACCGGCGAAATCTGGAGAAAAAACTTCAAGGGGATACCAGAACTTTCGTTTGTCTATTTGTATGCAACGGAATCGGACGATGCCCAGTGGCGGGTCGGTCAAGGTTACTCAGGTCAACTTATGTCGAGGGACAAGCTCCTTGATATTGTCAGGAAGAAGGAATCAAAGTCCAAAGATTACCGACCCTGCGACGCCTTTTGGCTAGTTGTAGTCGTCGAATGTATGGATCCGGCTCAAGATCAAGAAATCCAAATTGATGATTTCCAGAAAATCCACCCCACTGTGTTCGAGAAAGTGATCGTTTATAAACCTCTTTTCCACCACGTGTTAGAGGCAAAATAAGTCAAGCCCAGCCTACTGACCTACCCCCGGCTGAACGCCGCCATGCGCTCCAGCGTTTGGAGCGCGCGGCCTGAATCAATCGCCTCGGCAGCCAGCTTGACGCCTTCGGCCAGGTCTCGAGCTTTCCCCGCGCAGACAATTCCCGGCGCAGCATTGAGCAACACGACTTGCCGCCGCGCGCCGGGTTCTCCTCTTAAAACAGCGCGAATCTGCTCCGCGCAGACTTGGGCGTCGCCGCCCGCCAGGTCTTCCAGACGAACTCTGGGAAAACCGAAATCGCCGGGTTCGATCCGGTAGCAATGGGTCTTGCCGTTTTCGAGTTCCGCCAGCAGGGTCGCACCCGTGTTGGTGATCTCATCCAAGCCGTCCGAACCGTGGAGGACAAAGGCGCGGCGGACTCCCATCCGCGCTGCGACGTGCGCCACGGTCTCCGTCATCGCGGCCGAGTGCACCCCGACCACCAGCGCGGGCGCGCCACCCGGATTCAATAGCGGCAACAGGAGATGGAAAGCCGTGGGGACGGGAATTTCCCGAAAGGCGAACAGGAGGCGCTCCATGGCCTCGCTGATGACCGGCTCGAACACAAAGCCCAGGCCCGCCTCCGCCACGCAGCGGGCGATCTTTGACGAGTGAATGCGCGTATTGATCCCCAGGGCTTCCAGGACTCCTGCGCTTTCGAGTTCGCTGTCGGCGGAGCGGTGCCCTTGCTGCAGCACGCGGATTCCGGCCCCGGCAACCACAAACGCCACGGCGGAGGAGATGTTGAAGGTGGCCGAGGGTTCCGCACTTTCCGGAGATAGGCCGACTGCCGGCGTTTCCCGCTCCAACAATCTCCGCTCGCTGTTGCACAATCCGACCTCGACCGGCCCGTACTGGCTGAACAGATACGTCTTGCCCCGCAGAACCCGGGCCATCCCCCACAGCTCGGCTTCCGTCTCTCCTTTCATTGCCAGAGCCACCAGCAGGGCAGCCATTTGCGTGGGCGTAGCCTGGCCGGAGAGAATCTCCTCCATGGCGGCGGAGGCTTCTTCCGCGGTCAGGTCACTCGGCCGCAGGACTTTTTCAAGGCCGTCCAGAATCATGTTTCTTCCGATCTTCCACCTGGATTATTCATGAGAAAACGGGACAGGACAACCGCCCCTCATTTTTCCCTGGCCCAGGCGTTCACGCCTGGGTCAGAAGAAACCACCGATTTTTTCTCAGCCCCTTTCAGGGGGCTTGCAAGTCTGTTGGCTTCAGCCCTTGTCGTGTCCCGACGGCTCAAGCCGCATTCGAGAAGCCCGCTGAAGCGGGCTGTAAACATCTCGTAATACTACAGCCACCCAGCACGGAAGTGCTGGGCTAGAGAAAAATTCCCGTCGGTCATGAATCATCCAGGTCCAAGGTCATGCTTTCCCCGGCGCCTTTTCCGTTCCGCGTCTGTACTCCATCCATCATAATGCCGGAGCAGAAAGAAGAAAAAGTTTCCTGCTGAAACCGATGTCCTCGACGGCACGGGGCACTTGTGGCAAAATCGGTTCGAGAGGCACGGAAACAGTTTCATGAAAAAGGCCGGCGAATGACAGCGAAACAATCGTTGCTCGCACTCCCACTGCTGACGATTGCTCTATGGGGTTCGCCCGCCTTTTCGCTGCAACACGAGGCGCATCAGCCCGGCGCTTCCCCGGGCGTGACGGCGCCGCAGCGCTCCGCCGCCGATCTCGCCGCCCGTCTCGCAAAAGAAGAAGCCGACAAGCGTTTTTCGGAGTTCAATCATCGCTTCGCGGGAATCTTTGTCTTTCTGGTCGGCGTCGTGGCGCTGCTCCAGCCGATTCTTGCCCGGCGCTTCGGAGTGATCCGCTACCTGTGGGTCATTCTTTTCTTGATTCCCGGAATCTACCTGCTTTTTTTGAGCGATCCGGAATCCTGGCCGACCGGGAATCAAACCCTGTATTACGTCGTGACCGAAAACATGCAGGTGTTGCAGCACAAGATATTTTCCTTGGTCTTGCTGAACCTGAGCGTGGTGGAGTATCTCCGGGTGCGGAACAAGCTCCAGGCGCTGTGGACGGCGTTTCTGTTTCCGGCCTTTGCCGCCGCCGGGGCCGCCTTGCTGCTCGTTCATTCGCCCCAGGCCCACGCCGCGGGCATGGACCCTTCGGCCCACCAGTCGATGTTGAAGATAGAGAACCAGCACATCCACTTTGCCGTCGTGGGTTTTGGCATTGCGATTTCCAAAGCCATTGTAGATACAGGACGATTTCACGCGCGGCTGATGCGGGTCGTCTTTGCGGCGTTGATGATGGTTCTCGGACTGCTCCTGATCACCTACACCGAATGAGGGAAGCCCGGAGGCCGGGACCACACCGGAATTGGACAGGCAATGGCCTGGCCCCCCCTTCTTTTCATCTCGTCGGTATGTTCCTTATGTTAGAATCATCTTGCCACCAAGCACGCCGGTAATTGCGCCGCCGCTTGGACCGACAAGCGGCTATCATGCGGAGAGGTGCTGGAGTGGTCGAACAGGGCTGCCTGCTAAGCAGTTACACGGTCAAAAGCTGTGTCGTGGGTTCGAATCCCACCCTCTCCGCCATCTTATGCTAAAGCTACGGATGGCAGGTCGGCGGTTCCCCGAATTCAACTCCCAGGCAACTTATATCCATGAACCTCAGTGGAACCTATCAATTGAAAATCCCGCGACAACAGGTCTGGGAAGCCCTCAATGATCCCGAAGTTCTTCGGCAGTGCACCCCGGGTTGCAAAGAGATGCGGCCCACGGGAGACGATTCCTACGATGTCCTGATGGAGGTCGGGGTCGGGTCCGTCAAAGGACGCTACACCGGAAAAATCCAGATCAGCGACCGCGTGCCGGGCGAACAGTACAAACTGGCGGTGACGGGGAAGGGAAGCGCCGGGTTTGTCAATGCAGAGGGCTTGATCCAATTGATCGAAGAGGGCGACGAGACCCGGATCGAATACTCCGGCCAGGCGCACGTCGGCGGGCCCGTCGCCGGGGTGGGCCAGCGGATCATGGAGGGCGCCGCCAAGTTCATCGTGGGGCAGTTCTTCAAGGGTGTCGAGGCCGCCGTCCTCCAGGCTCCGGAGGATTCCGAATCCGGTTTGGCTTGAAAGAATCAAATCCCGCGCCGTATCCTCGGAAGCACACCATCCCATACAGAGCGAAGTATGGTCCTGGTTCTGAAGAATCACGAGATGGAGAAGTTGCTCCCGTACCGGGAGCTGCTGGCGCGCCTGGGCGAGGCAATCGAAATTGCTTACCGCGAGTATGGCAACCAGGTGGCCGTCAACCGGCCCCGCTCGCGGATGTACATCCCGACGCGTGAGCCGAAGACCTATTATTGGTTCAACAACATCGCCGGCATTGTCCCCGCTTTCCGCGCGATGGCGCTGCGGATTGATTCCTCGCTCGCCCGCGAAGTCACCCGCGACGGCAAGCGGCGGGAGGAATATCCGGGCGATTACGTGGGCCTGATCCTGCTCTTTGACACCGAGACCTGCGAGCTGCTCTCCATCATGGACGATCATTTTCATTCGCCGATTCGCGTGGCGGCGACCAGCGCCTTGGGAAGCCGGTATGCGGCGCGGCCCGATTCGCGCGTGATGGCGCTGTTCGGCGCGGGCGAGCAAGCCCGCGCGCAGGCCGTGGCGTTTTCGCTGGCGCATCGCCTGGAGAAAATACAGCTTTACAGTCCCAATGCCGAGCGGCGGAAGCGGTTTGCGGCGGCGGTCGAAGCCGAAACGCAGTGCCCGGTCATCCCTGTGGACAGCGCGGAAGCGGCCCTCCGCGGCGCCGACATCGTGAACGCCTCCACGAATTCGAGCGACCCCATCTTCGACGGACGGCTGCTCGAGCCGGGGATGCACGTCACCACGATCGTCGGCGGAGACTACCGCAGCAAGCGCGATGAAGCGGACCAGACCGTTTATTTGCGCGCCCGCTCGATCCTGGTCAACACGCGCGTGCAGGTCGAACAGGATCGCCAGGGCAATCTCTACGAGTTGCTCCAGGCCGGCCGCCTCCGCTGGGAGCAACTGCACGAAATGGGAGAAGTGGTGACCGGCAAGACACACCCACGCCAGTCGCCCGACGACATCACGCTGTTCAAGAACAACACCGGCATGGGCATCCAGTTCGCCGCCAGCGCCCGGCTCTTGTACGAGGAAGCCCGCCGGCAGGGCGTTGGCACCGAGTTGCCTTCAGAACTTTTTCTCACCAAACGCGAAGGGGTGTGGTCCCCGTAAGCTGGCGGCAAGGCCGGGATTGCGGCCAGCGGACCCTTCCAGTTGCCTCGGCGCCGCTTTCGGGGCATACTCATCTCCAGGAACTCGCACAGGAGGCGGCGCGCGAATGAAATCAGACGTGATCACGAATCAGGCGCAGGAATACCCCAATCCGCAATCGGTCGAATTGCTCGATGAAACCGAAGTGCGCGAATGGGTCGAGTCGTTGCAGGAGCTGCTCGAACGCGAAGGGCCGAAGAAGGCCAAGTATCTGTTCCGGCGGCTCCTGGCCGCTCTGCACCGCCAGGGCGTCTCGCTGCAACTGAGTCCCACGACGCCCTATATCAACAGCATCCCGGAAGAAAATCAGCTTCCCTACCCCGGCGACCGAAAGCTGGAATGGCGCATCAAGAGCCTAATTCGCTGGAACGCGCTGGCCATGGTGGTCCGGGCGAACCGGGAGGACCCCGGCATCGGCGGGCACATTTCGACCTATGCGTCGCTCGCGACTCTGCTCGAAGTCGGATTCAACCACTTCTTTCACGGAAAGAACCAAGACCACTGCGGCGATCTGGTATATTTCCAGGGGCACGCCGCGCCGGGAATCTACGCGCGCGCGTTTATGGAAGGGCGGCTCGACGCCGGGCACCTGGGGCGGTTTCGCCGGGAGCTGCGCGGGCAGCCCGGACTCAGTTCGTACCCCCACCCGTGGCTGATGCCGGACTTTTGGGAATTCCCCACGGTCTCGATGGGCCTCTCGCCGATCTCGGCCATCTACCAGGCCCGCTTCAACCGCTATCTCGAAAATCGCGGCCTGCACACCTGCGATCACCGCAAAGTGTGGGCGTTCTTGGGAGACGGAGAGTGCGACGAACCGGAAACGCTCGGCGCGCTGACGCTGGCCTCCCGCGAGAAACTCAACAATCTGATCTTCGTCATCAACTGCAATTTGCAGCGCCTCGACGGCCCGGTGCGCGGGAACGGGAAAGTGATCCAGGAGCTGGAGGCCGCCTTCCGGGGCGCCGGATGGCACGTGATCAAAGTGATCTGGGGCCATGATTGGGATCCGCTGCTGGCCCGGGATACCGAGGGATTGCTCCTCCGCCGGATGGAAGAAGCGGTGGACGGCGATTATCAGAACTATGCGGTCCGGCCCGGAGCCTGGACCCGCGAGCATTTCTTCGGGAAGTATCCCGAACTGCTCAAGATGGTCGAGCACATGAGCGATGACGACATCAAGAAGCTCCGGCGCGGCGGCCATGACCCCGACAAGGTCTATGCGGCGTACAAAGAAGCTGCGGAGCACCATGACTCACCCACCGTAATCCTCGCCAAGACCATCAAGGGATACGGCCTCGGCGAAGCGGGCGAAGGTCGCAACGTGACGCATCAGCAGAAGAAGCTCAACGAGGAGGAGCTCAAGGTATTCCGCCGCCGCTTTGAAATTCCCATCCCCGAGGAGCACATCGAGGCGGCGCCGTTCTACCGTCCTGCGGACGACAGCGCGGAAATCCAATATCTCCAGGCGCGGCGGCAGGCGCTCGGCGGATACCTGCCGCACCGGATCGTTCGCGCCAAACCGCTCGCGGCGCCGCCGCTCGAAGAATTCGCCGAATTCTTCCAGGGCTCCGGAACCCGCGAAGTCTCCACCACCATGGCCTTCGTCCGGTTGCTGACGCTGCTGATGAAGAACCCGGAAATCGGCAAGCTCATCGTGCCGATCATCCCGGATGAGGCGCGCACGTTCGGGATGGAATCCCTGTTCCGCCAATTCGGCATCTATGCCAGCCAGGGCCAGCTCTATGAGCCGGTGGATTCCGACGTATTCCTGTATTACCGCGAGGCGAAAAACGGCCAAATCCTGGAGGAGGGCATCACCGAAGCCGGCTCCATGGCCTCCTTTATTGCCGCCGGGACCGCTTACGCCAGCCACGGCATCAACACCATTCCGTTCTTCTGTTTTTACTCGATGTTCGGTTTCCAGCGAATCGGAGACCTGATCTGGGCGTGCGCCGACGCGCGGGGAAAAGGTTTTATGATGGGCGGAACGGCGGGCCGCACCACGCTCGCCGGCGAAGGGCTGCAGCACCAGGACGGCCACAGCCACGTTCTGGCCAGCGCCGTTCCGACGATTGCGGCTTACGATCCGGCCTTTGCCTTTGAGACCGCCGTGATCATCCAGGACGGCATCCGCAGAATGTATGAGCAACAAGAGGATCGTTTCTACTACATCACCATGTGCAACGAGAACTACGTCATGCCGCCGATGCCGGAGGGAGCGCAGGAAGGCATTCTGAAAGGGATGTACCGGCTGCGGCCGGCCGAGACCCCGGCAGAAACAAAAGCCGAGCAGCCTCGCGTCCAGCTCTTGGGGAGCGGGCCGCTTTTGCGCGAAGCATTGCGCGCCCAACTACTCCTCGCGGAAAAGTTCGGCGTGGCGGCCGACGTCTGGAGCGTGACGAGCTATAACGAACTGCGCCGCGACGCGCTGGCGGCGGACCGCTGGAACCGCTTGCACCCGCACGAAGCGCCCCGCCGTCCCTATCTTCAAACGGCGCTGGAGGGAGCCGAAGGCCCCATCATCGCCGTCACCGATTACATGAAGATCGTCCCGGACCAGATTGCGCCCTGGCTCCCCGGCCGCTTGGTGTCCCTCGGAACCGACGGCTTCGGCCGCAGCGACAACCGGGCGCAACTGCGCCGTTTCTTCGAGGCGGATGCGGAATTCATCGCGCTGACGGCTCTCCATAAGCTTGCCCAGAAAGGCGACATCCCCGCCGCGCGGGTTTCCGAAGCCATCCGCGAATTGGGCGTGGACCCGGAGAAAGCCGACCCGGTGATTTCGTGAGGGGGTGGGTGTTTGAGGGATTATGGCATTTTCAGCGTTCCCGTATAGGCTCAGGATGGTGTCATTCTGATCCCGCGAAGCGGGAGAAGAATCTGCTCTTTTCTTTGGATTTCGAATCCCAGCAAGAAAAGCAGATTCTTCGGTCCCCGGCAAGCCGGGGCCCTCAGAATGACGTCATCGGCGGCAAGCGCGCTATACAGCGACCGTGAATCCGCAGTAGGTTGTGGTGCCAGGGTCTTTCACCGGAAACCTGACACCGGGAACGCGATACCCTTCGGCGCTGCCTCTTTGAGAAACCGAATGAGCGGCATCCCTTGTTCAAAACACTCCAGCAGAGTCGGCAGGAAGCGGGGGCGGGTGGCTAACTTCGCCGGAAATACTCTGCCGAATAAGAACTGTTTGTAGCGAAGATACTTCGCTCCCTCCTGCTCGGCCGAAAATCCTTTCGGCATGGTCTTCAATTGCTCCCCTTCGAGCTCCCCGAACGCCTTCCGAAATTTTATCCCTTCGACGATCGCAAGGAAGGCGCGCGGCGACGCCGCAATGCGCTCCCGGACGGCCCGCAGCAACGGCGGGTCGGGCATATACATGCCTCCACCCATCAAGACCTCTTCGGGCGAAACATGGAAATAGAGTCCGGGACCGGAGTTCTTGGGCAGTCCTCGAACCGGAAACACAGCCGCAACGTGAGTCTTGTAGGGTGACTTATCGGGACTGAATCGAGTATCCCGGTAAATTCGGTAGAGAGATATCTTGGGGTCCGCGACCATCTCCGGGGCGAACCGAGCGAAGGCTTCCCCGATGCGGAGAATCATCTCCACCATCGGCGCTTTCACACACTGCTCGTAGGTATCCCGATGAGCTTGAAACCACCGGCGGTCGTTATGTTTCCGAAGGTCAGATAGAAAGGAAAGAGCAGCCGGAGGAAATCCGCGGAAGCCTCTCGGGTTTAAATTGTCCCTCCTCATCTGCCGAAGGAGACCGACTCACTCACGGCCTAGCCGAAGTCACTGCGGCCCGGCCAGGAGCGCCGTATCTATTTCAAGGTCACCGGAACCGAAACCCTTGTTCGCCTCCGGCACTGTATCTGTCGGAAGGTGGTCGCGGCTTACTCAGTGCCAGGACTCCCTAGGGATGGGAAAGTGGAACAAATCCTCGTCGCCCGGCGAAGTATCTGCCAATGGGTACTTGTTCCTGAGTGCTGCTCTGCTTTGTTATCCTTACGCGGCTCCCTTTTTCGCCCGCAGCGCTGCCCAGCGTTTCTTGGCGGCCAGGGAGATGCGGCGCCGCGCTTCGGCGGAAAGCTTTCTCCGTCCGCGTCGGGTGACGGTCACCCGGGCGCTTCGCTGTGCATGAATCCGTCGTAACATTGCAATCGCTTCTTGAACTCTCTTGACTTCTCGCTGTAACTCCTGAATCGCAGCTTCCACACCGGAAGTTTGCATCATGTCCCCCAATTTGATTGATTTAGTCCAACTCTACTTCCATGACAGGCTTCCAGCTAATCCCGTTACTTGCTGGCCAGCCCGGCACTTATAAGGTCAAACCATAGTAAATACTAAAGGCAAAAAGGATGAGTGTCAACAAAGTAATAACTTAAAGATACTGAATTGTTCAGAATTCGGCGAGTGAATCGGATGATTTGTGTTGCAAGAAATCCCTCACCAGCGGAGTTCCTTGGTTTCGAAGACAAGGTCCGGGCCCGGCTTCGTGACATCTCCCTGAGTCTCAGCCGTGACGAAGAGAATAAAGGTGCGAAAGGGAGTGAGTGTCTGAATCTCGGCCTTCTTGTTCACATCCACTCGAAGCTGGCCCGCATTAATGACGGACTGCCGGTCCGGGGTCGAGACCCAAAGGACGTAGCGCGTGTAGCCGGCATTCAGCGCGGAAGGCTCCGGCACATTGGAAAGCTGTATCTGGATGGTGTTATTGCGGTCATAGGTCAATTGAATCCGGGCGGTGGCTTGCCCCGCGCGGGCCAGGGGCAAGGCGTCAAAGCGGATTCGCTTCGTGCACCCGGCCGCCAGCAGGACCGCACCCAGCAACCCCAGCCAAAGAATGTTCGCGCGCCAGAGCATCATCCTCGCAGCTCCCGGTTCGGAGTAGCAGTATAGCGCAGAGAACCGTCGCCGCGCGAGCCGGACCCGGGCGACCCTCTCGATGCGCGGCTGCTTCCGAGAGCACTTCCGCAACTCGCCCGACCAGTGTAATATGGAGTGTTATACGTTCACACGCAGGCTGGCCTGCGCCATCGTTTCGCTCCGCGAGGAGCACAACGGTGATCTGGCTTCGCGGAGTCCGGCCGGGGAGGTATCATGCAATTCTTAAAAGAAAGTCTCGTCAAGCTCATCACGGAAACGTCCACGAACCTGCCTCCGGACGTGCGGCAGGCCATGGCC
>MEKR01000154.1 GCA_001767035.1 Acidobacteria bacterium RIFCSPLOWO2_02_FULL_61_28
GCACGCCCACCTTCAGCCGGCCAATGGCTCCGTTCTTGCCCGCCAGCATCTCGCCAGACCAAATCGTGGCGCTTTGGAGCGCCTGGAGAGGCGTCAAACCGGCTTCGACCAGCAGCTCCATCTCATGATGCAAGCAGAGACCGGGAGTGCCGCCGGAAGCGGTGTCCGTGCCGGCCTGAATCTTTCCTCCCGCATCCATCCACCGCTTCAAGAATTGCCCGACGAGTTTGTAGCCCCGATCGTATTCCTGCCGTTCTTCTGGCTGGACCCGCGAGAGGAGCACCAGGTTTTCATACTTCCCGTGGAAGCTGCGAATCTGGCGTTGTTTTTGAAGGAGCGACTGGGCGATGTTCTGCGGGTAATAGGCCATCAGGGACGGGTCGCTGTAAACCTGGTAAACTTCTCTCTCATGCTTCGCCGCGTGCGCACTCAAAGAACCTAGTTCATAGACCAATGTGGGATTGAGATACGCTCCCTGGGCCACCGCCTCGCGGATGGACTGGTCGAGCTTCGGCCAGTCTCTGAGAAACGTGGCCCAATGGAGATACCGCCCGGCCTGAAAGTCCTCGTGCTCCTGCGGCGTCATCGTGGGGATGATGAATCCCCAGATATGCTCGATCGAGTCGTGCCCGGCGCGAATGGATTCCGGCGCATTCTCGGTGTGGCCAAAAATCAGCAGTCCCGCGCGATGGACTTCCTCAGCCGCCCACCGATAGAAACGGCTGGTATCCGCGTTGTAATCGCTGATGCGGGCGAAGTCCGGTTTGGTTTGCAGCCATTCCCGCACCGCTGCGCGAATCTGCTCTTCGCTCATCGAAGCGGAAACGCGCGGTCCGCCCGCCGTATCATAAATCCGGGGGGTCCGGCTGGTGTTTCGCTGCGAGGCTTCCTTGGCTCTCCCAAAGTTTCCTCCCACGGCGAGTTGGGAAGTGACCCCGTGGTTCAACATCACCTCGCCCATCCATTCCTCGTAGTGCGTGTGGGAATCCACCAGTCCCGGAATCACGAATTTCCCCGCCAGGTCAATCACCGTCGCGTTGGGAGGGTAACTGGTCGTGCTTCCCCCCACCGATTGGATCGTGTCGCCGTCAATCACAATCACGCCATCCCGAATCGGGGAGGTCCCCGTGGCGGTGATGATCGTGGCTCCTTTCAAAACGGTCTGTTGAGCATGCGATGCCTGCGGAGCGGCCAGCACAAGAACAGCCGCACCGATAGCCAACAAGACGGCAACCACAAAGTTCCCCTGGTTTGAAGTCATCGGACAACCCTCCTTCGTCCTGCTCGCCATTGCACCATCGAATCCAGCCGGACAGCCCCGCGCCTATGGCGCACAGGTTCAAGAATGGATCAGTGCCAGCAATAGAGTATCGCACTCTCCGTAGCAGCCGATGCCGCTTTGTGATACCTGCTGCCGGAAGGATGATTATCACTTCCCCCTTGACTTTCGCTTTTTATTCGCCTAATCTATTTCTGGCCTCCAGGGAGTATGAACGCGATGCTTGAAACTCTCGCCTGCGCACAGAGACCCGTCCCAGCAACACCCCCGGTTGCCCTGACGTTCGGGCGGGTGCTCACACAACTGGACATGGGCCTGGCGTTGTTCGTGGGGGAAGGCCCGACGCAACTCGCCCTGCCCTTCTGCGCGCCTTTCCTGGTGCGCGAAGAAACTCTGGTGGCCGTGGACGCAGCCAACTGCTTTAACCTCTACCGGCTGACCGAGTGGGCCAGACGCAAACGCCTGGGTTCCCCCGCCCTGCTCAACCGCTTGCGCATCGCCCGCGCCTTCACCCCCTTTCAACTGGCTACGATTCTCTATCACATCGGCGGAGAGATGGAACGATACCGGGCGAGCTGTTTGGTCATCACGGGTCTGCCCGAGTGTCTCTATGACGAAGAGTTGACCGAGCAAGAGGCCCGCAACACTTTTGCCCGCTGCCAGGGGAGCCTGCTTCAACTGGCCACGCGGTATCCGGTGCTGGCCTTCTCGGAATGGCCTCCGCACCCGGTCGGCAAGCGGATTCGCTTTCTGGACTCGCTGGCTTCGCTCGCCCGATCCGTTTTTGAGGTCCATCGCGCCGAGCCGATTTTGTTCGCGCCCGTGAAAGCTCCTGGCCTGCTGACGATTTCGAAGGAGGCATAGGAGGCAGACGAAGCATAGGAGGTAGAGGAAAAACGAGCTATGGGTAGAACCATCCCGACTGTAAACCAGGTGCTGGAGCAGAACCGTGAGCAATGGGCGCGGTTCTATCGCGCCTTGCGGCGGGAAGACCGCGAGTTGCTCGACCGGCTCTTTGACGGAGCCAAGTATTTCACCGCCGCCTGCGTGTATCAGGCCCACGTGTCGCCGACCGACAGCATCTTTCTGGCCATGCTGCTCCATCTGGAAAAAGAGTTGCAGGAAGTGAAAACTCGCCTGGGAGTCGCAAATCCTGCGCCGCCGGAGCGAGATCCCCTTCTACTGTCTGGAGGAAAGGAGTAATTATCATTGTGTCAGGGCACGGTTTTAACCGTGCCGAAAGCTCGTTCGGATCAATCTGTACCGCACTGCCGTAGGCCGGAGCGAAGCGTAAGCGGAGCGACAGTTCTGACATTCGAAGGAACGATTTTTCGGACTCGCTGCGCACAGGCTGCGCTCGGGCCTGCGGCAGCGTGGAAGAGGTTTCATTGTGCATTTTTACGGCACGACTGAAGCCGTGCCCTGACGAGATGCTGATGAGATTTGGTAATGTTGTAGCTGGATCGTATCGGAGATTGTTATACTCACGGCAACAAAAACTCCCGGAGGGTCGCATGGAACCAGAAACATCTGAATGGACGGCAGTGATGAATCGGCTGGAGAAGTTAGAAAAGCAAAACCGCAGGTTCAAACAGATCGGCGCTGTGGCGTTGATTATCGTTGGTTCTGTTGTATTGATGGGCCAAGCTCCACCGCCACGGACGGTCGAAGCAAATGAGTTCACCCTTAGAGATGGAAGCGGGAGAGTGCGGGGACAGTTGTCAATGACAAACTCTGGACCGGCATTATCCCTTTATGACCAGAACGGGCATGTACGAACCATGCTGGACGTACTGGCATCCGGACCTGGCCTTAGCTTGCTCGATGCAAACGGGAAAATTCGAGCTGCGCTAGTAGTGGAAGCAAATGGGCCAGGACTCGCTTTGGTAGACGGAAACGGAAAGAAGCGAGCCATGGTGAACTTAGTGGCAGAGGGGCCGGGCATTTACTTATTCGATGACGCCGAGAAGGGGAGAGTGGCATTATACCTGCTAGCTGGTGAACCAAAGCTTTCCTTGCGAGATAGAAATGAGCGTGTGAGAACCTCCCTGGCAGGAGCGACTCTTGGGCTTGAAGACGAAGAAGGATTTCAGACTACGATTGGCAGCACTGAACTGATTACCCCGCGAACTGGAGAAACCCACAAGACCTCTGCCGCTTCTTTAGTGCTCTTGGACAAAGACAAGAAGGTGCTCTGGAAGGCTCCATAAAAGTTGAGAAAAAGGTCTTCATTTCAGGAGAAATCGAGATGGAAAAGGCAAACCTCGGTGTGCACTACGGTGCCATAGCCAATCCCATGACATTTGCACGAGCCTACGCTCATTTGCTCGCCCACCCGCACATGGTGTTCTATACGACGGGTAACAGAACGCCTTTCACCGCAATGGCAAGTCAAACCACAAAGGGGCCTCATGTTGGTGAGAAGGTGATACGTTTTCTATCAAGTGACCAAGAGAGAGCAAGAGCATATCAGTGTTGTTGGGGGCACAAGACTAACTGCTCAAAAACACACATTGATTGCTACACACTGGCGATTTAGAAAACATTGAAAGGGCCTGTGAACAAACTCGGAAATGGTCAGCGGCGGACTCGTTTTCGGGAGAGGCGCTCATCGCGCTTGCGGAGCTTTGCGATCCAGCGCGCGGCGCCGTGCCGGAGTTCGGGATGGTCTTTCAGCTTCCAGGAACCCGCCGCCCGCTCCAGAGCTTTTAACATGCGCAGGCGCTGGATTTCTCGCTCCGCTGCCCGGCTGAGAAACTGGTAGTCCACAATTTCTACATTATAGGCGTCGCCATTGCGCCACTCAAAACAGATATGGAACGTTACCAAGGCTGGCTGCTCGATTTGTACCCGACACCCGCCGGGATGGCCTTATGGATCGTGGGGCAGGACAGGAGCCGCCGCTGTTACTTCGATAGACAGTTTCGGCCCGCCTTCTACGTGCGCGGCCCTCTGGGAGAACTTCGCCGGCTGGGTCGCGATCTGCCCGCGCGAATTCGCGGCCTGCGGGCTACTCTGACCGAACGGCTGGACCTGTGGAGCCGCCAGCAAGTTCCCGTGCTATCCGTCGTCCCGCCCGCGCTGGCTGCGTTTCCCGCCGCGGTGCGAACCGTGCGGCAGGCCGCCCCGTTTCTGGACCTGTTCAACGCCGACTTGTTGCCGGAACAGGTTTACTGCTACGAGCACCGAGTCTTCCCTCTGGCGTACTGTGAAATCGAAGCCGACGGCGATCAGATATGCTCCCTCCATTGCCTCGACGATCCCTGGGCCACCGACTACCAGTTGTTGCCGTTGCGCGTGCTCGAAATCAGGCCCGATTGCCCTCTCGGGAACCCCAATCACGGCGGCAAGTTCAGTGTGGAAGTAAAAGCGGACGGGAACACCTGGCTGCTCGACGAAAGCAGCGCCGACGAACCGCTGGCCCAGACGCTCTCGGAAATCCTCACCCGCTATGACCCCGACTTGATCCTGTCGGAGTGGGGCGACTCCTATTTGCTGCCCCGCCTCCTTCGTCAAGCCGCCAGGCTCGGCATTTCCCTGCCCTTGAACCGCGATCCCGACCGGAAACCCTTTCGCAAGCGGGACCGCTCCTACTTCAGCTATGGCCGCATCGTGTTCAAAGATTCCGCGACGTACTTGTTCGGCCGCCTCCACGTGGATCTGCGCAATTCCTTCGTCTGCGGCGAAAGCGGCCTGGAGGGGCTTTTTGAACTGGTCCGCTTAACGAAGCTCCCGCTGCAATATTGCGCCCGAACCTCGACCGGCACCGGCATCACCTCGATGCAACTCGATTTGGCCTACCAAGAGGGCATCCTCATTCCCAGCCAGAAAGCGCAGCCGGAGCAAACCAAATCCGGCCTGGAGCTGATCGTGGCGGACCGGGGCGGTCTGGTTTTCCATCCCAAGCTCGGTTTTCATGAGAACGTTGCGGAGCTGGATTTTGCTTCCATGTTTCCGTCCATCATGGCCCGCTTTAATGTATCACCGGAAACGATCAACTGCGGTTGCTGCGACAACAGCCTGGTCCCTGAATTGGGCTACTCGATCTGCCAGAAGTGGCGGGGCATTGTGCCGCGCACCGTCGCCCCGATCATCGCCAAGCGCGAGAAATACAAAGCCCTGAAGAAAAGCGCACTCGATCCCGCTCAAAGGGCGGCGTATGACGCCCGCCAGACCGCCATGAAATGGATGCTCGTCACCTGTTTCGGCTATCAGGGGTTCAAGAACGCCCGCTTTGGGCGGATCGAGGCCCACGAAGCCATCAACTGCTTTGGCCGCGATCGTCTCCTGGGGGCGAAAGAACTGGCCGAAAGTCAGGGGTATGAAGTCATCCACGCCCTGGTGGATTCGCTGTATTTGTGGAAAGCCGACGCAACCGCCGCCGATTATGACCGGCTGGCCGAGCAGATTGCGGTGGCCACGGGCCTGCCCATGGCGGTCGAAGGCATCTACCGCTGGATCAACTTTGTGCCTTCCAAAACCAGCCCGCGGATCGGCGTCCCCAACCGCTACTTTGGCGTGATGCAGAACGGCAAGCTCAAAGTGCGGGGGATCGAGATGCGCCGCCACGATTGCGTCCCGCTGGTGGCGCGGATGCAGGAAGAGGTGTTGGATGTCCTCCGAGGAGCCTCGAATCGCGCCGAATACCTGGGGATGCTGGAAACCCGTGCCCAGCCGATCTTGGATGCCTATATTGCCCGCTTGCGGGACGGCCAAGCCACTCCGGCCGATCTGGTTGTTTCCAAGCGCCTGACCAAGTACCCCGAAGAATATGCGCACGCCACCCACAGCGCCATTGCCGCCCAGAGCCTCCGAGCGCGGGGCGTCCGGCTGCGGCCCGGCGAGACGGTGGACTATCTCATCTGCGATGCCGGCGCCAAACTCCCCAGCGAGCGCGTGCGCCCCGTTGCCGTGCTCGACGGGAATATCCTTTACGACCGCGGCGAGTATGCGAGGCTGCTGCGGGAAGCCTTCCAGCCGTTCGCCATTCGGCAGGTCTGATTCACCGAGCGATAGCCCGCATTTCTCACCAGCAACAGATGTCGCAAATACGTTTCTGTTGCCCTGAAAGGGCAAAAGGTGAGTAGCCGTCTATAACGGCGGCGGCGTTGTCAAGGCACACCTGTCCCCGCGCACGGGGTGCGAGGTTTTTACCTTCGAAGAATGCTTGTTGCCGTTTCTGAGCAAGGCTCGTTTTTTGTAATCGTATGATGGAGCGAACTCCACCAACCATCTATGCGGTCCTGCGCGTTCAGACCATGATTGTTTCTCCGAACTCCCGTTCTGAATCGGGAGGCAGGGCGCCCAATCAGGGGCACGATCCCGCAGGGCGGGACCACCGGCTACTCCGGGCTACCCTGCGTGCGAGCTGGCGGCGCGGCGTCTCGCAGAACCCAATACAACCGCACCGCCAATTTCCGAGCGAGGGCCATCCCGCCCTGCGGGACCACCGCCTTGCCGCGGCGGAATTCCACGCGCTGATACATCCGCCGCAATTCCGGGTACTGGCGCGCCGCCGTGTGTGCTGCTTCCCCCAGCAGAAACCGCACCAGCCTGTTTCCTTGTTTTTTGATCGAACCGAGCCGCTGTTTGCCGCCGGAACTCGACTCGCGCGGATTCAGTCCCAGATAACTCACCAACCGCTTGCTGTTCCGAAAGCGCTCCACCGGCCCGACTGCCAGCGCCATCGCCAACCCCGTGACCGGTCCCACGCCGGGATGTTGCATCAGCCGGACCGCCGCCGGGTGACTCTCGGCTTGCTGCGCCACCGCCCGGTCCAACTCCGCGATCGAGCCGTCCAGCCGGTCCAGCATCTCCAACAACTCTCGCCGCCGCCGAGCGCCCACTCGCCCAGCGCCAGAGCTTCCAGTTCCTGCCGCCCTCGCTGGGTCCACAACTTCTTTTTCCGGCAGACGCCTTCGCCCATCGCTTGCGCGTGCAACTGGTTGCGCACCGAGGTCCGGAACCGCACCAGCTTGTCGCGGTGCCGCAGCAGTTGCCAGAGGTCCCGCTCCGCCGGCGAGGAGACCCAGATCTTCGGAAAGCGGTTCTCCACCAGCAGGTCGAGCAGCAGCAGCGCATCCCGCGCATCCGTCTTCTGCTGCCTCACCCGCGTGGCGCGGATCGCACTGGCGTCGCCGATCCACAGTTCGTGCTCTTGCTCCCGGAGCATCCGCTCAAACCACCGCGCGTACCCGGTCGCTTCCATCCCCACCCGTGCCGGAGCTGGCAGCGCCGCATCAAATCGCTGCGCCTCCCCGTTGGCATGTTCGACCCGGCGTTCCACGATCTCTCCCGTCTCCGTATCCAGCATCGCAATTTGCTGGAACCGCGTATGAAAATCACAGCCTATAATGATCATGCTCGGCTCCTTTCCTCCGAGCCTTGGTCAGTTTTGGCAACAACCAAGTCTACCCGGTCGGACAGGAGCCGACGCCGTTATTCCATCAGGGGCAACGCCCCCGGAAACCAGCATCGCCCCCGGGAAATGCCGACCCCGAAGGGGTCGCACAAAATTCCGAGCAGGGATGTCCGACCCCTTCAGGGTCGGTCCGGAATTACACACGGTTCCGGGGGCGTTGCCCCCGGCTATCAATGTTTTGCCCTTTCAGGGCAACGAAAACGAAGCCGTGGACCGTGAGGGAGCGGTGGCGCAGCCGCCCACCACGGCGGAACCCAAACGGCCTTCCGCGCGCCGCTCCGATTGTTTCACCGCGTCCTCTGCGGTTAGCTTATCTTTCGATTTCTGACTCCTGACTTCTGACTTCTTCTTTCTACCCCCCGCCGACGAACTGGACAATCTCCAGCCGGTCCTGGTCGCGGAGGCGCGTTTCCGGCCAGCGGTCTCGGCGGACGATGTCCCGGTTCAGCTCGACGGCCACACGGTCCTCTTTCAGTTCGAGCAAGCGGAGGAGGTCTTGCAGGCTGATCTCCAGAGGAACTTCGCGGGATTCACCGTTGATGACGATCTGCATCAGGCACTCAAATTCTAAATCCCAAACTCTAAATCCGAAACAAATTCAAAATTTCAAATCCCAAAGGATGTTCTCCTCAGGTTTACGTTGCAAATCGTATGGTTTGGAATTTGGAGTCTTGTCATTGGGATTTGTTTAGGATTTAGGATTTAGGATTTAGGATTTAGAGTTTAGAATTTACGCTGTAGCAGCCCGCGCAAGGAACTTGGAAAACTCTTTTCCCGCCGGACCCTTCGTGCAAATCAGTAAGACCGCTTCGTTGTGATCCGCCGGGATGGCAAACGAGATGCCCGCGCGGCCATCTTCTCCCAGCGAGATGGTTCGCGATTCGGAAACCGCGCCCGCCAGCATCCAGCGCACATCCAATGAGACATTGGGCGAGACATTGTGCGGAGCCTGGTTCTGGCCGTTGGCCCGCACCGCGAGTTCAAAGCGCAATTGGCCGTCGCGGCTGAGATCGGCGGCGTTCAACAACTCGATGGTATAGCCCGAGGGGTTGTGCGGATGGGCCGAGTTGGCGTTCCCGGCGGGCACAAACGTCCCGGCGCGGATCGCTTCCACCAGCTCCTTGTGCTGCTTGCGCACCATCTCCTCGACCTGCCCGTGGGTGACTTCCCCGGGAACATAGGGGGTCTGGCGGCGGTCCACGATTCGGCCGCTCACATAAATAATCGAGTCAATGACGGGATGCTTCGCGCCCCGGTCTTCGGTCTGGACGTGGTAGACGGCGTCCTTTCCACTGACATCCGTGTTGAATCCGAAAATCATGAGTTTCGCTGCGCTCCCTCCCGGTCCCTTCGACTTCGCTTCCTTCGACTGCGCTCAAGACAGGCAGGGCAGGCGAGCGCGGGTTCTGATACTGTTCCCTGTTCCCGATTCCCTGCTCTGCCCGCTCCCTTACGGCCTGCCCTGAGCGTAGCCGAAGGGTCGCGGCTCTGAAACGCCCGGGCGACTCCGCTATTCACAACACCCTCCGTTTGCGGGTATTATATCATTTCATTAGCCGATCACAGCCGATCACAGCCGATCCAGAGCCGATCATAGCTGATCCATGCCGAACACCTACTTCCAAAACTATCTCGTGATCCTGCTGATGCTGGGCGTGGTCGTTCTCCTGGCCGGCGGGATGATCGTGCTCTCTTACTTGCTCGGCCAGCACCGGCCTTCTCGCGTCAAGCTCAGCCCCTACGAGTGCGGCATGGTCCCGACGGGCGACGCCCGGCAGCGCTTCAGCGTCAAGTTCTACCTGGTGGCCATGGTCTTTATCCTCTTTGATGTCGAAATCGTCTTCCTCTATCCCTGGGCCGTCATCTTCCACGAGCTGCGCATGTTCGGCTTCCTCGAGATGCTTCTGTTCCTGCTGCTGGTGGGGGCCGGGTTCGCCTACCTATGGAAAATGGGCGTGCTCGACTGGACCGGCTCAGACACGGGAGGGCCTGCCGGAGGTACTGGCGGAAGTCCTGCGGGAGGTCGCGCGGGAGGTCCAGAATGATTTCCTCGGAAGTAGCCGAAATGCCCGACGCCGTGGCCGTGCTCGAATTCGACCCCGCCGCGTTGGCCGATGGCAAGTTCGACCGCGGCGAGCTGACCCTGGTGATCTGGCCGGAGCCGCTTCGGTCCGTCTGCGAATTCTTGAAGGCCCAACGCGGTTACCGCTATCTGTCCGACGTGACGGCCGTGGACTGGTATCCCTCCGAGCCGCGCTTTGAGGTCGTCTATCATCTCTATTGCCACGAACGCCACGAGCGCCTGCGCCTGAAGTGCCGCCTCAGCGGGGAGCAGCCCGAGGTTGCCTCGGTCACCCCGGTCTGGAGCGCGGCCAATTGGTATGAACGCGAAGTCTTTGACCTGTTCGGAATCCGGTTTGAGGGCCACCCGCACCTGCAGCGGCTCCTGATGCCGGAAGACTGGCAAGGCCACCCCTTGCGGAAGGACTATCCCGTTACCGGGTACCGCTGATGAGTCTGTGTCGAATTCGGAATCCGGACTTCGGAATCCGGACTTCGGAATTCGTCATTTTTGCTTCCGGCTACGCCGGGTTAGGTAGCTAAAACACTCTGATGCCTGAACTCGAAATTCCCGCTGGCGAGCGCAACATGGTCCTGAACATGGGACCGCAGCACCCCTCGACGCACGGCGTCCTGCGCCTGGTCCTGGAACTCGACGGGGAGACCATTGTCCGCTGCACGCCCGACATCGGCTACCTCCACACCGGGATCGAAAAGACCTGCGAGGACAAGACCTACCACCAGGCCATCACGCTGACCGACCGCATTGACTACCTCTGCCCGCTCACAAACAATCTCTGCTACGTGCTCGCCGTCGAAAAGCTCCTAGGCCTCGAACCGCCGCCGCGCGCGCAGTGGGTGCGCGTAATGCTCAACGAGCTGTCGCGCATCGCCAGCCACCTGGTCTGGCTCGGAACCCACGCCATTGACATCGGGGCTATGTCGGTCTTCCTCTATTGCTTCCGCGAGCGCGAAGAGATTTTGAAACTCTTCGAGATGGTCGCCGGACAGCGCATGATGACCAGCTACTTCCGCGTGGGCGGCCTCGCTCTCGAACCGCCGGCGGATTTTTTGAAGCGGGTCCAGAAGTTCCTCCAGATTTTTCCCGGCCGCATCGAAGAATATGAAAATTTGCTGACGCGAAATCGCATTTGGATTGGGCGCACGAAAGGCATCGGGTATCTGAGCGCTGCCGACGCGCTCGACCTCGGCGTGAGCGGCCCCTCGGCCCGCGCTTCGGGGATTGATTGGGACCTGCGCCGCGACAATCCCTATTCGAGCTACGACAAGTTCTCGTTCGCCGTCCCGGTGCGCCAGGAAGGCGATGTCTATGCCCGGTATCTGGTGCGCGTGGACGAGATGCGCGAGAGCGTCAAGATCGTCCAGCAAGCCGTCGAAGGGCTCCCGGAAGGCCCGGTGCAGGCGACCGCCCGGGGCGTGGTCCTGCCTCCCCGTGAAAAAATGAAGACAGAAATGGAGGCGCTGATTTACCACTTCAAGATCGTGACGGAAGGCTTCCGCGTGCCGCCGGGCGAAGTCTATCAGGCCATCGAATCGCCGCGCGGCGAGATGGGCTACTACGTCGTCAGCGACGGCACCTCGCATCCCTACCGCGTCAAGGTCCGCTCGCCGTCGTTCGCCAACCTGCAAGCCCTCCCGCGCATTGCCGAAGGACGCCTGCTCGCCGACATGATCGCCTGCATCGGCAGCATTGACATCGTGCTGGGGGAGATTGATCGGTAGGTTACTGATAAATTGTTTTAGGCTGTCATCCTGAGGAGCGCAGCGACGAAGGACCTGTTTGTCAAAGAAGGGATCAAAGAATAAAACCTCCCGGCGAGAAAGGCACTCGCCGTGGCTACCAGCGGCAGGATGAAAGCAAAAGTGGATGGGAGAGAAATGGGGTTCGAGTCTATCGTTCACGAAATTAATAGGAGGGCGTTGTCTCGGCCTATCGGTCGTCTCCAGGAACTCCGAAAGCAGATCAAAGGTCTGTCGCGTCTTCCGAGTCGCCACATGTTCTCTTCGTTAACGACGTTTGACGACTACGCCTTCCACTTGGGTGGCCGAACAGAACTACAGTTCAATATCGGGCGCGACCGCGTAGACCGTGTAAGGAAGTTCAGGCATGGTGTTGCCTTTTCTCTTGAGCCGGGCCAGACGCTGCCAGATGTAGAGGTACTGAGGCCGAAAATCGAGCGGTTCAACGAGTTCCTGAAACAGAATCTGCAAGACTTCTCGGACCTGTGGATGTGGCATTACGAGGGCGGTGAACCTAGTCGCAAATATCGCCCTAAGCTAATTTCATCAGACCTCATTAAACCGCATGTCTTCATTTTTCTCGGGGGGTTGCAGCCGCTTGACCAAATTGATTACGAAGTCGTCCTTGACGATTTTGACCGCCTGCTGCCCTTATATCAATTTATTGAAAGCAGCAAACCGAAAGGGCTGTTGACAAAGACCCCCACGCAGCTCGCTAAAGAAATCGAGTTGTTCAAAGAAGAGGGTCGCCAGATGGAGCAATCTCTATCACGCCGGGAGCGTGATCCAAGGGTGCGCGATGCCGCCTTGGTCAAGTATGGTCGTGCTTGCATGGTTTGCGGTCTTGATCCCGCAGTAAAGTATGGAGATTTCGCTCAAGACTGCGTAGAAGTGCATCATCTTGATCCCCTCGGCGCAAGATCAGGTCAGGGGAAACAAACTACGCTCGATGATGTGATCGTCGTTTGTCCTACGTGCCACCGTGCCTTGCACCGTTACTCCGATCCATCTGCATGGAAGCGCTTTAAGAAGGAGTGCGGATTGTAATTACGACATCACGAAAAGCTCTGGGTTCGATTTCAAACGGTTCTTGTAGTTCCGTCAGGGCACGGTTTCAACCGTGCCGAAGAAGCCTTTGGAGTAATGCGATAAAGGGAAAAGATGATCGTTTCTTTTCTCTAGCCCAGGCGTTTACGCCTGGGGACAGGAAATGCAACGGTCGTTCTCAGCCCCCTTTAGGAGGCTTACCTCTTCATTGGACCGAGAGGAGAGAGAACGAGCGGGAAGCCCCCTGAAGGGGGCTGGGGAAAATCCGTTTCGATCGCGAACCCAGGCGTGAACGCCTGGGCTAGAGAAAAATAGAAACTGACACTGCGACGCGCCGATTCACCCGTTCGTCAATCGGCGTAAACGCCTGGGCTAGAGAAAACGAGGATGGAGACCAGCAATGCCCCATGCCTTTCACCAACTGTATTATCATGTCGCCTGGGCCACGCACTCCCGCGCGGCACTAATCAATCGCCGCTGGCGGCCGCAATTGCTCGAAATAATGAATGAAGAGGTGAAAGAACGAGGGGGTTGGTTGATCCGCCACAACGCGATGCCGGACCACGCGCATCTCTTGGTGAGGCTTCCACCGACAGTGCGAATCAGCGATTTCCTGGGCGAGGTGAAAGGGGCCACCGCGTATCGCGTGAATCACGATCTCCATCCCAAGTTCAAGCTCCGTTGGCAGGAAGGGTACGGCGTTCTCAGCCTGCGAAAGGCGGAACTGGCTCGGGTCAGCCGGTACATTGACCAGCAGGAGGAGCACCATCGAAAAGGCACGCTGTCGGCGCTCTTGGAAACGACGGAAGTCCAGGAGGACGACTGGCCAGAGGGAACGGTAAGCCCCCTGAAGGGGGCTAAAAACAATCCGTTGCTATCGCGAACCCAGGCGTAAACGCCTGAGCTAGAGAAAAAGGAAAAGTCATAAACAGAAGATTGATCTGAGGGAAATCAAGCCGATTTGCCTATGCCCTTCAGCCCACAACTCGAAGCGAAGTTTCAGAAGCTCCTGGGCCGTTATCCGGTGAAGCGCTCGGCCCTGGTCCCGATACTGCTCTTTGCCCAGGATGAAGCGGGCTACCTGAGCCAGGAGTTGATTGCCGAGATCGC
>MEKR01000155.1 GCA_001767035.1 Acidobacteria bacterium RIFCSPLOWO2_02_FULL_61_28
CGGGCTGGGCCTCGCTATCCACCTGGCGGTAGTACAGGCCCTCGCCTTCCAGAAACACTTCCAGGAACGCGGGGCGGGTGATGACGCCCTGGATCAGGGCCTCCGAGAGCGGGTCTTCGATGTATCGTTGCAAGGCGCGCCGCAGCGGCCGCGCTCCGTAGGAGCGGTCCGCGCAGGTCTTATCGAGAACCCAGCGTTCGGCTTCCGGGGTGAGCGTGATGGTGATCTGCTTGTGCGCCAGGCTCTGGTTGATCTGGCTGATCATCAACTGGATGATCTGGATCAAGTCCTCATCCGACAAGGCGTTGAAGACAATGGTTTCATCCAGACGATTCAGGAATTCGGGGTTGAAGATGCGCCGGACTTCCCCCCGGACCAGGTCTTCGGTCTGCGCCGCCACGGCCTCGGCGGTGGGCGGCTGGAAGCCCATCTTGCTCTGCTTCTGGAGGTAGCGGGCCCCGATGTTCGATGTCATGATGAGGATGGTGTTCTTGAAGTCCACCGTGGTCCCCAAGCCGTCGGTGAGCTGCCCGTCCTCGAACACCTGGAGGAGAATGTTGTAGATGTCCGGATGGGCCTTTTCGATCTCATCGAGCAGGATGACCGAATAGGGGGCGCGCTTGACGCGCTCGGTCATCTGGCCGCCTTCCTCGTAGCCCACGTAGCCCGGCGGCGACCCGATCAGCTTCGAGATGGCGTGTTTCTCCATGAACTCGGACATGTCGAAGCGGATCAGCGCCTTGTCACTGCCAAAAAGGAATTGGGCCAGGCTGCGGGCGACTTCCGTCTTGCCGACGCCGGTCGGCCCCAGGAACAGGAACGAGCCCACCGGCCGGTTGGGGTTCTTCAGGCCCGCCCGCGAGCGCCGGATGGCGCGCGCCAGCGCCGCGATGGCTTTGTCCTGGCTGATGATGCGTTTGTGAAGCTCTTCCTCGATGCGCAGGAGCTTGGCCATCTCCTCTTCTTTGATCGAGGTCACCGGCACCCCGGTCCACCGCGCCACCACCTCTTCGATGTCTTCCTTGGTCACGGTTCCGCTGGTGGACTCGTCCAGATGATATTTCTCGCGCATCACCCGCAGGTTCTCCCGCTCCTTGCGTTCCTCGTCGCTATAGAAGCGCGCCTTCTCGAATTCATGGTTGGCGATGGCGTTCTCCATGCGGTGGACGATGAACTTGATGCGCTTTTGAATATCGGCCAGCTCTTCGGGCAGGCTGGTCTGGCGCAACTTCACGCGCGCGCCCGCCTCGTCAATCAGGTCAATGGCCTTGTCCGGCAAATGGCGGTCCGGGATGTAGCGGTTCGAGTTGTACACCGCCGAGTTCAAAGCGTCGTCCGTGTAAGTGACGGCATGGAACTTCTCGTAGCGGTCCTTGATGCCGAAGAGGATTTTGATCGTTTCGCCCTCGTTCGGCGGCGGCACTTTGACGGCCTGGAAGCGCCGCTCGAGCGAGCGGTCCTTCTCGATGGTCTTGCGGAACTCGGAGGGCGTGGTCGCGCCGATGCACTGGATTTCGCCGCGCGAGAGCGCCGGTTTCAGAATGTTGGCGGCGTCGAGCGAGCCTTCGGCCGAACCGGCTCCCACCAGCGTGTGCAGCTCATCAATGAAAATGATGCAGTTCTGGTTCTCCATCAACTCTTTCATGATGGTTTTCAGCCGCTCTTCAAACTGGCCGCGGTACTTGGTGCCGGCCACGATGAGCGAGAGGTCGAGCGCCAGGATGCGCTTGTCGGAGAGGAACGACGGGACCTCGCCGTCGGCGATCCGCTGCGCCAGGCCCTCGACGATGGCCGTCTTGCCGACCCCGGGTTCCCCGATCAGGACCGGGTTGTTCTTGGTGCGGCGGCAGAGGATCTGGACGACGCGTTCCAGTTCCCCCTCGCGGCCGATCAGCGGGTCGAGCGAGTTGTCCATGGCGGCCTGGGTCAGGTCGCGGCTGAATTCGCTCAAGAGCGAGCTTTCCTTCGGACGCGCCTGGGAGACCTTGTCCGATTGCGAACGGACCAATTCTTCCCGAACGGTCGAGAGCCGCAACCCGCGCTCCCGCAGGATTTCCGCCGCAAAGCACTTCTCTTCCCGGAGCAGCCCCAGCAGCAGGTGCTCGGTGCCGATGTGTTTGTGGGAGAGCCGCTCGGCCTCCTCGGCGGCGTAGGCCAGGACGCGCTTGCACTCGTGGCTGAGAGGGAGGTCCACCGAGGTCGAGACTTTTTCCCGGATCGTGGCGTGGCCTTCGATCTGCTTGCGGATCGAGTCTATGGAGGCGTGGGAGCGCAGGAAGCGGTTGGTCAGCGCCTTGTCTTCCCGCAACAGGCCCAGCAGCAGGTGCTCGGTTTCGATGTAGGGGCTGCCGAACTGGCTCGCCTCGTACCGGGCAAAGAAAATCACGCGCCGCGCTTTTTCTGTGTACCGTTCAAACATGGTGTCGCTTCCGCAGTTCCTGCAACCGCCGCCGGCGCGGGGTTACATCGTGGGGGAAAAGGAAACTGACTGCAACCGGCCGTTCTCCAGCTTCAACACCCGGTCGCAGCGCTGCGCCAAGCCCGGGTGGTGCGTCACCACCACCGTGGTCAACCGGCCTTCTTTGTGAAGTTGCTGCATCAACTGGATCGTCCCTTCGCCGGTTCTGGCATCCAGGTTCCCGGTCGGTTCATCCGCCATCAGGATTTTCGGGTCACTGACCAGCGCCCGCGCCAGAGCCACGCGTTGCTGCTCGCCCCCGGAGAGTTCGCCCGCTCGATGGGAGGCCCGCTGCCGCAAGCCCACCCGCTCCAGCAACCGTTCCGCGCTCGCTCCGGCTTCCTGCTTGCTCCTGCCCCGGATCAACAGCGGCATCATTACATTCTCCCGGGCCGTGAACTCCGGGAGCAAACAATGCAACTGCCAGACGAAACCGAATTCCCGGTTCCGCAGGCGATCCGTTTCCGCCTCGGACAACCGCGAATATGGTTTCCCATCAAAGTATACCTCACCCGTCGAAGGCTTGTCCAGCGCGCCCAGGATGTGCAGCAATGTACTTTTCCCGCTACCGGACTCCCCCACGACGGCGATCATCTCGCCGGCCTCGATTTCCAGATCAAGGCTGTCGAGCACCGTCAGATCCGAATTTCCCGAGCGGAAAACCTTCGTCAGGTTCTCCGTGCGCAATAAAATCGCCACTCTGTTGGATGCTCCCTCGAGGGAATTCGTTTCCAGCGGCTCCTGTTCCGCCGCCGGTACGGGGGTTCTCCCTCCGGTTTTGGAGTCGCGCGCCGCCGTCCGTCCATCAGATTTCTCAATCGAAGGGATAAGAATTATTCATACCGCAGCGCTTCCGCCGGCGCGATGGACGTGGCATTGTGCGCCGGATAGAGCGTCGCCAGAAAGCTGATCACGAGGGCCGCGGCGGCCACCCACACGCCGTCCACGATTCTAGCATCGAACGGCACGAAGCTGATCGCATAGACGTTCGGATCGAGCCGGATCAATTGATGCCGGCTCCCCAGCCAGCACAGCGTGTAGCCGGCGATCAAGCCGAGCGCGGTCCCGGCCATGCCGATCAGCACGCCTTGCAGCAGGAAGATATTGCGGATTTGATTCCGGCGCGCGCCCATCGAAACCAGCACCGCGATGTCGCGGTATTTCTCCATCACCATCATCACGAGCGAAATCAGGATGTTCAACGCCGCGACGAAAACGATCAGGCCGATGGTAATCACCGTGATGGTCTTTTCGAGCTGGAGGGCGCTGAACAGGGCGCGGTTCTGCTCCATCCAGTGGCTGCCGGCGTAGTCCGTGCCGGCCCGCTGCTCGATGGCCCGGGCAACCTCCGGCGCAAGGTAAATGTCGTCGAGCTTGAACTCGAGCACCGAGACGACGTCGCCCAAGCCGAGCAACTGCTGCGCGGCAGGGAGACTCGTGAAGGCCCACGTCGAGTCGAAGTCGTAGAAGCCGGAATCAAACACGCCGACCACCCGGAAGTAGCGGTAGCGCGGGACCATCCCGAAAGGCGTCAGGTGGCCTTGCGGGCTGGTGAGCAAGATGCTGTCGCCGGGCCTTGCGCCGAGCGAATCGGCCATGACTTTTCCGATCACCACCGGCGGAGCCTCGTTGGGCGCAACCGGCTTGCGCAGCGGGTCACTCGAGCCTTCTCGAATGCTGTTCAGCAAATTGCCGACTTTCAATTCCGCATCCGGGTCCACGCCTTTGAGGATCATCTGGCTGGAGCGGTTTCCGTGCGAAGCGAGCAGGGTCCCATAGAGAGCCGGGGCCGAAGCCACCACGTCCGGGGCAGACTGAAGCTGCCCCAGCAGGTCGCGCCAGGTTTCCATCCCGTTCCCGTCCTTGCGCTGCAAGTTGACGTGCGCCATCGCCCCCAGCAGCCGCTCCTGCAAATCGTGCCGAAAGCCGTTGTTGATGGCCGTGGCGACAATCAACGACGTGACACCCGCGGCGATGCCGAGCACCGAGATCGCCGTGATGACCGAGATGACCGCCACCTTGCGCTTGGCCCGCAAATACCGCAACGCCACAAACGATTCAAAACTCATGCGGCCTGCTCCTTTACTATCGGCTCGAACGGGATATTTCTTCAACCCTCATTGTAGGGCAGAACGGACAAAAAGATTTTTCCTTGCCCTAATCGGCTCGTTTCGTACCGCGTCATTTCAACTTGAACTCAACGGAGAGGGCCGGGCATAATTTAGGAGAATTGTTTCGTTACCCAGGAATCAACGAGCGTCAGACAATTTGGATCGTTCTCTTCACGGAGGAGGCCCCATGTTTTTTTCAAAGAAACTTAAGAGCCGCGAGCAAATCGAAAAAGAAGTGCGTAACCTCGGTTGGTGGTATCAGCACTTTGCGCTTCCGAGCGGGGTCTTGACCGGCAACGGGCAAGAGCCATCCTATCGGCCGGAAACGAGGTGGAATTTGCTGGAGCCGTATGTGCCGGAAGACCTTTCGGGTCAAACTGTTCTCGATGTGGGCGGCAACGCGGGCTACTTTTCCGTCCAGATGAAGTTGCGGGGTGCGAAAAAGTGCGTCCTGGTGGAATCCTACGTTGAGTTCGCGCGGCAGGCGGAATTCGTGGCCAAACAGTTCGGCGTCAAAATGGAAATCGTGAACGAGGATATCCACACCTACTGCCTCACCACCGAAGAGCGTTTTGACTATGTGCTCTTCCTGGGTCTGTTCTATCACTTGAAATATCCCGTGCTGGCGCTGGATCGTCTTGCCGAGATGACGAAGCGGCGGATGTTCTTTCAATCCCACCTGATCGGTTCTGAAGAAGAGACCCCTGTCGAAAAAGGGAACTACGAGCGTGGCGCGGACGATCAAATCATCAACGATCCCGCCTTTCCGCGCATGTCTTTCATCGAACAGCTCTACAACGGCGACCCCACGAACTGGTGGATTCCCAACTATGGGGCGCTGGAGCCCCTGCTGCGCAGCGCCGGCATGAAAGTCATAGGGCGGCCTCATTCGCAATTGCTGGTGGCGGAACCCGAACGGTATCTGGGAAAGGTCACGTACAGGAAACTGGTCTTCCCCCGGCATGGGAAGCGCGGCAAGGCGCTCTCGCCGGGGCCGCAACGAGTCGAGCCGGAACTCTGGGCCGAGTTGCTGCGCAGGACAGAATCAAATGAATCCTAAGCGGTCAGCCTACTCCTCCGTTGTGCCGGGCGATTTCTCCGGCCGCAGCAGCGGGAACAGGATCACGTCGCGGATGGAGCGGGAGTTGGTCAGCAGCATGGCGAGGCGGTCCACGCCGATGCCTTCCCCGGCGGTCGGCGGCATCCCGTAGCAGAGCGCGCGGATGTAGTCCTCGTCCATGGCGTGCGCCTCCACGTCGCCTCGCTCGCGCAGCGCCGCCTGCATCTCGAAGCGGCGGCGTTGCTCCTCGGGGTCGTTCAACTCGCTATAGGCGTTGGCGACTTCCATCCCCGCAATGTACAACTCAAAGCGCTCGACCCACCCCGGCTCGCCGTCCTTGCTCTTGGCGAGCGGCGAAAGTTCCACCGGGAAGTCGTAAATAATCGTCGGCTGAATCAGCTTCCGCTCGCAGACTGCCTCAAACAACGCCACCACCGTTGCCCCGAGAGAAGCTCCGCCGGGAGCAGATGCGGACTCCGCCGGGGCTGGGAGCCGCTCCTGGCCGGGATGAAGGCGATTCCAGGTCTCGATGACGGCAGCGGCGCGCGGCGGGTCGGCAAAATCTTCGACTCGGGGACGGCTTGCCGCCTCGGGCCAGAACTCGCAGATGGCCTCGCGCAGCGAGTAGCGGGCGAAGCGGGTGAGATCAATCGTGAGTTCGCCGAAGGTTGCTGTGGCGGTCCCGGCGGCCTCGAAGGCCACTTCGGGAATGAGCTGCTCGGTCAGGTCCATCAGGTCGCGGTAGTCGCTGTAAGCCTGATAGAACTCGAGCATCGTGAACTCGGGGTTATGCTGCGTCGAGATGCCTTCGTTGCGAAAATTGCGGTTGATCTCATAAACCCGGTCGAGGCCGCCCACGACCAGGCGCTTCAAATAAAGCTCCGGGGCGATGCGGAGATAGAGGTCAATGTCGAGCGCGTTGTGGTGCGTGCGGAAGGGGCGGGCGGCGGCGCCTCCGGCGAGCGGCTGCATCATCGGCGTTTCCACCTCGATATAGCCGCGCCGGTCCATCGCGGCGCGCAAGGCTCGCACCAATTTACTCCGCGTCCGAAACGTCTGACTGACCTCCGCGTTCGCCAGCAGGTCGAGATACCGCTGCCGGTAGCGCGCCTCCACGTCCTGCAAGCCGTGCCACTTCTCCGGCATCGGCAGCATCGCCTTGGCGAGCAAGCTCAGGTCGGTGACGTGGACGGAAAGCTCGCCGGTCTTGGTGCGAAACAGATACCCCTCAACGCCGGCGCAGTCTCCGAGATCGAGCAATTGGTAAAGCTCAAACGCGCGGTCACCGACCGCATCTTTGCGGACGTAGACTTGCAGGCGGCAGCCGCTTTGCGACAGGTCGGCAAAGCCGGCTTTGCCGTGCCCGCGCAGCGCGGTGAGACGCCCGCAAACGCGCACGGCAGGTTTCGATTGAGCCAACTCCTCGGCGCTCGTGGAAGCATAAGCGGCGACAATCTGCTCCACGGTGTGCGTCGAGTCGAAGCGATGGGGATAGGCCGGATAGCCCAGGGCTTCAATCCGCCGCAGTTTCTCGCGGCGCTGCTCGATCAGTTCGCGTTCGAATGACACGGGACCTTCCTTCTAAGAGCTAGTCATTATAGGGCAGATTGGCGGAATTGGAGGGGAAAAGGACCGTGCCGACGCTCTGCCGAAACCGAACATGGTGGGTGCCCGTTGTCGTTCGTTCTCCCTTGCCCGAAGGGCAATTCCATGAGTAGCCGTAGGTGCAACCTACGGAAACGGATTCGCAAACGCGATCCCGGCCCCGAAGGGGCCGGACATTCACGCCATGCCGGGCAACCCCTGGCGGGGTTGAATTTCCTATTGGCTCTGGTTCCGCAGGTTAAAACCTGCGGCTATTCACAGGTCGCCCCTCTCGGGGCTATTCTCGGACGATCTACACAAGCGGGGCAAATGCCCTGGCGTTGGCAGGTCCTGCGGGTCAATCTTCCGGGGCGAAGGCCAGCAAGACGTTGCCCGGCATTCCGCCGTTGCGTCCGTAGCCGGAATTGACGAAGACCATCCCGCCCACGACGACGGCGCCAGGACCGTCAATCGCTCCCCCGCGGCCCGGGACCCCGTTGACGGTCTGGTAATCGCGGACCGTGTCGAAATCCCACAGAACCCTGCCGTCGTCCGCTGCGTAAACGCGCAGGTGGCCATCGAGCGAGCCGGAAAAGACCGCGCCGGGAATGGCCGTCACTGCCGCCGACTGCGCCGGGCTGCAACCGGGTCTCCGTTCGCAAGCAGGCGGAGGCGCAAACCAAACTTTGCTTCCGTCGTTCAGTCGCAGCGCCGTGAGTCCGCCGCCTTGCCGCGGGTCCAAACTGCCCGGACGCGGGTCGAGCGGGTCGGGAGTGGCGAAGGGAACCCGGACCACGTCCGAGGTCGCCGCGTAGACCCGCTGCGCATCGCCGGCCATGCCCCACTGCACGCCGCCATTGATGCCTCCCTTGCCGACGCGGGTCTGCCAGACGATTTCGCCTTTGCGGTCCGGATCGAGCGCATGAACCACGCCGGACTTTTGCCCCGCGATCAGCAGACGGCGTCCCTCTGCCAGCCGCACCAGCATGGCGGAAGAGCCGAAGTCGTAGTCCGGCCCGTCCTCCTCCGGACAGTTGACGCGGTCTCCCCGCGAACAGGACGAATTAAAGGCGTCGCCGGGCGTCAATTGCCGCGACCAGGCGATGCGGCCCGTATCGAGGCGGAGCGCCACGACGGCGTCGCTCAACTCCGTGGCCGGCGAGGAGTAGTTGTCGCCGGTGGCCACATAAAGGAGGCCGTGCTCGGGGTCGAGCGTTGCGGCGGCCCATATGCCCGCTCCGGACGGTCCCCGCTGTGTGTTTCCCTTCGGCGTCTTCCCGGTCACGCGCGGTGTGTCGGGGATCATGTAGGATTTCCAGGCAGGCGAGCCGTCCCGGATGCGGAGCGCCACGAGACTGCCGCGGAAGGTGCAGCACGGATACTCGGGGCCGAGGGCTCGCGTCTCTTCCCAGGAAGCGACCGGGATAAACACCGTGCCCTGGTAGGCGACCGCAGCGCCGGTGATTCGGGCCGATTCGTGATCCTCAATCTTCCGCTTCCACAGAAGCCGGCCCGTTCCCGCATCGAGCGAATAGAACCATCCCACCTGATCGCCGACCAACAACGAGGTGCGGTTCCCTTGCGGGACCGCGAGAATCGCGGAGCGCACCGGTCCGTTGGCCTGGAAGACCCAGCGGATGCAGCCGGTCGCGGCGGCGAGCGAGTACACCACGCCAGCCGCGCTCCCGACAAACAGATTCCCGGCTATGACGGTCGGCTGCGCGAACGCGTTGACGTCGCCTGGAAAACCGAAGGCCCATTTCAGCTTGAGGCGCTGCGCCTGCTCGGCCGTCAATCCGGCCGCCGCGCCGGGTTGAAAGCGGGTGTTCTCCGAGGCCGGACTCCATCCATTCCACTGCTGTTGCGGGCGGGCGGGAATTGCCACGCTGCGGTCGGCGCAAAATGCCTGAGGGGACGGCGGAGCATCCCCGCCGGGTTTTCCGAGATAGGCGGCCACGGCTTCCCGCTCATCGCGGCGCAGCACATAAGCCACGCTCATCATGGCGCCAAAGTCCAAGCTCCGCAGAATCCGCGCCGCGGACATTTGCCCGACCACGTCGCGATGCGGAATCCGGGGGTCCACCAGGTCATGACATCGCGCGCACCGGCTGCGGTAAACGGCCTCGCCGGAAGTTTGCTGAGCCAACGCCGGCGCAGTGCTCGCGCCTAAACACACGAGCGCAAGAACGGCGGCGGCTATTTCCGCCCCCCGAAGTTTCCTGACAACTGGCATGATCCCCATAGTTCATCCCCTTCTCGCAAGGCTCTTGCGCAGCCGGGCTTGCGTTTCTGTTATCCAGAATGAGAATCCATCCCGGAAGGGTAGCATGAAAGTATGATGATTGGCGCTCACTGCGGCGGCTGTTTCAACTCGGGAGGCGGCTACTTGGCGACCGGAACTTCGGGGCTTTTCGCGGTGATGATGAACCCATGTCGAATCGGAAGTCCAAAGATGATGCTGTCCCACACTTCCAATCTCCCGTGTTCCACGGGAAAGGCTTTTGTAAACTCCTGCACTTTCGGGTCATGGGGTTCCACGACCAGAATTCGGGAAAGGTTGATCAATTCCTGGGGGCCCAGATGTGATTTGATCTCATTCACCAAATACTCAACCGTTTCATCTCTCTTCTGGCTTGCCCAAGGCGCAGCCACCAGCAGGTCCCAGCGATCCGGCGCGTCTTCGCGCAGAAACAGCGCGAACAGGGAGAAATCCCCCCTCTCCTTTGAAACCACTGCCTCCAAAGAGGCAAACTTTTCTGCGATATCGTTCATAGTATCTTCAGCAAGGCCTCAGCCGCCTGGATCATCGCTTCCGCTTCGCGGCTTTTTGCAATACCATACGCGAATCCTAGCAGATCATCAGGCCCTTCCATAGTACGGATTACATTGTAACGCCATTCCGCCTTCCAGCGCACTACTTCACTCCACAGCTTCAAATGCTGGCCCTTAATCCTGGCCTCCTGTCCCGATAAACGCAGCAACACGTCCAGGTCGTGCGTCTGAAAGCTTCTGTAGGACTCAAACTCTCTATTCGTGTTGGGAAACTCCGGCCAGTTCAGGGTACGGCAAATTCGTGCCTTGAGGGCAACCTCGACAGCATAACCGCAGAGATAGGTAGCGCCGTCAAACCTCCCGGCTTGCAGGAGCGCCTTGGCATCTTCCAGACGCGCCCGGGCTATCCTGTCCAGTTCGGCAACCGAGATCATGAGCTACGCGAAGCCACTTCCGACTCCATCCTTTATGCCCCCGGCGGCTGTTTCAACTCTTTGATGATCTCGCGGGTGATCTGGCGGGCATGGTCGAGCTGGTTGGGTTCGAGCGAAATAGCGCCGACGCGCGGGTGGCCGCCGCCGCCGTAACGCTCGCAGATGGTGGCGAGGTTGTGCAGGGCCGCGGCCTTGTTCCAGGGATTGGAGCCGACGGAGATTTTGGTGCGGAAGTGCGAGGGGCAGATGCTCACGCTGTACACGCACTCCGGAAACAGGTAGTAGGGCGCAAACTTGTTATAGACTTCGATCCCGGCGCTGGTGAGATCGAAAAAGAGCACCCCGCCGTCGCACTTTCCGACCGCGCGAATCTGATCGAGGGAGCGGAGGTGACGCTCAAACAGCGGCTGGAAGGGACGTGTGACCCGTTCCTCGGCGGCGATGTCGGCCAAGGAGCGATGCGCCATCTGCGGAATCAGCCAGCGGGCCATCTCGCCGTCCGGGCCCGCTTCCATCACCAGGGTCAGCTTCAGTGCCGGGGCTTTCATCGCCACCGCGGTTTCGGCGTCGGAAAACAGCGCGCCGTCCACAATGTCGGCCCAGGTAATCAGTTCCTCCAGGTCGTCGCTTGGGAATCGGAATTTCTCTCTTCCGATCGAAGCAATCAGCTTGGTACACGATTTGAAGCTGGGGTCGTAGAATTTTTTGCCGCTGCGGTCCTGTTGGAAATGGGTGGCGTCCTCCGGCGAGAGGAACGCGCTTTGGTGGTGATCGAACCACCAGTCGAGCCGAGGCGAGTTGGAGTACTTGAAATCCACGATGGCATTCTCATCCCCGTCGAACAGATTTTCATCAAACAGTTGGGAAGCGCGGTGGGCCAAACCGGTGTAGCGAAACTCGGCGCCCGCATGGACACACGTCTGGTAGAGCCGGGTAAAGACCGCTGCGGAGGCTGCGCCATCAAAGCAGCGATCATGAAAGAACACATGCACGTTCATAGAACCGTACCGTTGCGCGCGGTCCGACCGTCCCAGGGGGGACCGTCTCCCGCCTGCATCCACTGACGAAGACTCGCGGCCTTTCGGAGGCTCTGCCCGTCCGCCGGAAGCCTGCGGGCCGTCAGGAGCCGGGTCGCTGGACGCCGCTCCCTCCTGAGCCAAGGCGCCGGAGGGCAGGCCAGGCAGGGAGAGTTCCAAAAGGCCAGAGGGTTACTGATACTCGATTACTTCGCCGAGTTCAAGCGAAAAATGCACTTTTCTTGATTCCGCGCCGGGCAAAGGCGACCCAAATTTTCGTCGGCAAAGTGTTCCGGAAACCTCTGATGAGTCCTGGCTGTCACAACTACAAGGAGAGCAGCAAGCCCCAATTCAGCGCACCGAGATAACCCGCCTCACCAGAACCACAGATTGGAAACGCAACGGAGCGGCTTGGAGAAGGCCTCGGAGCATCAGCAAAAAAAGTCAGTTTGGATGACAAAAAACGGCGCTCCGAGCCACATCTTGTCTTGGTCACCGCATCTATTTTTCGCTCCTCCGGAGGAAAAATCCTTTGCTAAGTCACGCCAATTTCAATAGAATAGCCACTCCGAAGCCGATCTGTCAGAAAGAGAGTAATGATCGGCCTGTGGGTTGCAAGGATACAAAACGTTCGGAAGGTTGTCTCTCGGAACGAAGGGGGTAGGGACATCTGAGCACTCGGGACCAAGAACGCGGCTTTTCTTTGATTGAGCTTCTGATTGTCATCGCAATCATCCTGATCCTGGCCGCCATAGCCGTTCCCAATCTGCTCCGGTCCAAGATGGCCGCCAATGAAGCCTCGGCCGCCGCATCGCTGCGGCAGATTTCAACGGCGAATGCGATCTACTCGACCGTGTATAGCATCGGATATGCGGGCATCCTTGCCAACCTGGGCCCGATGGGAGGCGCCTGTGCCACGGTGGGTTCCAATTGCGCGGACTTGATCGATTCGGTCGCTTCCGGAGTTAATCCGGCTACTGCCAACCCCATCAAGAGCGGATATAAGTTCACATACTATGCGCCACTCGCCGTTCCCACCATTGCGAGTCCGAACTCGACCTTTGCAGCGGTCGGGGTGCCGACCGCGTTCAATTCCACCGGTGTGAAAGCCTTCTGCGTAGATCATTCCAGGAATATCCGGGAAGACGCCACCGGGGCATTTACGACGGCGACCCCGGTGGGTTGCACCGGTTGGCCATAGACCCCTGTTTTTTCCCGAGCTGCCCGCGATTTCGGTATGGATTCGCATTGGCCGCCCGCAACACCGGCGGATTCCTTGCACGATTACTGTTTGGAGGCGGGTGCGCTTTGGATTGCTTCCATGCGGGGGAATAAATAGAGGACGGCCCCGGCCAGATTAATCACGACAAACGAGGCCATGTAGAGGGTGAACAGGTTTGCCCCCTGGGAAGTCTCTGCCAGATGGAACAAGGCCAGGAAGGCCACCTGGCCCACGCCTAATCCCGCCGGGCTGACCGGAATGGCGGTCACCAACAGCCCCAGCGGCACCAGCATCAGATAGGTCATTACCGGTATCTCCAGCTCCAGCGCCCATCCAAAGAGGATGAAGCTCGAAATGGCCAGCCCCTGATTCAAAAAAGAAATGGCGAGGATATTGCGGATCAGTTTCAGATTCCGGGCATAGCGGTGGGCGCCCCCATAGAGCGCCGAAAAAAAACGCTCCACACGGGGCCATCGAACCAGACGAACCAGAAACGCCGGCAGTTCCGGCTTCCGGTACGTCAGCACGAACAGCAGCAGCGGCGCCAGCAGGCCGACCGTCGCCAGAGTCCCCACCGACAGGATCACCTCGCGGGGGATCGAGTCGGAGAGCGACCCCAGCAATCCGATCAGGCAAAGAGTAAACAAAGGGATCAGCCCCGCGATCCGATCGAGCACGATGCTCGCCACCACCACCGGAGTCCCGACGCGGGAATTCGGTTCTCTCGGTTGGCTCGATTCCCGGTTCCCCGATGCGCTCCGCGAAACATAGAACCCGCGGAGGATGTCCCCGCTGATATAGCCCGGAAACGCCATGTTGAAAAATTTCGAGACCATCAGGAACGAGAACACCTCCCGGTGGGGCAGGTGAAGCTGGCTGGCCCGCAGCAGGCTCTGCCAGCGCCAGAGTTGCGCCAGCGGCATCAGCGCCAGCAGCAGGAAGGCCGGCAGCGTGAGCTCCCACCGGCGGAGCGACGCCCGCAGCGGCTCCCAGGCAATGTCCCCGCGCTCGACCAGGTAGACGACGGCTCCAACGGCGACCAACAATTTCAGCCCTTGGACTGCGACCGTTCTCACGGACGCCCCGCGCCCGCTGGCCCGTTCCGGGACGGCATTTTCAACTGGTGAGGCTTCCATACTTGCAATTCAGTCTAAAGCAAGTCGGTGGGGAAAAAAAGCAGGACGAGGGAACCCGAGCCGCGCGCGCCAGCAAGCGGTGGTTTCAATCAGCTAGTAGCCAAGGCAAATTGGCAGTTCCAATTTGCCTTGGGTTTGTAAATTCCGAAAACCAAGAACAAGCCCACGGCAAGGAAAGCGCTTGCCGTGGCTACCTACTCGCCTTTTCTGAGAGGCCAAGTGCTAGCCTGCCCAATTTTTGTACGACAGTTACCAGGGAAGAGTGGCTCCAACACGCGGGTCATTAATGGCGTCATTTTCAATTGGTTTTAGGTCTTCCCAGTCCTTCTTCACACTGGCGGCATCAATGGCCTTCAACTGTGCAACCCCAAAGTAACTCTTTTCATACCGAAGAAACATTGGAGTGGCGGAAGACACAACAACCTTCAGTGCTTTCTTTGAAGAAGCACTGCCCTCCAACCAGCATTCATGGATTCTCTCAGCAAGTTCAATCGCAAAAAATTGGCCCTTTTCTAAGCGGGCTAACGCGAACCCGTCACACAGAACCGTGGGATTGAGCACCGAGTCCGACAATGAGCTTCGCCGATAGATGTAGACCATTCCCTTGCCCTTAAGGCGTTCGACGCTGCCTTCACTGATCGTTAGGCTTGGGGAGTCAGCAAACGAAGTTGTCGCCTGCTCACTGGCAAATGGGCCTGCTAGCTGCTCTGGGGTCGCCGCCGTGGGAGAATCTCGCAATGGCTGATTAGCAGCTATTGCATTTTCGTCATGAGAAGTCTCGAATGACTTTTGATAAACGGCATCAAGGGCAACCCGTGGAGATGCCCTCTTGCTTCCCTCTTTAGAAAGCATTGCCACTACGACATTCTCACTCACGCCAGCATCCTTTAGCCCGATGAGGGCCTGTGCGGAGGTGTCGAAGGCACTGTGATTCGCTTCGATTGCCTTGATAATTACTGACTCCCTGAAACCCGCCTTCACCATCTGAAGGACACCGGAATTGGTAAGTGGTTTTGGCTGAGCGGAAGCGGCTTGCCCGCCGAGTCCTGTCCCGCCCGTGGTATTAAGGGCCGGTGCTGCTGCTGTTGTGGCTTGCTCTGGGCTAGCTTGGACGGAATAATCAGGGCTTTGGTTTTGCGGAGTTTCGAGGACCGCTGATTCCGCTGGCAATTCCGGTTGAGAACGACCGATTCTGGTTGGCGTGTCCGGCGTGGCGCTCGCGGTGGGCGCGGTTGGATCAATGCGACTGTTTTTTATGGAGGGTTTTGGCTCGGTGTCCTGGCTTCGCTTTGGCAAGTTTCCGCCTAACAGGGGAACTATATCTGGAATCCTTTTGTCCGCAATTGCCAGTGCAAGTCGGGCCATCCGTTCTGGTCCGACCGGATGGTTAGCGATGAAATAGGCTGCTGCTTTGTTGATGGGTTCGCCGAGCCGCATTACTTTGGCAAATAGGGCAATGCCTGCCTGGGGGTTTAAGTTTGCTTCTCGCATAAAATGGACGGCGGCAACGTCCGCATTCTCCTCACAAATCCGAACTTGCGCGTTCGTCATGCCCGAAAGTGCCCCAAGCGCCCGCGTTCCACCACCCTTTTGAGACAGCGCCCCCGCGATTGCGCCAGCAATCAGGTGGCTCCACAATCGGACGGCGCTTGCCTGGCAATTTGACGCGAGCAGGTGGCCGTGCTCGTGAGCGAGAATAAACGCAAGAAGCATGGGATCGTATGACAGAAACCGGACCAGCGTTGCATCAAAGTAGATTCTGTGGCGCTGAGGATCGGCCGCAGCGTTCATGTAGGTCTGGGGACTCTGCCACACAATAATCTCAGCTTTGGGCAAGTCGGGAGCGCGTTGCAGTAACTCGTATGCGACGCGAACCGCTGCCCTTTCTGTAAGCTGGGCGGGGAGCGTTGCCGAAAACGAAAGTATAGCGAGAGTTGCAATAGAGAGCCTTCGCATGAAAAGCCTCCCGGTTACGAAGGAAACTGGCCCAATAGTAGCACAAAGCAAGAGCGATGGCACGAATTTTGCTATGCCCCCGGCCCGGCACTGGCAGCAAATCGAGGCCGGACGCTCAAACACCGCTCGCATCCTCCTCCGCAACTGCGATGTGTCCGAGGTGCTCACCTAACAGGCGGGTCGAGCGGGCGTGGCAGAACAAGCTTCTTATCCTTGATCTTGTCGGAGCCGAGGTATTGGAGTTTTTTGATTTCAAATTGTCCCTGATCCGACATCATATGTACCAGTCGGCCGTGCCCCTTGAAGAATCCAGCTGCAATTTCAACCCTAAGAAAATACGTCTCGCCAGGCTTCAGGTCGACTTCAATTCCAGACTGCTTATCGTTTGATCTGAAAGTGTGGGTCTCACCCGGCAGTTGCAGGATGAAGTACCGCCCGTTGTCCATCCGCGCCACCTCATGATCGTCCACAAAGATGGACGGTTCGAGCGCGGAGCCGTTGAACTGCTTATAGCGATAGACGTAGATAGCGGCTTTCTGATCTGCTGCCGCGCTCGTTCCCTGCGCTTGAGGCGAACTGCTATTCGGTACAGGCCTGTCCTGGGGAACGCCACTCGATCCGATAGACGCCGATGCTTTGACGGTCTCTTGCGTCCCCTGGGCTGAAAGAATAGACGTGATAATCTTCTCGCTCACCCCGCTCTCCTTGAGCGCAAGGAGACCTTGTACGGATATGTCGAATCCGGGTTGGCTCGTTTCAACTGCTTTGATAATGGTGTCTTCTGCAAAACCGGCTTTCACCATCTGTATGACATCATCGTTTGTCATGGGCTTCTTAACCTGGGCCAGTACAGTAGCCGTGGCTAGGATGCTTATTGTCACAGCAGTTACAAACAGACGAATAGCTTGTTTCATCTCTATCCTCCTTTCCCCCCAATATTTCTGGCCTTGCTCGGCGTCGAGGCGGTCGAGCTTGAGTGTTTTTTACCGCGATCCGAACCGGAACACGATCCCCGTAGATAAGCGGAAGTGATTTCCCATTTCGTCCCCGGAACGCGTCAGCACGTAATCAGGGTGGACCCGAAAGCCAACACGTTCTGCCAACCTCACGTCAAACCCGCCGCCAACTGCTCCGGCGAACGAGCTATCCAACTCCGAAATGGTCGCAGTGACGGTGCCAACCCTCCCCCGACCCTCCACATGCTGCTCGATCCGCACTCTTCTGCGTATCTGCGATGTGTTTAGCGATTTCATAAAGCGCCTCGTTCGCGGGCTAGAGAACGGGATTTACAGGCGCTGGTCGGGGCAATTGTAGCAGGGGTTTCCTTCCCTGCAAGTGTTTTTTCGATCCAGCACAAAAGGGCCTGCGCGCCTCCAGGAGCAAGCCTTCAAATTCCCATCGGCGTAACTGAGGTTGCCGTCCTGGAGCACCGCTTGCAGGCGCACGCGGCTCGGATCAAGACACCAGCAAGGCCAGGCCGAATAGCGGGAAGGCGATCAGCAGCGCGAGCAGGCAGTAGCCCATCATCTCGCGGACGCTGACGCCGCCGATGCTGACGATGGGCAGCGCCCAGAACGGATGCGGGTGGATGTCGTGCACCGCAACGAAGAGCAAACGCCCCTGCAAATTGCCGCGCTGTAACCGAAGCCGGCCCTTCCGCTCAGGCCGCGACGTTTCCGGCCGCCGGGTGCTGCGCTTCGCGGATCTCTCGCGCGATGCCGAGCCAGGCCAGCAAGCGCACCAGGTAGTACGTCACGTCAATTTCCCACCAACGCAGACCCTGGCGGCAGGCGTACATATACTGGTGGTGGTTATTGTGCCAGCCTTCGCCCATGGTGATCAACGCCAGGAAGAAATTATTGCGGCTCTGGTCGGGGGTTTCAAACCGCCGCGTGCCCCACACGTGCGCCAGCGAATTGATGACGAACGTCCCGTGATACAGCAGCGCCGTCGAAAGCAGGAATCCCCACGTGAACGCCCCCCACCCGCCGAGCAGCAGACAGGCCAGACCCAACGGCAGCGTAGGCAGCCAGTGGAAGCGGTCGAGGAAGCGCAACTCCGGGAATTTTGAAAAGTCTTTGATCAGGGCCGGGTCGTAGTCCTCATATTTTGCAGAAAGGATCCATCCCACGTGCGACCACCAGAACCCGTGCCGGATCGGCGAATGGATATCAGAGTCCTGGTCCGAGTTCTGGTGATGGAAGCGGTGGTGCGCCGCCCACCACAGCACTCCCTTCTGCCCGGAGGTCTGGGCCAGGAGCGCCAGCAGGAATTGCGGCAGACGGCTCAGCTTGTAGGAGCGATGGCTGAAATAGCGATGATAACCCGCCGTCACGCCGAACATCCGGATGAAGTATAAAGCGGCGAGCAGCCACAGATAGCTGGTTTGAAACGGCACGAACAACGCGCCCAAGGCCCCGGCGTGAACCAGCGCAAAGGGAATCACCGTACTGACCGGGCGCCGAACTGGAGTACTGACCATATCCATCCTTTCGAGAGCTTCCGGGCCACGTCCCGGCGCTGGCCAGTTCAATCGCCTGACCTGGCCGAGATTCCGTCCCCGGATAAATAAGGGTGGAAGAAAGAGTTTACACTACTGCCCCCCATTGCGAAAGAGAATTTAAGAGCAGCTAAAAGTAAGAAGTGACGAGTGACAAGCACAAGGGGGTCACCAGATAGTCCGTTCGGAAACTACCCACTCCTCACTTGTCACTCATTACTGCTCTTAGAGTGGCTGCGCGGCTTCCCCGGTGGGAAGCGGGGTGCGCACGGCGGGCCCGATCCATTTGCGGATCGCTTCGGTCAGGATGATGGCGACGCAGACCATCATCGCCGCGATCAAGAAGACGTTCAAGTAGCCTCGGAAGGATTCGGAAGGTACCGGCGACCGGGCCATCTCGAGGAACCGCTGGATCAGTTGCACGCCGGCGGTCATGGTGGTGGTGGTAACGAAGGCCATCGGCAGGACGACCACCCACAGATAGCGGGCGCGCCCGCCGTTGACCATCACGGTTCCCGCCACCGACAGCGCCACCACGCCCAGCAGTTGGTTGGCGATGCCGAACATGGGCCAGATGGTGTCAATGCTCCCGGTCAAAATAAAGTAGCCCCAGCAGCTCACCGCGAGCAGGGAACAGATGACCGACGCCGGGACCCAATCCGGCCGGCCGAATTTCGGCCACACTTTCCCCCCGACTTCCTGCAAGAGGAATCGCGCGACGCGCGTCCCCGCGTCAATCGTGGTCAAAATGAATAACGCCTCAAACATGATGGCGAAGTGGTACCAAAAACTGACCAGTGCGGCAAAGAACGGGATTCCGGAAAAGATTTGCGCGATGCCTACGGCGAGCGAAACCGCGCCGCCGGAGCGGCCTTGCAATTGCTCTCCGGTTTGCTGCTCGTAGTGTTGAAGCTGTGACGGAGTGAAGCCCATCTCGGTGAGTCTGGCCTCGAACCGGGGCGCGACCCGCAGGTCGGTGTTGATCGCAAAATAGTCGCCCGGGGCGAGACTGGTGGCCGCGATCAAACAGATGACCCCGACCAACCCCTCAATGAGCATGGCCCCGTAGCCGATCACGCGGGCGTCGGACTCCTTGTTCACCATCTTGGGCGTGGTGCCGCTCGAGACCAGGGCATGGAAGCCGCTGATCGCTCCGCACATGATGGTGATGAACACAAACGGGAAGACTTTCCCGGGAACGATCGGCCCGCCTCCGTCGGCGAACGCGGTCACGGCCGGCATTTGCAACTGGGGATTCACGAGCAACACCCCGACCACCAGCGCGACCACCGTTCCGATTTTCATGAACGCGCTGATGTAATCGCGGGGAACCAGAAGGACCCAAACCGGCAGGACCGAGGCGAGGAACCCGTATGCCATCACCGCGAAAGTCACCTCGCGCTGGCTCATGTCAAAGATGCTGGCCAGCGGCGAGCCGGGAATGTAGCTCCCCGCCCAAGTCGCCACCAGAACCAGTGCGGCCCCGATCAGCGACGCCTCCACCACATGTCCCTTGCGGAGGCGATAGAGATAAAGGCCGATAAACAGCGCGATCGGAATCGTGCAAAAGATCGTGAAGGTTCCCCAGGAGCTGCCCGCAATTTCGATCACCGTGCCGTCGGGGCGCACGAACCGCTCGCCGCCGAGCGCCTTGACCACAACCAGCCCCAGTCCCGAGAGCGCTTGGAAGATGATGAACAGGATGGCGAGAGCCGCGGTGCCGCCCGCCAGCGAGCCGATCTCCTCGCGGGCAATTTCTGCCAAAGAGCGTCCGTTGCGCCGTAGCGACGCAGCCAGCACCAAGAAGTCCTGCACCGCTCCGGCCAGCACCACGCCGATGACCAGCCAGATCAGCCCCGGGAGATACCCGAATTGCGCCGCCAGCACCGGACCCACCAGCGGCCCGGAGCCGGAGATGGCGGCAAAATGGTGCCCGAACAAAACCCATTTGTGCGTGGGATGGTAGTTCTGCCCGTCGTAGAGGCGGTGGGCCGGCGTGACGCGCGTGTCGTCCAGCACCGCCACCTTCGCCGCCAGGAACGCGCTGTAATAGCGGTACCCGATGGCGAGCACGCACAGCACAACAATCAGGATTGGAGCGGCATGCATGGTTCGTTATCCTTTTCGAATATATCGCACGCCCGGAATGTTCTCGAAGTCGGCGTCTTGCGTCCAGAACGTGGCGTTGTACGCTTGCGCTGTCGCCAGCATCATGCTGTCCGCCATGGGCAGCTTCAATCGTAGGGAGAGGAGAGCGGCGCTGAGGGCAATCGCCGAAGTCAAATCCACTACCGAGCCTTGCATCATCAACCCAACCGCCCGAAGAGCCTCCTCTTCACTCTTCTGCTGGAGTATTTTTCGGAATACTTCATAAAGGCTGATGGATGGAACCACCAACTCGGAGACAGCCTGAATCGCCGGGGCGAAGAAGGCGGCGTTCGATTCATCGGCGAAGTATTCGAGCCAGCCCGAAGAATCAACGACATTCATAACCGGTCAGTTTCGCGCTCGATAGTGGTATCAATGCCCTTGAGAAACCCCCTTGCCCTTTTCATTGACTGCAACGGGATCAGTTCAATACGATTCTTGTACAGAATCATCTGGACTTTCTGCCCAGGCCGAATGCGCAGGGATTCCCGCAGGGCGCGTGGAATTACCACTTGAAATTTTGGGGAAACGGTAACGGTTTCCATGCCAAGCCTTTCGATCAAGCTTTCGTATTACGTTAGGTATTGTATCCCGTCTCCCAAGCTGGGGCAACGGTTCCTGGAAGCCACTGAATCACGGAGTTGCTTTCATTCTGACTCCTGACTCCTGACTTCTGACTCCTTCTTCTAAATCCCAATCCCATGCGACGGCATCCCCGGCTTCGGACGGGCCGCCGCCCGCGCTTGCGCTTCGTCGCTCAACACACTATGCCGGCGGCCATACGCAACGTAGATGACCATGCCGATCATCAGCCACACAAACAGGCGGAGCCAGTTGTGCCATCCGAGCGAAAACATGAGCGTCAGGCAAAACAGAATGCCCAGGATCGGCACCCACGGGAACAGCGGAGCGCGGAACGGGCGCTCAGCGTGCGGATTCGTCTTGCGCATCACCAGGACGGCGGCGCACACGATCACAAACGCCAGCAGCGTCCCGATGTTGACCAATTCCGCGAGTATATGCAACGGGATCAACGCGGCGGCCGTGCCGACGAAGATGCCGGTCAGGATCGTGGATTTCCAGGGCGTCCGGAAGCGGTCGTGTATGGCTCCAAAGAAACTTCTCGGGAGCAACCCGTCGCGGGCCATGGCCAGCAGGACGCGCGGCTGGGAGAGCATCAGGACCAGCAGCACGGAGGTAATTCCGGTCATGGCCCCGAGCGAGATCAAGTAGCCCCCATAGGTAATGCCTCGTTGGATGAAGGCGTTCGAGACGGGCGCATGAATGTCAATCTGGTCGTAGCGGACCATGCCGGTCAGGACCAACGCCACGGCGATGTACAGGATGGTGCAGAGCACCAGCGAGACGAGGATGCCGATCGGGACGTCGCGCTGCGGATTGCGGGCTTCCTCGGCGTGCGTCGAGACCGAATCGAACCCGATATACGCAAAGAAAACCAGGGCAGCTCCGGCCAGCATTCCTTTCGGCTCGCCGCTCGAGAACAGTCCGCCGTAACCAAAGGGAGCAAACGGCTGCCAGTTGTCGCGGTTGACGTAAAAAGCGCCGACGATGATTACAAAGAAGACCACGGCCACCTTGGTAATCACCATGGCGGCGTTGACGCTGGCGCTTTCCCGAATGCCTTTCACGAGGATGATGGTGACGAGAACGGCGATGGCCACGGCCGGCACGTCGAAGTACGCGCCGGTGAGGCGGAAGCCTTCGCCTCCGGCGGCGTAATCAAACGGAGCGCCGGACCACTCCGGCGGCACGCGGATGCCTAGCAGCCCGAGGAAGTCGCGGAAGTAGGCCGACCACCCGTGGGCCACCGTGGCCGACGCCACCGAGTATTCGAGCACCAGGTCCCACCCGATGATCCAGGCGATCAGCTCGCCCAAGGTCGCGTAGGCATACGTATAGGCGCTGCCGGCCACCGGAACCATCGAGGCAAATTCGGCGTAGCAGAGCGCGGCAAACACGCACGCCATCCCCGCCATCACAAAGCTCAGGGTCAAGGCCGGCCCCGCTTTGTCATGCGCCGCGACGCCCGTCAGGACGAAAATGCCGGTGCCGATGATGCAGCCGACCCCCAGGCTGGTCAGCGCCACCGGGCCCAGCACACGCCGCAGGCGCTGTTCCCCTTTCATCTCCTCGAGCAGAAGGGCGAGCGACTTGGTTCGGAACAACTGGCTGCTCATCGGCTTTTCTTCTCTTTCGCGGGATGGGGCAGATTACAAACCAATTTGCGCCCGTTGCAGCTTGCCGCTTTAATCAATGTAGACCGCCATCCACTCCGAGAACGGATCGAGCGCGGCTCTGCCGGCCTTGCCGCAGCCGGTGCCAATCTCAATCGCCGAATTGAGATCAACACAGGGTATCACGGAGCCTACCGTCCGGAAAATCTCTTCCAGAGCGATCCGCAATAGTACCATTCCGGCGTCGGGTTGATGATTTCGAAAAAGGTGGGAAGCTATCGAGGCGGACTGGGGTCCGCATTGCGCGCCTGCGGGGGGGTGTCATACTTGGGGCCAAGCCCCAGCTTGATCAGACTCGGGGCATCAATCTTTCCGGTGGGTTCCAGCCCCTGGTCTTTTTGGAAGTAGGCCAGGGCATTCACGCTCGTTGGTGCCCAGTCGCCGTTGGCGGAGCCTTGAAAATAGCCTGCCTGGGCCAGCGCCGTCTGAATTTCGGCATAGCGTTCACGGGTGGGACGGAGTTGCGCGCGGGACGCGGCAGAAGGAGCCGTTCGAGCGGGGCGTCTCCGGGCTGCGGTTCTTCTCGCTCGGGTGCTGGGAGCGGCGGCTGGCTTCGGCGGGTTGCTGACGGCAGGCGCTTTGGCCGGCTGCTTTGCGCCGCTCGGAGCAGGCCGGACGGGAGCCTTTGGCTGCGTCTGGCCCCCCCACGACGGCAGAAGGAACGCCAATGACAATGAAAGCAAGATCAGGAAGCGTCGCGCCATTTTCCTCCCCGACCCAAAACGAATCTCCCCGGCGCAGAAACTGTTCCGGGGAGAAGAAGGCACTCCGGACCCGGCCGTTACGGCAAGGTACCGGCCAGATACAGGGTCATGGACTGGCCCCGCTGGTTCCGCAGGACCAGGAAGACGACGTCGGACTTGGGTTTGAGACCGCGCTGGATGCGCGAGACGTCATCCACCCGGTTCACGGGTTGCTGGTTGATCTCCCGAATCACATCTCCGCGCTGGAGCCCGACCTCCTCGGCAAAGCTGTTCTCCTCGATGCTCGTCACCAGGGCGCCGCGCGTATCGTCCAACCCCAGCCGGGTCTGGGTCTCCGGAGTGATGTTCTGGATCGAGATGCCGAACTTGGCTTCGGTACCCTCGGCGCCCGGGCTGCCCTGATCTTCACTCGGGTTGAGCAACTCGGCAAAAACCTTGGAGCGGTCCCCGATCGCCACCTTCGTTTCTTCCTCCTTCTTATTGCGGAGGTAGCGGACAGTGACTTCTTTGCCGACCTGCGTGCCGGCTACTTTGGCAACCAAGTCGTCCCCGGTCTTGACCAGCGTGCCGTCCACCGACACGATGACGTCGCCCTGCTTCAGACCGGCTTTGGCCGCTGGGCCATCCGGTTGGACGCCCGTGATTACGACTCCACTCTCGGCTCCGAACGTCCGCAGCAGCACGGGACTCTGCTCCGGCTGGAAGGTGACTCCGAGCGAGCCGCGCGTGACCTTGCCCGCCTTCACCAACTGGTTATAGACGTCCACGGCTACGTTGGAAGGAAGTGCGAATCCCACACCCGCGTAGCTGCCGGTCCCGGTGGCAATGGCGGTGTTGATCCCGATCACCTCGCCGTTCATGTTCACCAGCGGACCTCCGCTGTTGCCGGGGTTGATGGCCGCATCGGTCTGGATAAAGCGCTGGAACTGCGAGCCTAAATCCCGTCCCTTGGCGCTGATAATTCCGGCCGTGACCGTCTCTTCCAGGCCAAAGGGACTCCCGATCGCCAGCACCCAATCGCCGATGCCGACGCCATTGGAATTGCCGACCTTGGCAAAGGGCACGGGATGATCCGCGTCAATCTTAATGACCGCCAGGTCGGTCTCCTGGTCGGTCCCAACAACATGGGCGTCGTAGAGCTTGGGATCATCGAGCAACTTCACTTTAATCTTGTCCGCCCGGCCGACAACATGTTCATTCGTCAGGATATAACCATTCTTGTCAACAATGACACCCGACCCCAAGCTTTTCTGCTTGAGTTCCGGCTGCTGCTGCCCTCCGAATGGTCCAAAGTCAAAGAACCGGTCGAAAAAGTTCCCGAACGGGTCCGGTTGCTGCTGCTGCGGACCCCGTCGCTGAGGTGCCTGCGCTTGAGGGCGCATCGTGGATTCGGTATTGATGTTCACGACCGCGGGCGCCACGTCTTTGGAAATCCTGCTGAACACGGTCGAGAGCTGGACCGGCGAGGGGAGGTCCAAGGCCTGGGCATCCGGGGCCTTCGCCTGCCGCTGGGCCGCGCGCACCCCCCGCGAGATCAACGTGCCGATCAAGATACCGATCGCCAGCGTCAACAAGACCGCGAGCGTGGAAATCACTTTGCGTCGTTGCATGGTTTGCAAAAAGTCACTCATTTTCTTACCGCCTCCCAATCATTTGGAGATCGCGCCGGGAAAGCAAGCGTCCCAAATCTGTCAAGATTATACCACGGAAAAACATTCCACATGGTCGAATAGCTGGCCACTCATTTTCGATAGATGCGGCTAGACTCAATAAAGTTTCCTCCCCTCGCGCTGGATCAGGAGGATTACCCCGGGTCGGTCCGGGATGTTTTCTTGGCCTCTCACAGCCCTACGTCCCGGAAACAGGGCTTTTTCCCCCTTGCAATCGAGGATGTCTTTTGCTAAATTGCTCCCAGTCGAATTCCCCCATTTTTCGCCTCTTGCACCCGAGGCGGCGGTTGATTACAAGGAGGTACGTATGAAGCGATTTCTCGCGCGTCTGACGGCACTCAGTTTGGTCGGGACAATCTTGTTTGTTGGCAATGTCGCGGCGCAGGAGGCGGCGACGGAGAGAGGTCGAGGCGTAGGATGGCAGGAGGCGTCGCAGCCTGCGGCGCAAGACACGGCGCCAAAAGCGGCGCAAGGGCCGCGGCTGATCCAGTTTGGCGGCGTGCTGCAGGACAAGCTCGGGAATCCGCTGACGGGCGTGCAAGGCGTTACCTTTGCGCTCTACAAAG
>MEKR01000156.1:0-2675 GCA_001767035.1 Acidobacteria bacterium RIFCSPLOWO2_02_FULL_61_28
CCTCCGCGGCACGAACTTCACGGTGGGCCGCCTGAAGCGCAACGTCCTGGGGAACTCCGATATCGGCGTCATGATGGTCAACAAGGAGATGCAGGACTCGGCCCATTTCAACCGGGTGGTGGGCGTGGACGCCAATTTCCGTTTTGGACAGAACCTCAGCGTCAACTCCTTTCTCGCAAAATCCTTCACTCCCTCGGGCGGCGGGCATGACTTGGCCGGCCGCTTCAATGTCGGGTATAAGGACAATAAGTGGGACGCGCGCGGCTCCTACACGCGGATCCAGGAGCAGTTCACCAACGAGATGGGCTTCGTGCCCCGGCTCGGGATCGGAAAGGTCGTCGGTTACGCCGGCCGGACGTTCCGCCCCAAGAGCATCGCGCGGACCATCCGGACCATCTCGCCCCACGTGCAAATTGATTACTACATGGATCGAAACGGAAACCTGGAAACGCGCTACATTGACTACCACCTCCCGATTAGCTTCCAGGACAGCGCGTTCATCGAGGTCGGCATCAATCCCACCTTGGAGCGGCTGACCGTCCCGTTCCTCATTAACCGGGCCAACAACATCCGCATTCCGCCCGGGACCTACTCGTTCAATGAGTATTTCATATTGGCGCGCACCGACACCAGTCGTCGGGTTTACCTGACCGGCCGCTGGGCCGCAGGGCCGTTCTATAGCGGCTATAAGCATACCTATGCCTTCGGCACCATCGTCCGCTTCAGCAACAAGTTCAATACCACCGTCAACTATACGCACAACAATATCAACCTCCCCGAAGGCCACTTCAAGACCAACTTGCTCTCGACGCGCGTGGACTACTCCTTCTCCACCAACATGTTCCTGAACGCCTTCATCCAGTACAACAATGACGCGCGGCAATGGAGCTCCAATGTCCGCTTCAACATCATCCATCGGCCGCTGAGTGATCTGTTTGTGGTCTACAACGAGCGCCGCAACTCGCTCTCGGGCGACCTGATTGACCGCGCTCTCATCGCGAAGTTTACCTACATGATCGCGCGGTAGCGGTGGTACAATCAGTCTGCTTTGTGGCGGCCGGAATTGGCGGAACACCCCACCTTCGACCGGCTTGCCATCCGCTGAGCCCCGGCGGGCCGGGGCCGAGTGCATCTTTGGTTGATTCGCAAGGAGGAAGAGTTCATGTCGCTCCGTGTTTGCCTATTCGTTTCCCTGTTCGCCGGCTTTCTCGCGCCGGCTTTCGGACAAGCTCCCTCGCCGAACAGCGCGGTCCGAGTCACGGGGCCGGCTGATCGGATTGTTCTGCCCCAGACCGTGGCGCCGTCGGGAGAGCCCAAGCAGCGGAAAGTGATCGGCTGGCCCGCCGGCCGCATGCCCACCGCCCCTGCGGGCTTCCGGGTGACGCTCTTTGCGGAAGGCTTCACGCTTCCCCGCTGGCTCTATGTCTTGCCGAACGGCGACGTGCTCGTCTCGGAAGTGGGCAACGGGCCGGACCGTGCCGCGCTCCGAGGAGCCGGCAAGGTGTATCTGCTTCGCGACGCCGACCGGGACGGCAAGGCGGAGGTCAAAGAAGTCTTCGTCTCCGGCCTCGATCGCCCCTTCGGAATGACGCTGATCGGGAATCGCTTCTATGTAGCCAACACGGGCGCGCTGCTCATGTTCCCCTATCAGAGGGGCCAGACGCAGCTTGCCGGCAGCGGCGAGAAAATCCTGGACTTGATCCCCGATGGCGTGCACTGGACGCGGACCCTGACCGCCAAGCCGGACGGCTCCAAGATATACGTCTCCGTCGGATCGGAGACCGATTGGTCGGAAGACGCCCCCGACAAACTGCCTCCCGAGCGCGCCGCCATTTGGGAAGTGAATCCCGACGGCAGCGGCAAGCGTGTGTTCGCCACCGGAATCCGCAACGCGATCGGAATGGGTTGGGCGCCCGGAACCAGCACGCTCTGGGCGACGGTCAATGAGCGGAATAACCTGGGGGACGATTTGCCGCCGGATTACTTCACCAGCATACGGGACGGCGGCTTCTATGGATGGCCGTTTGCTTACTGGGGAACCCATGAAGACCCCAGAGCGAAAGTGAAGCGCCCGGACGTGGTGAGCAAATCAATTCGGCCGGACTATGCGATGGGGGGACATGCGTCGCCGCTCGGACTGGCCTTCTCCACCGGGACCTCGTTCCCGCAGCAGTACCGGGGCGGAGCGTTTATTGCGTTCCACGGCTCCTCGAACCGCTCCAGCTTCGTCGGCTACAACGTGTCCTACATCCCGTTTGTGAGCGGACGGCCGAGCGGCGATCCCCAGGAATTCCTCACCGGCTTTGTCTCCAGCGCGGACGCCGGGGAAGTCTTTGGGCGGCCGGTGGGGCTGGCCGTCGGGGGGGACGGTTCGTTGCTCGTCGTGGACGACGGCACCAACCGGATCTGGCAGGTGACCTACACGGGCGCGAGCGCTTCGGCCCGCTAGGGGAGTATTCGGTTTTCTCGGTTGACAGCGCCGACGCTTCGGCGCGAAGGAGGACGTCATGGTATCTCGTCGTTCAGTTTTTGGCCTTATAGTTATAGGAGTCGTCGGTCTTGGCTATGGATTCTCGTCTCCCGCCGGCCAGCAGCCCGGCGGTTCGTCCCAGATTGCGGCAGTTCGCACCGTAGGTCCGTCGGACCGGCTCGCCCTGCCGTCGCCGTTGGCGACC
>MEKR01000156.1:2694-21139 GCA_001767035.1 Acidobacteria bacterium RIFCSPLOWO2_02_FULL_61_28
GCCGGCCGCACACCCACCGCTGTGTCCGGCTTTCGCGTCACGGCCTTCGCGGAGGGCCTCGAAACCCCGCGTCAGCTCTACGTGCTGCCAAACGGCGACGTGCTGGTGGCGGAATCGCCGCGCGGAGGACGTCCGGCGGGAGCGGCGGCGGGCCGCATCATACTCCTGCGCGACGCCGACAAGGACGGCAAGCCGGAAGTCCGCGAGGTCTTCGTTGACGGCTTGAACCGCCCCCACGGAATGCTGCTTCTCGGCAACCGCTTTTACGTCGGCAACACCGACGGCGTGGTGATGTTCCCCTACCAGTCCGGGCAGACCAAGCTCGCGGCGAGGGGCGAGAAAATTCTCGACCTCCCGGCCGGCGGGCATTACACGCGCAACCTCATCGCCAAGCCCGACGGCTCGAAGATTTACGTTGCGGTCGGCTCGGGGAGCAACGTGGACGAGAACGGCGAAGACGCCAAGGACCCGCGCCGCGCGGCGATCCTCGAGATGAATCCCGACGGCAGCGCGATGCGCGTCTTCGGAAGCGGCCTGCGCAACCCCGTGGGGCTTGACTTGCAGCCGGGCACCAACGCGCTGTGGACCGTCGTGAACGAGCGCGACCGCTTGGGCGATGACCTGGTCCCCGACTACCTCACCAGCGTCCGCGACGGCGCGTTCTACGGCTGGCCGTATTCTTACTACGGGCAGAACGAGGACCCGCGCAAGAAGGGCCAGCGCCCCGACCTCGTTGCCAAGGCCATTCCGCCCGACTACGCGCTCGGCTCGCACGTCGCCCCGCTCGGCGTGGTCTTCTATCGTGGAACTTCTTTCCCGCAGCAGTACCGCAACGGCGCGTTTGTCAGCTTGCACGGCTCGTGGAACCGCTCGAACTTCGCCGGATATAAGGTCGTCTTCGTGCCCTTCCAAAACAACCGGCCGAGCGGCGACCCGCAGGACTTCCTGACCGGCTTCATTGCCAACCCCGCCGACTCGACCGTCTATGGCCGCCCGGTCGGCGTCGCCGTCATGCTCGACGGATCGCTGCTCGTCGCGGACGACGGCGGGAACGTGGTGTGGCGGGTCAGCGTTGGGGGTGGGCGGTGAGCCGGTTGGTCGGAGTTAATAATCAATCCGTCTCACCCTGCATGAAGAGGTTACCGGAACGTCTGGGTTTTTGAGTAGAAGAGGTAAGAAGGAATCTGTGTCCATCCAGTAATTTCACCACCAGCTCGTTTAGCTCACTGAGTTCCGGTTGCACAAGCTTGCGCGCTGCCTCGCGTGCCTGTCCCGCCTTTCCTTCAATCTTGTCTTTCCATCGCAATACTTCCTTCCGAGCCTTCGCCGCGACACGCGCGATCTGTTGATGCAACCGGTTTTTGGGGTCAAACAGCGGAATCGGACACACCTCAAACGGTCGCCGGTGAATGTCCCGTTCCCCCTGCAAGCCTTTCGGCTGATAAGGCTTGATGGCCTCATTCACGATGTGGCTGTTCAAGACCCCCACCAGATAAAGTGCGTGGGCTTCGGAATCAGCATAATAACGATACGCTACATGGTCAGCCACAAATCCCTGAACCGAAATTTTCCCGATGCGCTTAAACTCGGAGGGAGTAAGGTATGCGGCGGCAATGTTCGTGCCGGACTTGTTGTATAGGACAACAAACTTCGCCCTCGGATTTTGATTTGCGATCTTTTGATCGTAGTTGAGATAGTCGTAGACGTTTGGCTGCTCTTTCTTCTTTCTACTTTCCCAAATTTTCTCTGCTTCTTTAACCCAATCCGAGGCAAAGGACGCGCCTTCCGCTAAGATGTCCAGGTGATTCAGCATTACGAATCTCCGATGTTTTCCTGTCCCTCTTTTTGCCAGAGGAAGGACAACGAGGCGCAACCGCCGAACCGCAAACGGGAGAAGGTCTTCTGCTAGCGCCGTAGCAAAAAGAAATTTACGCTCGACCTTTCCTTCGACCTCCAAATCCCACGGCTTTTTGGCGGTTCTATAAGCTGCCTTGGCTGTGCGCAGGAAGGGGGCCTTAGTCTTGATGGGATAACCAGGAGGCGATTCGGCAAACCAGAGGCATCGTGGGACTAGCGTCGCGCCCTGAAGAATTCGTGGAAAGTAAGCTGACTGGGCAGCCGTCTCAACCAAAAAGGACCACTTTTCGGTTTCGGATTTCAAAAAGGCTTTCGCCTTGCTCCACGGAAGGTTTCGGTCTCCGCGAGCCAGGTCCCCAATCCACCGCGTGATGGGAATGTTGTCACGAGTGACCTTGCCATCTCGAATGAGCACGCAGGTCGGCACCTTGAACAGTCCCTTCACCTCGGCGAAATCCTGAATGGCCGTGAAGCCGCCTCTCTGAAAAGCCAAGTGCTGCTTGGCCGCGAGGATTACTGACCGGGGCATGACGAAGGCCATCGTGCCGCCCTCCCGCAGAAACTCCCTCTCGGCGTGCTCAAAGAAAACCGTCGAGGTATCAAGCTGCGTGAAGAGTTTCCTTTCCTTCTTTTCCAGCAACTTGTACCGAAATGCCAATTCCTTGATCTTGGCTTTGTAAGCCGCATCTCGAATATCGCGCAGCGAAAGCCAGGGAGGATTGGCAACGATCACATCTACTTTCTGGCGACGCAAGTAAGCGGGCCGGTACGCATTCTTCAAAATAAACGCCCAGACGGTGTCCCGATCCTGCCGCAGCAAGCGCAACATGAGAAGGAAGTTTTGCCGCCACAAGAATATTTCATGGGACGTATAACCTTCGAGCAACCTCATAAACCCCTTCTCGGTGCGAACCTCCGCTTCCGTGGACAAGATACCGCGACTGGCTAAGCCCGCCATTTTGTCCACCAGTGAATCCAGGTCTCGCCCGTTTTCGAGGCTGTCCAAAGGAATGAGAAACTCTTCCTGTTCTCCCACTTTCACGTGAAGAGCTCTTCTTTTCGCATCCTCTCCGGTCAACAGCGTGTCTGCCAGGTAAACCCGAAGGGAAACCTCTTTGTCGTAGCCAGGAAGTTCGCCTGATAGGGCCAATAGAATATTTGCCTTGGCCATCAAGGTTGCCACCGGGTGAACATCAATGCCTGTGATGGAATCCAAAGCCTCTCGAACGAGTTTGGTCCTTTTGAAACCATGTGTGCGGAGTCGTCGTATCGCGCAAAACAGAAACGTACCGGAGCCACAGGCCGGGTCGAGCAAGGTTCCACCACTATAGCCGATGTTTTCTAATGTCAACTCCGCAAGCCAATCCGGCGTGTAGAATTCGCCCAACAGTTGGCGGTCCTCCGGGTCCACCAATTCCTGATAGAGCATCTTGAGCAAATCTTCGTCCACGCGCGTCCAGTCGAATTCGTCCAGTCGGCGAAAGAGATTTCCGAAAAACTCAAAGAAGGTTGGCTCCGCCTTTGTCCCCCAGGCCCAAGAGAAGAAGTCCGGCTCAGCTAGATTTTGAATGCCCTTGTTTCTGAAAAACTCGCCGTCAATAAGGCCCCGGTGAAGCTGCGTGTCGCGCGTGGTTGTGGGAAACACCCTCGCCGCAACGATCGCGCGGGAGACCATCGTCAAATAGGTGTGCTTGATAAACAGGTCTTCATCGTTTGGAGAACTTCCGTAGACCTTCGACAGCAGCGTGTTCCATTCGCGGAACTTGACTTCCACGCTCGGTATTTCCTTGACGAGATCGAAGGCTTTCCGAAGCGCCTGCTTGCTTCGTCGAAACGTCATGCTCAAAGGACCTAACCGAAGTACAATCTGTTCGGAAAGCGGGGGAATCTTGTGGCCAATGGTAAGCAGTTCGTCGAGTTCCTGAAACGCAACCAGCGGCGCTTCCGGTTCCAGCCGGAATTTGCGAACTAACTCTGGGCGTTGGGTCTTGGCGTCGTAGTCGTATAGCTCGAATACCAAGCCATCGGTGACAGCGGCTACATAAGCTCCTGGGGCTTTCTGGGCCTCAAAATATTTTTCAAGTTCCTCAAGAGCTTTCGCCCGCTCGGTCTCCAAATTGGTCTTGAATTCAAAAATGACAAAGTGGTAGAAGGCATCAATCAGGCCCTTTGCCGAGGCCGCTTTCACTTTGTGCTCTAGCTCGACTTCGGTGACCTCAATTCCAAACGCCTTGCGCAGAAAGTCCATGAAGAGGGCGCGGCGATGGTCATGGTGCTTGCCTGAGCCGATTGCGGCACGCGCTTGCTCGCAGTAATTCTCCAGGTGTTCGGAAAATCGCTCCGGAAGAGGAACAATGAGATCAGGAAGCATAGGCTTTCTTGCTAACGTTTTCGTCCGACGATCACCGCGTAAATCCGTTCCAGGTCCTCCGTTGAATAATACTCGATTTCGATCTTGCCGCAAGGGGCGAACAACTCAGAGCGAGTACACCGGCACTTGCACTTCGCGCTTGGCCTTGTGGCGGCCGGCGATAATCAAGGTCGTCGTGGGTTTTCCGTCTCAATCCGCACTCCGAGCAACTGCCACAGCCGCAGGCGCTGGCCGGGGAAGAGCGACAGAGGCTCGGCGAAGGGGACTTGTTCGTCCTGGTTGGCGACGACGAGCGAAATGTTGCTCGAGCGGTCCTCGGGCGACCATTCCGGCAGGGCGTGGTTCAAGTAAAAGCTCAATTGGTAGGCTTGGTTGCGGTGGATGCGATAGACGGCCACGTCCTGCATGGGGACGCCGAGCGACGCGATCCGTTCGGCCACGGACCGCGCCGAGGCCACGCGGTTGATGGAGGGCGAAAGATGCGTGCTAATCGCCAACATGCACAGCGCCACGCCCAATAGCGCCATGAACGCGGCCCCGAGCGCCTGCTTCTGCCGCAAGAAGTAGAAGCCGAACGCCACCCCGACCGCCAGAACAATCCAGCGCGACACCGGCACGGCTCCCCGCCAGATGCCCGCCCCGGCGCTCGCCAGGCTCCAGTTCGCCAGCGCCTGCCGCAGTCCCGTCGCCAGCGACTCTGCCAACAACGGCGCGAGCACCGGCACAGTCAGCAGCAGCAGGGTTGAGACGCCGATCAGCCACAGCGCGAGCGGCATCGCCGGCGGATGGGGCGCCGACGGATGGAGCGCGGCGGACGGCGCAGCTTTTCGCCGGCTGGTGTCAGAAGCAGGCTCTTTTTCTTGGCCGCGCATGGCGATCTCTGCGATCCAGAGCGCGAGCGGCGGCAGGATCGGGAGCAGGTATCCGGGGAGCTTGTTTTCCGAGAGCGAGAAAAAGACCAACGGAAGTGCGACCCACCAGAACAGAAAGGCTTTCTGCCGGTTTTCTAGGATGCGGCGCGGAGAGTGGATCAGCTCCAGCGTTGGCAGCAACAGCATGGCGCTCCAGGGGAAGAGTCCTGCCACCAGGATCGGGATGTAATACCAGAGCGGCTGTCCGTGTCCCAACGTTTGGGCGGAGGCGAAACGCGCGAGGTTGTGCTTGAGGAAAAATTCATCGAGAAACGACGCGCCGTTATAGGCATAACACAGCGCATACCACGGCATGGCAACCGCAAAAAACGCCGCCGGCGCGGGCGATAGAAGCAGCTTCCTCAGAATCGCCCACTCCCGGAACGTGGCGATGTAGCCGAGCGCAACCAATCCCGCCAGGGCCACGGCCAGGGGGCCTTTGGCGAGCGTGGCCAGGCCGAGCAAAGCGTAAAAGCCGTAGAGGTGGCCCGGCTTCTGCTCCCAGAGCCACAGGGCGAGGAAGATCAGTGCGGCGTCGAGCGTTGCCGTAAACAGCATGTCCATCGCCGCCGCGCGCGCAAAGCCGATCCAGCCGAGCGTCGAACCCAGCAGGATCGAGGCAAACAGCGCCATCGGCTTTCCGAAGCGCCGTCGCGCGAACCGGAACCAGACAATCAAGAAGATAATGGCGGCGAGGGCGGACGGCAGGCGGGCCGTGAGTTCGTTTGCGCCCAGGCGAAACAATTGCGCGGCGAGCCAGTAATAGAGCGGCGGCTTCTCAAACCACGGCTCGCCGAACAGGCGCGGCGTAACGTAATCGCCCGAGTCGAGCATCGCCCGTGCCACGTCGGCGTAGCGCGCTTCATCCGGCCCCACAAACCCCACCGCCCCCAGCCCGGAAAGATAGAGGATAAACGCCAGCAGCGCATAGAGCAGCGGGTTTTGGAAAAAGCGCATTTGAAAGCAGTGACGAGTGACGGGTGACGAGTGACAAGCAGAACCCCCTTCCCTGTCACTTGTCACTCATCACTGTCGTTGAAACCGCTCCTTACGGGGTCCCCCACACGCCGCTTTCAGCGTGTTGGGGTGTTTCGCGGTCGCGGCTCGGAAGGGCGGCGAGAAGTTTCGCGTGGATGCCGCCGAATCCGCCGTTCGACATGATGATCGCGACGTCGCCCGGCCGCAACTCCGGGACGATGGCGTCCACAATCGCGTCGGCATCGGCATGAAGCTCCGCCGGAACGCCGCGCGCCCGAAGGCTTGCTGCGACGCTCTCCGGCGCAAGCCGCTCCGCCTCGGCGAGCTTTTCCTTGCGATAGACGTCGGCCAGGACGACGCGGTCTGCGCCCGCCAGCGCCTCGGCCAGTTCCTTCTCAAAGACTTTGCGGCGCAGCGTGTTCGAGCGCGGTTCGAGGAGCGCCCAAAGCCGCCGCCCGGGGAAGCGCGCGCGGGCCGCGCGCACCGTCTCGCGGATGGCGGTGGGATGATGCGCAAAGTCATCCACGACGGTCACGCCGCCGGATTCGCCGACTGCTTCCAAACGCCGCCGGACGCCTTGGAACGTCTCGATGGCCGCAGCAATTTGGTTCCAGGAAACTCCGTAGTGCGACGCCATCGCCACCGCCGCCAGGATGTTCAACACGTTGTGTTCGCCGAAGAGTCGGGCACGGAGCGAACCGAGCCGCTTCCCGCGACATTCGACGACGAACTCCGTGGTTGGTCCCTGGAAAGTGCCCGCTCCCTCACGGTCGCGGCTCGGAGGGCGTACGAGAATCTCGCGCGCCTGCCACTGGCCCTGGGTCAGGCCGAAGGTTTCGACCGGACAGAAGGCGCGCTCCAGACATTCCTGCACGGTGCCGGCCTCGGCGTACGCGGCGATGAATCCCCGCCGGGGAACCAGGTTCACCAACCTCTTAAACGCTGTCTGGACGGCGTGGAGGTCGCTGTAGATGTCGGCGTGGTCGAACTCGACAGAAGTCAGCACGGCGGCGTCCGGTCGGTAATGCAGGAATTTGGGGCCTTTGTCGAAGAACGCCGTGTCGTACTCGTCGCCTTCCAGGAGGAAGTAGCGCCCGTCGCCGCGGCTGAAGCTCTGCGGGAAGTCGAGCGGCACGCCCCCGATCAGGAATCCCGGCGCGAGGCCCGCCGCGTGGAAAATCCAGGCGAGGATCGAAGTGACCGTGGTCTTGCCGTGGGTGCCGGCGACGACGATGGTTTCGCGCTCGCGCAGGAACAGCTCGCGGAGGACCTCCGGGAGCGAGGCGTAGGGGAGCTTCGCGTCGAGCACCGCCTCGATCTCCTCGTTGCCGCGCGAGAGGGCGTTGCCGATGACGACCAGATCGGGGGGCGGCGCGAGGTTCGCGGCGCGATAACCGCTCGAAACAGGCACACCGAGTTGCGCGAGCAGAGTCGAGATCGGGGGATAGACTTCCGTGTCCGAGCCGCTGACGCGGTAGCCCGCTTCCTGGAGCAGCCCGGCCAGCGCGCCCATCGCCGTGCCGCCGACTCCGACGAGATGAATGTGCGCTCCGGGCTGGGGCGGGATCATTTAGTTTGTCCCTGATTCAACTGCTGGAGGTTCGATTACCCAGAAGGCCTGCCGCGCGAAGAACCTTCGGTTGCTGTCGGTCTTGGGACCACAAACTACGGCGTGGGCCGCTTCCTTAGGCAGCGGATCAGAATGGATTGTCTGGTCACGGGATCTCAATTGTAAAGCGTACAGGCACACAAGTGCATAGCCTTCATGACCGACCATTACGCGTTGTACCGTACCGCCTGTCGCGTCAAGGAGGTCGCGGCGATAGACTGACATTGGCGCGCCATCTTTGTCGTCTTCAAACGCTGCTGAGCTTGGCCGGCGGCCCTCCGGTTTGTTCTCATCGGGGACAACGTGCCACGGAGGGATTCGCCGAAGCATCTGGACGTTATCTTTAATCGCGGGGTCGTCCGGGAATTCCTGTTGACAACGTTCTGTAGGTGGCAATCATCTCCTCACTTCAATCCGAGATTCGAGTCAGCCAGGTTGCCAGAACCTGCTCGTTGCCACGGAGACGCTCTTCGACTGATTTCCCGGCGGTCAAATCCTCCGCTACGAATCGGACGTTGTCAGGTGCATCCACATAGATTTCGACATCCACACCTTTGCGGTGCCACTCCAGTTGCAATCCTCCGCGTGCCGTGGGAACGACGGCCGGTTCCGGAGTTCTGCGTTGCAAGAGGGTCGGAACCCACCTCACTGCATACTCGATCACATCGGGGCGTATCGGCGGTGCGCCATAAGAATTCCAGTTTTCCGGGAGATCGAGCAAAGCGTGTAGTTTCTCAACGGTCCGTTTAACCGCCAGGATGTTGGGCTGGTTGCCGGCAGGAGAGGATAGGATGCCTTTTCTCATCAGGATCAACGTACCACGCGTCGTTCAAGATTGGCAATATCCTCACGAACGCGCGCTGGGGCGGGATCATGCCCGGCCTTTCGGTTTTGGCTTGGCGGGCAAGCTCACGGCGGGTTCGAGCAGCGTCAGCGTCACTTTCTCCTGCGCGCTCAGTTGCGCCCGCACCCCCAGCGGCAGCGTCAGGCAGCCCTGGCGGCTGTGGCCGAACGGCAGCCCAAACGCAATCGGGATTTCGAGGTCCGTCAACGCTTCCAGGATGATGTCTCGCAAGCCTTCGACCGCGGTCGTTCCTCCGCCGCAGCCCGGCATCTCGCCGAATACCACTCCCTGGACCTCGCGAAACTTTCCGGCGCGCCGCAGGTGAAACAACATGCGGTCAATGCGGAACGGCTTCTCGTCAATGTCTTCGAGGAGGAGCAAGGCGCCGCGGGTGTCTATTTCCTGCGAGGTTCCCAGCGTGGCCGTGAGCATCGGGAGGCACCCGCCGAGCAGCCGTCCTTCGGCAACGCCGGGCCGGAGGCTCCACGCCGCCGACTCGATGGAAATGCCGGCCGTGGCCGAGCCGAGCACCTGCTCCATGATCGGCCGGTAGTAGAAGATTTCGCCCCCGGCAAACTCGCGGGTGACCATGGGACCCTGGAAGGTCGTCCAGCCGAGCGTCTGATTCAAGAAAAGCAGCAGGGAGGAGATGTCGCTGTACCCCATGACAATCTTGGGCGGAAGGCGCTTCAGCCGGTTCAGCAGCGGGCGAGAGGAGAGGTGCTCGACGACGTAGTTCGACCCATAGCCGCCGCGCGCGCAAAAAACCGCGCGGATCGAAGGGTCTTCGAGGTACCCCAGCAGAGCTTCGGCGCGCTGGGCGTGCCGCCCGGCGAAGAAGCCGCGCCGCGCCAGCACCGATTGACTCACCAGGACACGGTATCCGATGCCCTCAATTTCCCGCATGCCCCGTTCGAGCAGTTCCCGCTCGACGGGACTGGCCGGTGCGATAATCCCGATGATGTCGCCTCGCCGCAGCGCGGTGGGCTTCCGAAGTCGGTTCATAGCGTCAAGAGAAAGCGTTCCCAGGGTTCCGCTTGGCCGCTGCGCGAGCGATTCTGCGCGCCGCCTGAAAGCCATTGTAACAGCAATCGCGCGCCGGTCATGGCGGGAAATACTCTCCGCGACAAATGATCTCGGCCGGGCCGGTCAGAAAAACGCCGTCGTCGTCCCACCGCACCGTAAGTTCTCCCGCGAGCGTCCGGACCGTCACCGGGCTTTGGGTGAATTGGTTGAGGATCGCCGCGACCGTGGCCGCGCAAGAGCCGGTGCCGGAGGAAAGCGTCACCCCGACGCCGCGTTCCCAGAAGCGCACTTCGATCTCATGATTCGACAGGACGCGGTAGAACTCCGCGTTGGCGCGGTTCGGGAAAAACGGATGCCGCTCGATCTCGGCCCCCGCCGCTTTCCAGTCTTCACCAAAATCCTCGACCCGGAGCGAGCAGTGCGGATTCCCCATCGAGGTGACCGTTACGCGACGCGGTCCCGAGGCCAGCGGCAGCTCAAAGTCCACGACCGGTTCCGGCGCGGCCCCCGCCGGGCGAAAGGGAATCGCCGGAGCCGAGAATACCGGCTTGCCCATGGCCATCTCGAACGAAAAGCGGCTGCCGCTGCGCGCGAGCAGCGTCAGTTGCTTGACTCCGGCGCCCGTCCGGATGGCGAGTTGCGGGCCGCAGCGCCTGCTCTCAACCAGGTAGGCGGCGGCGCAGCGGGTCCCGTTGCCGGAAATCTCCGCTTCGCCTCCGTCCTGGTTGAAGATTCGCAAGCCGGCGTCCGCTCCCGCGCCGCCCGGAATGGCCAGCAGCAGCAATCCATCCGCGCCGATTCCAAAGTGGCGATCGCAGATGCGCCGAATCCACTCCGGCGATATCACGCCGGCCACCGCGTTGGCTTCCAGGATCAGGAAATCGTTTCCGGCTCCTTGCGCTTTGGTGAAGGGGATGGCGGGCATTGGAAGTTAAAGTAGTGACGAGTGACGAGTGATCAGTGACGCCAGAAGCCAGGAGTGGCACCCGCAAAATTCAGCGACCGCGGCTTTTCCCTTATCTCTAGCCCCGGCCTTCAGGCCGGGGTTCGCGTCGGAATTGATTCCCAGGCCGCTTCAGCGGCCTTCCTCTTTTCGGCTTCAGCCCTTGCTCGTCCCGCCGTGCGGGATCAAGCCGCCATCGAGAAGCCTGCTAAAGCGGGCTGAAACAATCGGTGGCCCCCTGGGACCCAGGCGTAAACGCCTGGGCTAGAAAAAAAGGGCCTGGCTCAATGAATAATCCGGCTGAAGCCGTGCCCTGACGAAACTTCCTAAATCAAACGCACCCACTACCTGATTTCTTGTCACTTGTCACTCATCACTGACCACTTCTTGTCACGCTTCCGTTTGCGAGCGCTCGAACTCTTCGATCCAGTCGGGGCGCTTCAGGACTTCGCGGGGCTTGCTGCCGTCCGGCGGTCCAATGATACCGTCCTTTTCCATGATGTCCAAGAGGCGGGCGGCGCGTCCGTAACCCAGGCGCAGGCGGCGCTGCAAGATCGAGGTGGACGCCTTGCCCATCTCGAGCACCACGCGCACGGCCTCCTGGAACATCTCGTCGCGTTCGCCCGTCCACTCTTCTTCATCCTCGGGTTCTTCGCCCGCCGGGGGCAGGAGGAACTCTTCGGAATAGGAGGGCGTGGCCTGGGCGCGCCAGAACTCGACCACCTGGGCGATCTCCGATTCGGTGACCAGCGCGCCGTGGACGCGCACAAGACGCCCCGAACCCGGCGGCGAGTAGAGCATGTCGCCCTTGCCAAGCAACGCCTCGGAGCCGTTCGAATCCAGGATCGTTCGGGAATCCACCTTGGTGGCGACGCGGAACGAGATGCGCGCGGGAAAGTTGGCCTTGATCAAGCCGGTAATTACGTCCACGCTCGGCCGCTGCGTGGCCAGAACCAGGTGGATGCCCACGGCGCGCGCCATCTGCGCGAGACGCGTGATCGAGGTCTCGACGTTATGGGAATCCACCATCATCAGGTCGGCCAGTTCGTCAATGAAGATGACAATGTAGGGCAGCGGCGCGTGCTCGCTGGGGGCCTCAAACAGATTCAAGCTCTCTTTTTCTTTTTGCTCAAAGAGCCGGTTGTATTGCTCGATGTTGCGGACGCCTCGCTCGGCGAGCAGCTTCAGCCGACGCTCCATCTCCCGCACGGCGTTCCGCAGGGCGTTGGCGGCTATTTTGGGGTCGGTGATGATCGGGGTGACCAGGTGCGGGATCCCCTCGTAGAGGCCCAGTTCCAGGCGCTTGGGGTCCACCATGATCACCTTGACTTCTTCGGGAGTGGCCTTGAAGAGGATCGAGAGGATCAGGCTGTTCATCGAGACGCTTTTGCCGGAGCCGGTCGAGCCGGCGATGAGCAGGTGCGGCATCGAGGCCAGGTCGGCCACGCGGATGCGCCCGTTGATCTCTTTCCCCAGGGCGATGGTGAGCGGGGAGCGGGCCGAAGTGAACGATTCCGACTCCAGGATTTCCCGCAGCACAATCGTTTCCCGGTGGGCGTTCGGAACCTCGATCCCCACGGTTGACTTGCCCGGAATGCGCTCGATCAGGATGGACTCGGCTTCGAGCGCCAGGCAAAGGTCTTCGACCAGGTTGGTGATCCGGTTGTACTTGACGCCCGCCTCCGGCTTGAATTCATAGGTCGTGACCACGGGGCCGGGGTTGATCTGCGTCACCGAGCCGCGCACGTCAAATTCCTCGCACTTCGCCGTCAGGAGCATCGCCAGACGCTTGAATTCATCCTCCGAGTTCGCCGGAACGGCAATGGGAGGATGGAGCAGGCTCGTGCTGGGGAGCTTGTAGTGGCCCTCGCTGCGGGCAACGGGCCTGCGGTGGCCGCTGCGGGTAGCGAGCGGCGGCGCTTGAATCGGAGGCACGACCAGAATCGCCGCTTCGACCGGCTTTGACTTGACCAGTTCTGGCATTGCGCCGACGGAAACAGAAGGTGGCTGGACGACAGAGATCGAGGTAGCCGGCAGGGAAGCGCGCACCGGTATCTTCGACTGGCTGCGCGCGGCGCGGGCTTGTTTCCAGGCGGCCAACCTTAGCTGGAGCCGGGCCAGCCATTGGATACGCTGGCGGAAACGCTGGCCGAACCGCTCTTGCAGCCAGGCAGAGGCGCGCTCGACCGAGAAGGTTGTCAGCAGGTAGAGCGAGGCGAGAGATGTGATCGTCAGCAGGATGGCCGCGCCCGGACCGTTGAGTCCCCGGCGCAATCCGTCGGCGATCAGGATTCCTACAACGCCGCCCAGGGGAAACAGGTCATAGAGCCGAATCGGGTAGGGAATCAAAGCCAAGGCGGCCATCAGCGATAGCAGGAACAGCGCGGCCCCGGAGACCCTGGCCGAGCGGTTTCTGACTCCCCGGCTCCGGAACCGCCACCAACCGAGCGCGGCCAGGCTTATCGGAAAAAGGAACGCGCAGGCCCCAAAGAGTTGATAGAGCAGATCGGCGGTGTACGTGCCCACCACGCCTACCCAGTTGCGAACCGTCTCCGCCCCGGTGGCCGTGTTCAAGGAGGGATCGGTAGGCGAAAAGGTCCCCAGGCTCAGCACCCCGAGCAGCGCCAGGGCCATCCACAGCAAGCCGGTAAATTCGTTCCACCGACGATTGACTGACGGGGTCAGGAATCCCATTCGTGTCCTCTCCGGCAGGCGGTTGGTCCTGCACGAACAACTATATTAAAATCAATCTATTGGAGAGAATGGAGGGCGCAAAGAAGCGGGCTGGGATACCGCTACCCGTCGGCCTGCGTGCGGCAGTCCTCAGACAGCACTTCCCAAGGGAGACCAAAACGCCAGAGCAAGAACTATTATGCCTAAGATGATCCGGTAATAAACAAAAATCTTGAATGTACCAAACTGTAAATACCGCAAAAACAGGGCAATGCACGCATAGCCGGAGAGGGCGGAGACCAGCACCCCGACCAGGAATGGCAGGTGCATGGCTGGCGGCAGGCCCTCGCGCAACAATCCCATCCCCTCCTGGAGCGCGGCTCCGGCGATAATCGGGGTCGAGAGCAGGAACGAGAAGCGCGCGGCGGCCTCCCGGCGGTAGCCGAGAAACAGGGCCGCCGTCATGGTCGCGCCGGAGCGGGAGACGCCCGGAACCAGCGCCAGCGCCTGCGAAAACCCAATCCAGAGCGAGTCGGCCAAGCTCACCTTGTACAGGGTTTTCACATACCGGCCCACTTTTTCTCCCCACGCCATCGGAATGGCCAGCAAAATCAAGGCGCTCCCGACCACCGCCGGATGGCGCAAGGTCGTCGCCACCTGCTCATGAAACATCCATCCGGCAATCCCGGCGGGGAAGGTCGCCACCACCAGGAACCAGAACAACGTTCGATGGGGCGGAAAACGCTTCGCGGCAGCGTCCTCCAACGCAATGGGCGGTTTCGCAAAAATCGGGTTGCGGCCGACCCCCAGCAGCAGGAGGTCCACCCAGGTCCGGAAAAAATAGACCGAGACGGAGAACAGCGTCCCCACGTGGAGGGCGACATCGAAGGTCAGCCCGGGGTCCTGCCAGCCGAACAGCCAGGGGATCAGGGTCAGGTGGGCCGTGCTGCTGATCGGCAGGAATTCCGTGATCCCTTGCGCGACTGCCAGCACGACCGCTTGCCAAAGGGGCATCAGCCTTCAACCTCACGCCCGGGGGGTTCGAGCAGATATGGGAATTTCATGTGAGGCTTTCGATGCGAAGGCCTTCTATGTTTTCGAAATGCCTGCGGTTGTTGGTTAGCAGGGTAAGATCGTGCTGACGAGCCGTGATTCCGATAAGCAGATCAAAGTCGCTGATGCCCCTCCCACGGCCGCGGAGCCGACCGCGTTCTTTTCCAAAGAGCTGACAGGTTTCTTCATTGATCCCGATTAGCGTAACGCCTTTCAGAAAGTCGTTCAGTATCTGCTCGCTTTTGTTCGCGTCTCGGGAGTAGTACACGCCTTCGTATAGCTCAGCAAGTGAGACGGTTGAAAGCCCGAGACCTTGTTCTTTGAGTTCATCCAGCCGCTTCACAATTGCCGCGCGGCCATTCAGCCAGTGGATGACCCAATCGGTGTCAACCAGATAGCTGAGAGTCATAGCTTAGGCACGGGACGGGTGGAGATCAGGCGGTCGGCATAAATATTTCGGATAAGGGTTTCCGCATCCACTAGACCCTTCCATGCTCCCGCCGAACGGCGGAATGCTTCAAAGTCGAGGCTTCCGGGTGCCTCGAGGACACTAACCAGGACCTCTTTGCCTTCCGGCAAATCAATTTTCTCGAGCGGTTCCAGTTTCCCGCCTTTCACGCGAGCGCGAATCGTCAGACTCATAAGCTCATCTCCTTTGCCAGTCCATTCTAACAGTTCACTTTGGCCTGTGGGAATAGGCGACCGAATGGCGTGGGTTTTGCTGCGCAGGATGCGGAAACAAGAGGCCCACGGCGAAATGTACGCCTTTGTCGTGGTTATCCGCTATTTTCTGGCGCAATTGTCCCGTCCTCACGAAGATACGAGAGGAACTCATCCGGAAATTCATTTTTTAGCATCCGGCGCACTATGCATTTAGTGATAGGTAACCATTTGTTTACCCTTTCCCTGTGCAACAGTTCGTCGGCGGATAGCGTCAGTTCACCTGATGTGGAAGCGAGCGCGTGTGCTATATCCACTCGCAGAGGGCGCAGAGCTTTTTCGATCACATAATTGAACCTTTTGCCAAGAGCCTCTCTGTGAAATATTGAGTCCAAAGACATTGCGTCCCATTCCCGCCTAATAGGAAAAATGCCGTTTAGCCATGCTTTGAACTCTTCTGCTCTTTCGGGTACCACTTCTGGAGGGCGTCTAAACTTAACCCCCGATTTTCGCGCTTCCGTTCCAAGGCGAGCACGGCGGCTTTGAATTCCCTCAATGATTTTGAAAAGGCAAAGGTAGCGATATACCGGACTGTTGCTATTGAGCGCTTCTCTGTATAGGCTGGCGTACCCTCTAAACTCCTTCCTTAGTTCGGCTGTTGGCGCGACAGCAAACGGAGCCTCCCATGAAGGAGGTAGAAGTGTCATCTGCGTGTTTCCCGTTCTTAATTCACCGCTTTCCATTTGGTACACATGTAGCGGGATGTCTAGATGAACGGACCAGTAGCTTAAAGAAGATGCCAAAACACGGTACGCTTTGCGTTCTGCATCGAACAGATCATTTGCATCAAAAGGTTCGGATTCGATCTTTCCTAAAAATCCCTTCTCGTTCGGCAGTCCAATAAATTCAAAATTCCCGTCTTCTGTATTACCGTATATCTTTATTTTTGTTATTGGATCAGCATCGGAATCGCCGGGTGGACTAAACGCTGGTTTGGTTATGGCGAGATGTGAATCCCCCTTTAAAGCGCCCGAGAAGGAATATTTCCTTTCAGGCAAGAGGCTGAATCCAGGGCGATCCAACACGAATATCACCTTGTACTTTCCCGGAATCCCTTTGGGGCCTCCCACATTTCGGGGGTCATGTGGGTCTCGAAACTCGTTAATAACAATGATGTGCTGAAGTTCCCCGGGAAGGCCCATCACTCCTATATTGGCGTTGGTCGTCTGCGGATGATCTTTACGCGGGATCTGGGGCATTGCCTTGCCTATCGGAGAACCACAGCAGTGCTTGTACTTTTTCCCGCTTCCACAAGGGCAAGGGGCGTTTCTGCCTATCTTTCCCATCGGATGTTAGCTTGAATTGTATAGGTCTGACAAAGCTTAACCTGCTCTTGCTAAAAAACCGTGGCAGGCAGCCACGGCGAGTGCCTTTTCTCACCGTGGGTCACCCTTCAGATTTCCAGGATAACCGGAAAGATCAGCGGATGGCGGTCGGTCTGCTTTTTGATGAAGCGTTTCAAGTCGGCGCGGATTTTTTCTTTGATGAGGCCCCAGTCGGCGCGCTCTTCGCCGCTCGAGTGTTCGAGCGTACCGAGGATGATTTCTTTGGCTTGCGTCAGGATGCCGTCTTCGCCGCCGGCAAAGACGAAGCCTCGGGTCACGATCTCCGGCTGCGATTCGACCTTGCCGGTCTGCCGGTTGATGGCGATGATGGGGAGCACGATGCCGTCTTCGGAGATGTGCTTGCGGTCGCGGATCACCATATCCTCGACCACCTCGTCCACCGTGCCCGAGTCAATGCAGACGCGCCCGACGTTGACGCGCCCGGCCTTGCGGGCGCCTTCGGCGTCGAACTCGAGCACATCGCCGCTTTCGAGCAAGAACACCTCTTTCACCTCTTTCAGATGCGATGCCATGCGGCCGTGAAGGCACAATTGCCGGTACTCGCCGTGAATGGGGATAAAGTAGCGCGGGCGGACGAGGTTCAGCATCAGGGTCAGCTCTTCCTGGCTGCCGTGGCCGGAGACGTGGACGAGCGGACCGCCACTTTCGTAGACGACATGGGCGCCGCGTTTGAAGAGGTGGTTGATCATGCGGAAGATGCCCTTTTCATTGCCGGGAATGATGCGGGAGGAGAGGATGACCGTGTCCCCGGTCTGGATGACGGCGTGGCGGTGGTCGTCCACGGCGGCGCGCGCCAGCGCCGAAAGCGGCTCGCCCTGGCAGCCGGAGATGATGACGGTGGTGCGGTCGCGCGGCCCCGATTTGATGTCGTTCGGGCGCATCAGCAGCCCGTCGGGAACCTCCAGGTAATCCAGCCGGTGGGCAATCTCGGTGTTGCGGATCACGCTGCGCCCCACGAAGGCGACCCGGCGGTCGTAGCGGGCCGAGAGGTCCACCAGGATCTGGATGCGGTGGATGGAACTCGCAAAGCAAGAGGCGAAGATGCGCTGGCCGGCGCGCGAAAAAATTCCGTCGAGCGGATCAATCACCGCCCGTTCCGACTGCGTATAGCCGGGCCGCTCGACGTTGGTGCTGTCGGAGAACAGGGCCAGCACGCCGCGCTTGCCGTAGTCGGCGACGGCGTGCAGGTCAAACTGTTCGTTGTCAATGGGGGTGGGGTCCACTTTGAAATCGCCGGTGTGCAGGATCACCCCGAGCGGCGTGGTGATGGCCAGCATGGTCGAGTTCACAATGCTGTGCGTGACGTGGATGAACTCGATCTCAAACGGCCCGACCGTGATTTTATCTTTGGGACGGACCTTGTGCAGCTTGGCCGTATCGAGCAGCGCGTGTTCCTCGAGCTTCTCCTCGACCAGGGCCAGCGTGAACGGGGTCCCATAGACGGGGACGTTCAAGTCGGCGAGAAAATACGGCACGGCCCCGATGTGGTCTTCGTGGCCGTGGGTCAGGATCAGCGCGCGGACTTGCTGGCGGTGCTCGAGCAGGTAGGAGATGTCCGGAATGACGATATCCACCCCGAGCAGTTCCGCTTCAGGGAACATCATCCCGGCGTCAATGACAATCATGTCCTCGCCGTAGCGGAGGGCCATCATGTTCATCCCGAACTCGCCCAGTCCGCCCAGCGGAATCGCCTGTAGCTTCGGTTTGCTCACCGGGTAGAAATCCTCACGAGAAGAAGTCGTTTTTCATTCACAGGAAATAATAGCACAGGGAGGGAGCGCAGCGTCCGACGGACCCATGAAATTTCCTTGACTTACGATGCCCCCGTCCCTATGATAGCCAGTATATTTCCCCCGACTTACAGGAGGTGGCTATGCCGCGAACAACGATTCGTGTATTGGCTCTGGTGTCTTTGCTTTGCGGAGGGTTCTCTTTGCCAGTACAGGCACAGGAGGCGGCGACGGAGAGAAGTCGAGGCGTCGGGTGGCAGCCTGCGTCGCAAGACGCGGCGCCAAAAGCGGCGCAAGGGCCGCGGCTGATCCAGTTTGGCGGCGTGCTGCAGGACAAGCTCGGGAATCCGCTGACGGGCGTGCAAGGCGTCACCTTTGCGCTCT
>MEKR01000157.1:0-5524 GCA_001767035.1 Acidobacteria bacterium RIFCSPLOWO2_02_FULL_61_28
CGCCATCGAAGCCGAGGCCGAAGCGCAAGCCATTTGTATGCTGACCGAGGATTTTGAAGAAGGCTACCGCGCCTTCAAGGAAAAACGCCCGCCGCAGTTCCATAAGAAATAGGAAAAAATCGGTGATAGTGTATTTGACTCCGAAAGGCTGGCAAGGGTAGGTTAGAAGGGGCAGGCAGGTATGTTAACCCTTCTTGACAGCGATGCCGGGCGGGATCAATGACACGCGGCTAGGTGTAGTAGGTTCAACCCGTGGGAATCGGATCGGTTCTGTTTGGTTCTGCGTTGGGGTAGCAGACGAAGAATTTATTCTCTTCTGACGATCCGCAAGGTCCCACCAGCCCCAACCTGTATTGATAAACAGGCGCGGCTCGTTTCTGCTTAAAATGTTTCCAACAAGAGGGTCAACTCCGTTGGGACCATTCTTGGAGAGGATGAGGCCCCTTTTACTAGCCCTCTTTGCAATATCCTTCCGTCGCATGGGAGTGCCGTTGGACCGGATAATGTCCATAATAGCCTTCAGGTTTTCTTCTGGCGTAGTTGTTTGGATGGCCTCTCGTTGTGATTCCGTAGAAACCGAAACCGCTGGTGCTTCTTCTCCTTTCAAGATTTTCAGTGATTGTTTAAGGTGCTCAATAACCCCTTTCAGCTTTTTCTCTTCTTCTAAGGCGATCCTCAAGCTATCCATAACACTTTCAACAAGTTGCTTCCCGGTGTACATTTTCAGTTACCCCCTATAGGGTCTGTAACAAAATATCAGTCAACCCCTTACACCAAGTTCCAGTGAGGTGCATCATAAAGAAGGAGAGCGGGAGAATCGAACTCCACGCGCTACAGACGCGTTGACCGCTTATAAGGCAGCTTCCCGGACCAACGGGTTGCGCTCTCCGTCTAAAGAGCCTGGGCCGGGTTGATCGGCAAATTCGCAGGTGCAAACTGCGATGGAGCTAGATGCCGACCAACCCAGGCCAGAGCGACTCAATTGTAGCCTATGAAAAGGGTTACGGTCAACAAGCCCGATTTTGATTCAGCATTACGGAAGCTGATAATTTCTTCCCCTCTTCCGAAGGCAAAGATTCGCCCAAGGCGTAAAGCAACCAGCAAGCGGGCAAGATAGTCTCTCTAATAGGAGAGTTTGATATGGCAACCGTGCATGATGTGGCGGCATACGTGCTGGAGAAGCATGGCCCAATGACCACGATGAAGCTCCAGAAGCTCGTCTACTATGCACAAGCATGGTCGCTTGTTTGGGACGAAAAGCCACTGTTTGGCGAAGCAATTGAGGCGTGGGCAAACGGGCCAGTGGTCCGCGAGCTTTACGATAGGCACCGTGGCGAATTCAGGGTTTCCCGCTGGGAAGGGAATCCCAATGCGCTCGCGGATGAAGAGAAAGAAACCATTGATCGGGTTCTAGGGTTCTATGGGGTCATGTCTTCACAGCAACTAAGCGATCTTACGCACAGAGAAGACCCGTGGAAGAACGCTCGCAAGGGTCTCTCTCCTAATCAGCGGGGAGATGAAGTAATTTCTCACGCTGCAATGGCAGAATATTACGAGAGTTTGATTGCCGAGTGAGTCCCAAAAAAGACAGAGGCCCGAAATCTCTCATCACTCCCACTAAAGAAAAACAGCCAAGAGCGTTATCCGATGAAGACTGGCTAGAAATGCGCCCCGCATGGCGTGTATCGCTCTTGGAAATGTTTACGCCTTTCGGCTGGTCTGCGGTTAATAGAGACTCAGCAGCGCAAATCAGGGAGCGACTTGCAAGCTACGAGACAATGAAATGGAAAGAAATCATGTACACGTATCGGAGCCATCTCATTAGGCGCACCGATCTTTGTAGAGAGGCCCAGAATCATTTGGAGCAAATCCAGCAGGACGATGTGGACGCTGTTATGTCACTGGGGATTACCCAACAAGCCAGAGTCTATGGCATATTGGACCATAACGTCCTTAAGATTTTATGGTGGGACCATGACCACCTCGTCTGTCCTGTCGAAAAGCCAAATACCTAGTTGGCGATTAGCTTTCCATACGGAAGAATGCGACCGCGCAACAAATTCCCGACTGTCGTTCCAAAAAGGTTGGATTCCTTCCGCCGATTCTGCCTGTAGGTGAATTCGTTCAGGTAGCGTGCACGCGGGAGGACCACCCTCACGAAACCCCTCCTCCGGCGGTGGACCGCCTTCCCGGGGAAGAAACAAGATTCCCCTGGCTGACTGCGGTTGTCGGGTGTACAGCACGAGGCCATGTGGTGCATAATAGCCCGAGGCTGGGTATATTTTGGGAAGAGGAGACTAATCCAATGAGGCGGATTCTTCGAGCGACGATTGCTGTCAGTCTGGCGGGACTGGCGATTACCTTCTACCTTGGCTCCGGCGGACTCCAGACGCTCACGACTGTGGAAGCCAAATCCCTGCCGGGCACGGCGACCCTGTCTGGAACTGTAGATTCGTCGAAGCCGTTCCAGGCCGGGCAGGTTTACATCCGAAACCTCGACAAGCAGATGCTGTACATGGTGTACACCAGCGCCGGCCGCTTTCAGGCGGTGAATCTGTTCCCGGGAAACTATGAGCTGAGCGTCCGGGCGAAAGGCCTGGAATCGGACGTACAGAAGCTTACGTTGAAGGCCGGAGAGAACGGCCCCGCGAAACTTTCGATGCGGGAATCCGGCCACGACCCGAGCCGCAATCCCGATCTCGAATACCGCAGCTTCGAGGAAATCTATCCTCCCGGGCCGGGCCTGGAGGTGGCAAAGAGGACCTGCATCGCCTGCCACGGCCCCAGCTTCCTTTCCGCGCGGGCGTGGAATGCGGAGCAGTGGAACGCCGCGCTGGACCTGATGGCGGGGTCAGGCGGCACGTTAGGCGCCATGATTCAACCGAAGGACTTGCCTCCGCAAGACCGCGAAACGCTGTTAGCTTACTTGGTGAAGAACTTCGGGCCCGGCAACAAACTGCGGGCGGTCACCGTCACGCGGGAAATGCCTGTGGAGGAAAGCAAGATCAGTAAGGCGATGTACATCGAGTATTATCTGGCAAAGGACCCTCCCGGCCAGGGTGTCAATGCCGCCGAATACGCCAGCCTCCCGGGGAATTTTCCCTGGAGCAAGCAGAAGCGAGTCGGACAGGACGTTCGCTTTGATCCCGACGGCAATGTGTGGTTGACCGACCGCGGCTATCCCATGCGCGTCGTCAAACTGAACCCCCGCACCGGCGAGAGAAAAGATTACGTCGTGCCGGAGCCCACCAATGGCATCCACGATCTCGCTGTTGATAAGAACGGAATGGTCTGGTTCGGGGAACATCGCGGGACCTCGGGCACTGCGGTAAAACACCTCAATATGCTCAATCCCAAGACCGAGAAGTGGGAAGCGCGCTATCCGCTTGATCCCGAGGGCGTCCTCAAGTCACCCCAGAAATGGGCGCAGTCCATCGCCATTGACTCCAAGGGGAACGTTTACGTCGGCTGGATCGGAGGCGGCGGCCTGAGCCGGTGGGACCGCGAAACCAAGAAGATGACCGCATATAATACACCCGGCTTCAATCCCTCCGTTTACGGTGTTGTGGCCGACAAGAACGACAATGCCTGGATGGCGCAGTGGCGCGACGGCAAGATCACCAAGTTCGATCCCAAGACCAGCAAGTTCACGCAGTATGCGCCGCCCACGCAGCCCGCGCTGATTCGGCGTCTGAACGTAGACTCGAAGAACAACATCTGGTTTGGCATCTTCAGCGCCGGCAAGCTGGTGAAGTTCGACCAGGCCGCTGAGAAGATGACCGAGTACACCATTCCGCACGAAAACTCGCAGCCCTACGACGTCGTGGAAGATTCCGCCGGCAACATCTGGATCGCCGACGCCGGACAAGGCGGAACCTTGCTGAAATTCAATCCGCGAGACCAGTCGTTTACTTATTATCCGTCGCCGCAGAGAGCCGACAAGCCCAAGATACAAGTTACCCGAGAGGGGGCCGTCTGGTACTCTCCCCGATCCAGCCAGGACTATCCCGGATTCGGCGTTCTGTTTCCGGACATGGACAAGATCACGACGCTCGCTGCATATTACTGATGGATCCCACAACCGTATGCGTCTGGAAGGGAAGACCGCCATCGTAACCGGCGGCGGCCGGGGCATTGGCGAGGCCATTGCTCTGGCGCTTGCCGGGGAAGGCTGTTCGGTGGCGGTCGCCGGGCGCACGCGGGAATATCTTGAAAAAGTCACCGGGCGGATTCAGGCGTCGGGGCGCGATGCCCTGGCGGTGGTGTGCGACGTTTCCGACCCGGGTTCGGTGGAAGAGCTTTTCGCCCAAGCCGACGAGCGGTGGGGGAAACTCGATATTCTGGTCAACAACGCCGGGCAGAGCCACAGCGAACTCCTCCACCGCTTGCCCCTCGACACCTGGAAACACATGCTCGATGTCAACCTCACCGGCACATTCATTTGTTCGCAGGCCGCGCTCAAACGGATGTTGCCGCGCAAGTCCGGCCGGATTATCAACATCGCTTCGACCGCGGCCCGAATCGGTTTCCGCTACGCCGGAGCCTACGCCTCGGCGAAGCACGGCGTGCTGGGACTGACGCGCTCGATGGCGCTCGAAACGGCCACGTCCGGGATTACGGTCAATTCCATCTGTCCGGGATGGGTCGAGTCGGACATGCTCCACCAAGCCATCCAAACCATCAGCGCCAAAACCAAGCGCCCCCCCGAGGAGGCGCGGCAATTCCTGGCCAATGAAAGCCCGCAGAAACGGATCATCCAGCCGGAAGAGATCGCCTTGGCCGCCGTGTGGCTGGCGTCGGAGGAGGCGCGCGGCGTCACCGGACAAGCCATCAACATTGACGGCGGGCAGGTCATGTCGTAGCGAATCGCGGCCCTTGACGTCGGCGATTACCTGGACGTGCAGGTCAAGGGCACGTCCATCACCATGGTGCCCAAGAAGCTGATCCCGAAAGACGACGCCTGGTTCTGCACACCGGAATGGCAGCGCAAGGAGCATGAAGCGGATGAAGCCATCGCTCGGGGAGACGTTTCCGGCCCGTTTTCTTCCCCCAGGGAGTTGATCAAACACCTCCGAAAGAAAGGGAAGCGGGGCAGGCGGTAGTTTTCGATGAGCATTCTCACTACCAAGCCCTTTGACAAAGACTATGAAGCGCTTCCTGAAAAGATCAAGACCCTTACGGATCAGAAACCCGGTCTTCTGCTTCAGAATCCACGTCATCCTTCGCTTCAGGTAAAGAAAATGAACGATCCTCGAAATATTTGGGAGTGCAGGATCACGCTCACTTACCGCTTTACCTTCCAGATCGAAGCGGAGATTTATGTCTTGAGAAGAATCGGCACTCACGATATCCTCAAGACTCCTTGAATCGCCGTAACCGTGGTTCGTTGACCAATCTGCGGAGATTTGAGGGAAGGGAGTCGAAAGAAAATGTCCGCGGCCTACCGAGCGGACCACATCGGAAGTTTTCTCCGGCCCGCGGAGCTGCTGGAGGCGCGCCGCAGCGCCACGGCCGATCCGGAGCG
>MEKR01000157.1:5557-7166 GCA_001767035.1 Acidobacteria bacterium RIFCSPLOWO2_02_FULL_61_28
CCGATCCGGAGCGCCTGCGCGCCATCGAGGATCGTCACATCGCGCGCGTGCTCCGCAAGCAGCAAGAACTGGGGTTTGAAATCTTCACGGACGGGGAGTTGCGGCGGCGCAACTTCATGAGCGACTTCACCGACGCCGTCGAGGGCTTCGACCTGGGCGATGCGCTGGCGCGCTCCTGGCAGGCGGACCAGGCGAAGGCGGCGGCCAGCAGCGTGGCCGGCATTGTCACGGCCAAGCTGCGCCCGGTGCGCCGGCTCACCGGGCAGGAACTCCCGTTCTTGAAAGAGCACAGCCCCGGCCCGATCAAGATGACGCTGCCGAGCGCCACTCAATTTCCCGCGATCTCCTTCAAGCGGGGGATCACCGACCGGGTGTACAAGGATCACCTGGCGCTGTTGTGGGACATCGTTGAAATCATGAAGAAAGAACTGGCGGCGCTTTCCGGCGAAGGCGTCCGCTACATCCAGATTGATGCGCCGCGCTACAGCTACTTTATGGACCCGAAGTGGCGCGAGTGGATTCGGACCGAAATGAAGATGGAGCCGGACGCTCTTTTCCAAGAGTCCATCCAAGCCGACAATGCGTGTTTTGAGGCGGCGCGGCGTCCGGGGGTGACGCTGGCGATTCATCTCTGCCGGGGCAACAATCGCAGCCACTGGTACGCGGAAGGCGGATACGACGCCATCGCTGAAACGATGTTCGGAACGCTCGGCGTAGACCGTTTCTTGCTCGAATACGATGACACGCGCTCCGGGACGTTTGAGCCGCTGCGGTTCGTGCCGCGAGGGAAAACCGTGGTCCTGGGACTGATCAGCAGCAAGCTGCCGCAGCTCGAGGACTCGGCGACGCTCCGCCAGCGCGTGGAGGAAGCCTCGCGCTACGTGCCGCTCGAGAACCTGGCGCTCAGCCCGCAGTGCGGCTTTGCCTCCGTGATGGAAGGGAATCTGCTGACCGAAGACGAGCAGTGGGCCAAGCTCCGCCTCGTGGTGGAGACAGCCCGCGCGCTCTGGAAGTGAGCGGGACGGTGAAAGAGGTCCACTCGGTGAGCCTGCCCTGGCCTGTCCTTAGCGAAGTCGAATGGACACAACCTTCGCCGTGGCTTCCCTTGATCGGGAAGCAACGGACGACTATACTGGGCCTATGGAATACCAGGAGCGAATCACCATTGAACCGGGCAAGCGAGGAGGAAAGCCCTGCATCCGGGGCCTGCGCATCACCGTTTATGACGTGTTGTCTTATTTAGCCTCGGGGATGACGCAGGAGCAGATTCTCGCCGACTTCCCGGATCTCACGAGAGAAGACCTTCTGGCTTGCCTGAGTTACGCCGCAGAACGTGAGAGTCAGCTCAAAGTGATCGTGAAGTGAAACTCCTTTTCGACGAGAACTTATCTCCCCGCCTGATAGAGCACCTGGCCGATATCTACCCCAATTGCATGCATGTTCGGGAAGCCGGATTGGAGAGGGCACCGGACGCGGCCGTCTGGAGCTTCGCGAGAGAGAAAGCTTTCTCGATCGTAACCAAAGACGCAGATTTCGGGGAGATGAGCGTCCTGCTCGAATTTCCCCCAAAGGTGATCTGGTTACGCCGGGGGAATTGTTCGTCGAGTGA
>MEKR01000158.1:0-3506 GCA_001767035.1 Acidobacteria bacterium RIFCSPLOWO2_02_FULL_61_28
TACCCGTAGATAGTACTCCCCGCCCCGTGATGAACAGGGTAGGGCGTGACAGGCGAAATGATGAGTATGCGCGGCTTCGTCATATCGGGCGATGCGGATTCGGGACTCCCGATACTGCCTCGGATCACTCTAACAGGGTTTCGACTTGCTTATTGTCGAATCGTTCTCAACTCCAAATACTCCTCCAGCGCCTCGCGCCAGTGTGGCAGCGGCTCCAGGCCCAACTGCTCCAGACGCCGGCAGCCGAGTACCGAGTAGGCCGGGCGCCGGGCGGGCCGGTTGAGTTTGGCCCAATACGTTGGCCCGACTGGAACGGGCCGCGGCAACCATTCGACAATCGCTTGCGCCATCTCCTGCCGGCTGCATTGGCCAGTATTGACGACATGCACGATTCCGCACGCCGACGTTTCTGCAAGCTCCGTGATCTTTTGCGACAAGTGCAGCGTCCAAGTCGGACACGAAATCTGGTCTGCGACGGCCTCCAGCTTTGGATTCAACTGGGGCTGCGACTGCGCGTCGGCCAGGACCTTCTCGACGAAATTCGGGCGGTGAATTCCGTAGAGCCAGGACGTCCGAATGACGAGGTGGCGCGCGCCGGCGCCGTCCGAGCCGAACGTCTGCTGCTCTCCTTCGAGTTTGCTCTGGCCGTAGATGCTGATGGGGCCCGTCGGGTCGTCCTCCTGGTATGGCTCCCGCTTTCCTCCGTTAAAAACATAGTCCGTGCTGATGTAAAAAACGCGGGCGCCCAGCTGCTCGGCGGCTCGCGCCACGTGGCCCGCGCCGCGCGCGTTCACCGCGAAGGCGCGTTCCGGATCGCGCTCGCAACCGTCCACGTCGGCATAGGCGGCGCAATTCACCACCAGCTTCGGACGCCACTCGCAGAAGATACGCCGGACAGCCGCTTCATCAGAAACATCACAGGCAGCATGATCCAGGGCCAAGACTTCATGCTTCGCTTGGAGGACAGCCACCAAGTCTTGCCCCAGCATTCCTCCTGCTCCAGTAACTGCTACGCGCATAAGAACCTTGAATCAATCGCTCCCGGTGCAAGAAATACTGCGAAAGAACTCCACACACCACTTCCTATCCCTAGCACTCAGAGTATAAACGACAACAACGCTGGCGGGAAAAATAAGCGCGCACAGAAGTTGCGGGACAGGCCGGAGTCAGCCCGTCACCCGGGAGCGGGTGGCGTCCGGGAACAAGGCAAGAAAAAACGCCTTGTCCTCCGGCGGCAAGAAGGCAGCCAGGAAGGAATTCCGAGCCAAGCGAGTCAGCTCCTCCGGATGGAAGCCAAACAGCCGATAAGCCAGTAGATATTCCTGGTTCAGATCGGCGCCGAAGAGCGCCGGGTCATCGGAGTTCAGAGTTACCAGCAGCCCCTTGTCGAAGTAATTCCGCAGAGGGTGGCATGAAACATCACTTAAACAGCCAGTTTTAACATTACTTGTAACGCACACATCCAATGGCACTTGTTTTTCTACTAAATGATCTACCAGTCGCGGGTCGGCAGCGGCAGTTAGGCCGTGGCCGATGCGTTCCACACCCAAAACACGGAGCGCACTCCAGACCGAATCCGGGCCTGCCGCCTCCCCGGCATGGGCAGTGAGGCGCAAGCCTGCGCTGCGGGCATAGGCGAAGGCATCGCGGAAGAGTTCCGGGGGAGCCTGCCGTTCATCGCCCCCGATGCTGAACCCCACAACACCCCGGTCCCGCAAGGAAGCCGCCGCCTGCGCCACTGCCTGCGCCGCGGTGGTTCCAAACTGCCGAACCGCGTCAAAAATCCACTGGGCGCGGATTCCGGACTCATCTCTGGCTCGCTGGTATCCCGCCTCGATGCCTTCAAAGCAACTCCGCAGGTCTTGCTGCTTCCACAGGATCACGCCCGCCGAGACAATGATTTCCGCGTAGCGCACATTCTGCTCCGCCAAGCGCCGGAGGGCGTTGTAGGTGATCCGTTCGTAGTCCTCCGGCGCGCGAAGGTGCTCGCAGACAGTCTTGAAGGCTTCGAGAAACCCGGTGAAATCCTCGGTGCGGTAGAGATTCTCGAGAGCCGGGCGGCCTGCATGAAACAGAGGAGTCTGATGGCGTTCGGCGAGCTTCCAGAGCGTGGTTGGCTCGACCGTGCCTTCCAGATGCAGATGCAACTCTGCTTTAGGAAGTGCCGCAACAAACTCCTCGATCGAAGCCACCGCTGGGGAAGCCCTCCTTCCGCCGGGGAAAACTCGACTCCGGCTCCGCGGAACCTTCCGCTCCGGGGAGCGCGTCCGCCGAGACGGCACTGCCAGGGTTAGCGCTTCCGCTGGCCGCGGGCTGCCTTCTTTATTTTTTTCTTGTGCGAGCCGCGCGGCTCGGTTCTTTTCGGCTTCGGAGGTTGCTTCTTGCGGGCGTCTCTTTTGACCCGTTTGCGTTCTGCCCGATCCTTGATGTTTCGTGTGTCCATACCTATAAGATCCTTCGATGATTCCCTCTGTATTCCGGATTCCTGATTCCGGATTCCAAACCACGAGCCGGCCTGAAAGCGATGCCCTAGCGCCGTTCCAACTATATTGGGCTAAGCGTCGTCAGCACAAGAGGTCTTTGCCTCAAATACCCGGTTTACCTTAGCCGGTCTTTCAGTAAGGCATATCAAGTTGGAACGGTCCTACCGGCCGGCGACGGTCATCTCCTCGACCTTGAGCGTGGGGGAAGCCACCGGGCCTCGGAATTCGAGATCACGCCCCACGATGGTAATGGCGCGGAGCATCTCAGACAAGTTTCCGGCGACGGTGACTTCTTGCACCGGATATGCGAGTTCCCCGTTCTCGATCCACAGGCCTGCCGCTCCGTAGGAAACGTCTCCGGTCACCACATTCACGCCGAATCCCATAAACTCCGTCACGTAGAAGCCGTTCCGCACGGAGCGGATGATTTCCTCCGGCGTGGCGGAACCAGGCTCGAGAAAGAAGTTGTTGGGGCCGATGCCCGGATTACCGGCGAGCCCGCGCGCGGCATTGCCCGTCGTTTTCATTCCGAGCTTGCGGGCCGCGTAGCAGTTGAGCAGATAGCTCTTCAAAATCCCCCGTTCGATCACGACCGTGCGCCCGGCCCGCACGCCTTCGTCATCAAACGGAGACGACCCAAAGCCGCCCGGCAGCGTGGCATCGTCTACGATAGTCACCGCTTCGGCAGCAATCTGCTCGCCGAGTTTTCCCGCCAGGAAGGACGCGCCCCGATAGATGGAGTCGCCGTTCAGCGCATCGAGCAGGCTTCCGAGCAAGCTCCGCGCCGTGCGCTGGTCAAAGACCACGGGCACGCGGCAGGTGGCGACTTTCCGCGCGCCGAGCCGCCGCACCGCGCGCTCCGCCGCCTTCCGCCCCACCTCCTCGGGCGGCTCGAGGCCGGCAAAGCTGCGCGAGATGCTGTACCAATAATCGCGCTCCATCCCCAGGGTCCCTGCCGCCTGATTGGGATCGGGAACAGCGACCGGAACCACGACGAGCGAACAATTCGAACGCCGGTACTCC
>MEKR01000158.1:3558-43121 GCA_001767035.1 Acidobacteria bacterium RIFCSPLOWO2_02_FULL_61_28
AGCTCGACCCTTCCGAGTTCCGGATGCGCGGGTCGAAGGCAAAGGCAGACCGCTCGGCCCGGCGGGCCAGTTCAATCATCGCAGGAGCTTCCAGTCGCGTAACATCCTCGGAAAACAGATCGAGGTCACCCGGATATGCTCCCACCAATCCCGCCTCCGGCAGACCGGCGCAGGGGTCCTCGGAGGTAACGCGCGCCGAGGCAATGGCGCTCGAAACCAGACGCTCGACTCCCTTGGGGGTAAGGTCCGACGAGTAGGAGCTGGCTGTCCGCTGACCCCAGAACACGCGCAGACCGACTGCCTTCGAGCCGGCTTCCTTGAGGTGCTCGACTTCGTTGCAGCGGACGGTGGTCGAGAACTCGTTGCCCTCCCGCACAATGCAGTCAGCCGCCGTGGCGCCGCTTTTCATGGCGCTTTCGACAACGTGAGACGCCAGTTGCTGTAATTCATCCATGGGATGTTTCAGGTTGCTCTAGCGAGTCCCGCCGACCGTCAGGCGGTCCACTTTGATCGTGGGGATACCGACGCCGACCGGCACGCTCTGTCCGTCTTTGCCGCAGACGCCGATCCCCTCATCGAGCTTCAGGTCGTTCCCGACCATCGAGACATGCTTCAGCACTTCCGGCCCGTCGCCGATGAGCGTGGCGTTGCGCACGGGGCGCGTCACCTGCCCATCCTCAATCAAATACGCTTCCGACGCCGAGAAGACAAACTTGCCGTTGGTGATGTCCACCTGCCCGCCGCCGAACTGCACGGCGTAAAGGCCGCGCCGGACGGACCGGATGATGTCCTGGGGATCGGAGTCCCCGGCCAGCATATAGGTATTGGTCATGCGGGGCATCGGGATGTGCATGTAGCTCTCGCGGCGTCCGTTGCCTGTCACCGCGCCGTGCGTCAGCCGCGCGCTCAGTTTGTCCTGCATATAGCCCTTGAGGATGCCTCGCTCGATCAGGACGGTCCGCGAGGTCGGCGTGCCTTCATCGTCCACGTTGAGCGAACCGCGACGGTTGGGGATGGTTCCGTCGTCCACGACGGTGCACAGATTGCTCGCCACTCTCTGCCCGATCAGGCCGCTGAACGCGGAGGTCTTCTTGCGGTTGAAATCCGCCTCGAGGCCGTGTCCCACGGCTTCATGAAGCAGGATGCCCGGCCAGCCCGGTCCCAAGATCACTTCCGTCTCCCCGGCGGGAGCTTCGACGGCCGTGAGCTGGACAATCGCCTGTCGCGCCGCTTCGCGGGCAAAGTACTCCGGCGTCTTCTCCTCCAGGAAGAAGCGCAACTCGACGCGCCCGCCGCCGCCGCTCGTCCCGCGCTGGATCACCTTTCCCTCTTGCGCCAGGCAAAAAACGCTGAGGCGCGCCAGCGGCTGGAAGTCGCCCGTAATGCCGCCGTCGGAAGCCACGGTCAGCACGTGCCGCACCTCGTCGGCATAACCGGCCCGCACTTGCGTGATGCGGCTGTCGTAGGCACGCGCGGCCTTGTCCGCGCGGAAAACCAGATCGAGTTTTGCGGCAATGTCCATGTCGGTGGGCGCAACGATCACCGGATAAAGATTCCGCGCAAGCTGCAACTCGGAGAGGCCGACGGTCGAAACGCGCGCCGGGCCGTTCGCAATCTGCGCCGCGATGTGGGCGGCCTTGAGGATTTTCTCCGGCGAGAGATCGTCGGTGTAGGCATAACCGGTCCGCTCGCCCGCGATTACCCGCACGCCGCAGCCCACCGATACCCCTTGGGTTGCGCCCTTGACGAGGGATTCATCGAGCGAAATCGAACTCGTCGCCCGGTACTCGAAGTAGAGGTCCGCGTACTCGCCCCCGGCCGAGAGCGCCGCCCCCAGGTATCGCTCGAGGTCCGGTTCCGTGATGTTGAACTTCTCTTCGAAAAATTTTCGCTCTGATTGCATGCTCCCGCCTTCCAGCACACCCTCTCTTCTGACTGTACCATGCAGGGACGAGGGCGTCAAAAACGGGGGCCGACGCAGCAAGGTCAGCTTGGTCCGTCCGCTGAAAGCACGGTGGCACGAACTGACGTCATCGCCTGAAACGCCCGGTCGAAGGTAACGAGGGTCATGCCTGCGGTCTTTGCGAACGCAGCTATATAAGCGTCAGCCCACAGCTTCGGCGACGGACTAGCCTTGCTGCTGAGTTCCTGGAATCGCTGTTCAAATTCGGGACTCTCCGGCTCCCGGTGAAATTCAATTCGTTCGTCCTGAAACCAGCGGTGATACGCCTGCCAAGCGGCGCGCTGGCCCAAAACATCCACTCCCATCACCTGTTCGTTGGTCAGGAGGCGCAGCAAACCGAGTTGCGTGAAGCGGCAGAAAAACAGCGGCCCATCCGACTGCTGGAACCATTCTGCCGCGATTCGATGATGGATGTGGCGGTTGTGCGTGAGAGCAAGCCAGACGTTGACATCAGGGAAAAGGGATGACTTCATAAATCGCTTCATTCGTCAGGCGCAGGATGCCGGGCTGCTTGGATTTGATAATGGGCAGCTCAATCCGCCCTCTCCGCCGGGTGCGGGGCCGCAGTTCCTTTTCAACGCACCCGAGGATCAGTTCTTTGACAGAGCATCCCTGCCGGGCCGCTTTCGACTTGAGCTCCCGGTAGGTCGGATCGGGAATGTCAACGGTTGTCCTCATGGCTTGATATTACCATAAATATGGCTGTCTTTTCTCCAGTTCACTCGGAACCGACCTGCAGGTCCCTCGCGGAGCCTGTCCTGAGGCCCGCACAGGGCCGAAGGTCTCGGGATGACAGGCAAATTTTCCCCCGTAGATCACTACCGCAGCAAGGCTAACAGCTTCTCCTTGGCCCTTACCGCTTGCCGGGCGTCGGGCGTCGCGGCAAAGACCGTGTCGTCGCCCGCGAGGGTTCCGATGATCTCCGGCCAGCCCTCCCGGTCGAGGGCGACGGCAACCGGCTGCGCGTTGCCAGGGGCGGTCTTGATGATGACAATGTTCTGCGCCGTCTTGACGTCCCGGACAAATTCTTCCAAGGCTCGTTTCAAGTTGCCCGGCTCCTCCGTGGGAGGCGCGGCGCGCTCCGGCTCGCGGTAGCCTTGCTGCCCTTTGACCAGCCCCAGCTCGCGGATGTCGCGGGAAAGGGTGACCTGCGTCACCTCGATTCCCACGCGATGGAGCGCATGGGCCAGCTCTTCCTGCGTGCGGGTCGGCTGGATGCGGATCAGGTTCAGGATTTGACCGTGGCGGTAGGATTTTGTCACGGGGGGATTGTCACCTACAGTTCTAAAGTTTGCAAAGAATTAAGAACTCGCAATTCCCTTTCACAAGTTCTCGTAGTTCGGGCCGCCTCCGCCTTCCGGAGGCACCCAGGTAATGATCTGATAGGGGTCCATAATATCGCAGGTCTTGCAGTGCACGCAATTCGATGGGTTGAGATGAAGTTCGCGGCGCCCGTCTTTGCCCTCGACCATTTCATAGACAGCCGCGGGACAGAAATACTGGCACGGATTGCCGTATTCCGCCGCGCAACGAGTGTTGCAGATGTCGGTGTCCGTAATCAGCAGATGGCAAGGTTGGGCCTCTTCGTGCTTGGTGGCGGAGTGATACACGTCGGTGAGCTTGTCGAACGTCAGCTTGCCGTCCGGAACGATTCGGGCGCGCCCACCATCTTTCCGCCGTTGCAGCCGCTCGTGACCCGCGTGACTCCGGTAACGATCATACAAACCTCTCCCGCCGGTGAGCATTTGAAGTCCCACATGAAAGGCAGCCGAGAGCATTCCGCCTTCAAACGCCTGGTGGAAGTTCCTCGCCTTCCACATCTCTTCTTTCACCCAGCTTGTCTCCACGCGGCGAGTGTAATCGCTGAGCGACTGCTCGGCAAAGTCGTCCTTACGCAGGGCGTCCAATATTGTTTCCGCCGCCAGCATCCCGCTCTTAATGGCCAGATGGATCCCCTTCAAGCGCTGCGAGTTCAAAAAGCCGGCGGAGTCGCCCACGAGCAGCGCGCCGTCGGTTGAGAGCTGCGGCAGCGAGAACCAGCCGCCTTCGGGGATGGTCTTGGCGCCGTACTTGAGCAGCTTGCCGCCTTCGAGAATCTTGCGAAAAAGCGGATGCGTCTTGTAACGCTGGAAGGCTTCATGGGGATCAAACGTGGGATCGCGGTAATCGAGGCCCGCGACCAGTCCAATCGAGATCATCCCTTCGGGCATCGCCCCAGGCATGGAATAGAGCCAGCCTCCGCCGTACTGGTCCCTGGTGAGCGGCCACCCGGCAGTGTGAATCACCGTGCCCGGATCGATGCGCCCCGCCGGAACTTCCCAAAGTTCTTTTACTCCGACGGCATAGACCTGCGGATTGCGGCCTTGATCCAAGCTCCTCCGGGCAATCAGTTGCTTCGTGAGCGAGCCGCGCGGCCCTTCGGCCAGCACCGTCACCTTCGCCCGCAGATCGTAGCCCGGCTCAAAGTTGCTTTTCGGCTTCCCGTCGCGGTCGAGACCCTTGTCGTCCGTGCGCACTCCGGCAACGCGACCCTCCTCATAGAGCAGTTCCTTGCCGGCAAAACCCGTGAAGACGCTAACGCCTTTGGCCTCGACCTTCTGACCCAGCCAGCGGCCCAGGCGATTGAGCGAAACGATGTAGTTTCCGTGGTTGTGCAAGAACGGAGGGGTGATGGGAAGCTGCCACTGGCCCTGCTCGGTGAGGAAGTAAACGGCGTCGCGCAGGACCGGGGACGCGACTGGAGCGCGGTCCGGCGAGTCTGGCTGGTCAAAGTTCGGGACCAACTCCCGCAACCCCCGCGGGTCCATCACCGCGCCGGAAAGCAGATGTGAGCCAATCTCCCGGCCTTTTTCGAGCAGATAGATTTCTTCCGCCGAGAACTTTTTCCCTTGCCGCTTTCCGGCGTCAACTTCGGCATTGTGCTGCTCGATCAACTCCGCCAGGCGCAGCGCCGTCGCCAGGCCGGCGGGACCGGCCCCCACGATCAGGACATCCACCTCCAGGGATTCTCGCTGGGTCATAGCTTACTCAATGAGTCGAAGCCGTCGAAGATCGCCCTCGGTCCAGCGGGCCTGGCGAATGATCATCTTGCGAAGCGTCCCAATGGGGAAGGTGTCGGAGTCTTTGTGGGAAGAGACACTAACGTAGCGCCCGTCAAGGTGTCTAAAACGCCGGTGGCTCCCTTCGGTGCGGATTTGGATGAATCCGTCCTCCAAAAGTGCGCGGACGAATTCGCGGGCGGAGACGCCGCGTGGGATTCTCAAACGGTCGCCACCACTGCGGGAGATTCAAGCTCGACAACGATGGCGTCCGGGGGGATTTCCTTGCCTTCCTCAACGAGTTCCTCGATCACCATCTGGACGACTTCGCGGATATTCTTAAGGGCTTCCTCTTTCGTGTGACCCCACGTGTAAGCTCCAAAGCTCTCCAGTGCGGGACAGTACGCATGGAATGCCTTCCGTCCATCCTCAAACTCATCGTCTTCGATCACAACCTTAAAAACGTAGCTTTTCACAGCACCTCCTGCGCTTCATGATAGCACCGGCACGCCAGCCGCGGGAGTGGGTCTTTCCCGGGATTTTACAAACCCACCTTTGGAAGCTGACTCTCAACACCTAGTTTCAAACCGGTCCAGGATGAGGCCAAGCTCTCAGCGCGAGATCAAACAAAAATTGTGAGCGCCGCTCAATACATTCCTCATCCCAAACCGGATAATCCAGCAGCGGCCGATTTAGGTTGAGCGCACTGTGTTCGAGTATCTTTTCCCGCTTCTTCGGCCATGGTCCGTTCGATACTGACGGGTTAAGTTCCTTGGTAAGAAGTGTAAGATTGCCAATCTTGTGTAAAGATTCATTCCGACGCTTGAGCGCCTGCTCCTGGGCATCGGGCGATTGCTCCCGCACCACCAGAGGCCAGTGCGCTTTCCAATCCCTCGGAAGGAGGTGCTCGATCGTCAATTTCCGCTCGATTTTGACTTTCTCTGTCTTCCCTGTATGCAGAGTGGCTTCGCAGGCCTCCAGAATCATTCGCTGTACAGACTTTTTTAGGTGCTTGTAGAACTCGGTACTCATCCAAGCGTGGCGAAATTCTTGGTCAGGAGGCCACCGTTGTGTATCCACGGTTTCAGCAAGGAGGTTCTGTCGAATCGCGGTGAATGAAAAATCGTCGTTGCTGTTGCGAAGTGTCGCCACGAGTTGAGCGAAGAAGCGATTGTAGTTCTTGGTTGTAAGTCCGCATACCGCACGGCGAACAAGAAAGGACTCCAGATCAACAAGAATTCTTTCACGCTCGGTCCAAGCATCAGGCATCGAATAGCGTTTGAAGACCTCCAGGAGGAGAGGAAAAACTGTTGTCGTGTCCATCTGGTCTAGCCTGTAGAAAAATAGTCCCTCCCGTGAATCAGGAAGGAAAGCTTCAAAGTCCTGGTACACATCCGCATACGAACGGAAGTGCCGCATGTGTTCTGGTGCCCGAGTGCCATTGCTGCTCTCAACGAGGTCCTTATAATCGAGGAACATCTGCGAAATGATGACCTCATCACCCTTCATCATTGTCAGGTAGTAGTTCAGGAAAAGGTCGAGTCTTGCCCTCTTTAGTCGCCCTTGTCGAACTTCCTTGCGCCAATAGGACTTTTCATCATCGAAACCCTTCCAGTACTGTTGATAGAGTTTAGGCGTGTCCTCGTTCTGCAGTTCAGCAAGCCGAAACAGATAATTTTTGACGAGGTCTGCCGGTAAAAGCGGTGTCCCCAAGGCATTCAGTGTCTCGAAAATTTCCTGGGCATCGTCGTTCTCCTCCAGGTCGATTACTACAAGACTAAGATCATCCCGAAGTGCCGTGTAAAGAGCATGAAGCCGCCCCGTTATCGAGTCGTTATCCGGCCCGTGCTCTCTCAACCAAGCCCCAAAGACATCACTGAAGAACAGGTACGCATTTCGAATCAAGCATTCGCCCTCAAGCGCCAGTGCCTGGACGGCTGCGCGCGAACCAGTGTTCATGACAGTGCGGAACTCGTCACGATCAGCGTTGGTCGGCCAGACCTTGAAAGCATCATCAGGATCTTCGCTGAGTGGGACGTCATTGTAAGTCAGGCGTCTGAAGGCGTCGCCATACTTACTGCGACCGAGTTCAAAAGCTAGATCACGAGCACTGGCCAAAGCAAGTTGCAAGGTTGTAAGCCGTTGTTGGCCATCGATGATCTGACGCGCGTGTAGCTTCCCCGCTGACGTTCGCAACTGGTCGAGAACAACCGCCCCTAGGAAGTGCGGGCGCACGTGGGAGTCAGTTAGCCGCTTGTTTGCAACCGCTTTGGTGGAATCCCAAAGAGGTTCCCAATTCTCATCCTGCTTCCAAACGTAGGGGCGCTGGAACAATGGTGCCTCGCGCCGTTCCGTAGGGTCAAAGAGTCCATTGACTGTCAATTTGTCAGCCTTCATAAATCCTCCCTGCCGTCGCTACCACTGACCGCTCCTATTGTCCTTAGTGATCCTTCGCTTTGTTGACTTCCTCGATCAATGCCGGCAGGACATCGAACAGGTTGCCGACGATGCCGTAATCGGCGACCTCGAAGATGGGCGCGTGGGGGTCTTTGTTGATGGCGACGACGGTGCGCGAACCTTTCATGCCGACCAAGTGCTGGATAGCGCCAGAGATGCCGACGGCGAGGTAGAGTTTCGGCGCGACGGTCTGGCCGGAACTGCCGATCTGCCGCTCCATCGGGAGCCAGCCGTTGTCGCAGATGGGGCGCGAGCCGCCCACTTCGGCCCCGAGCGCCTCGGCGAGTTTCTGGATCAGCGGCAAATTTTCCTGATCTTTGATTCCCCGCCCCACCGAGACAATGATCTCGGCTTGGGCGAGGTCCACGGTGCGCTTGGCTTCCTGGAAGCGTTCGAGCGGCTTGGTGCGAACCTTCTCCGGAGGAATTGTCACGGTGAGTGTCTCGATGGACGCGGGGCGCTGCCCCATTGCCACCTGGTCGGCCCGGAAGCTCCCGGCCTGCACCGACGCCAGGCATGGCGGGTCGCACGCGAAAGCGATGTCCGCGTTCATCTTCCCCTGGAAGAGCTGGCGAGTAAAGACGAGGGTTCCGTCCTCCAGGTGGAAGCCGATGCAATCGCTCAGAAACGAACGTTGCAGTGCGGCTGCCAGCTTGGGCGCAAAATCGCGGACCTGATAGGTATGCGGCAACAGAACCAGGCGCGGCTGCTCGGCGGCAATCACGTGCAGAAGCGCCAACGAGTAGGCGTCGGGCGTGTAGTCTCGCAGGAGTGGGTCTTCCACCAGCAGAACCCGGCCGATCTGCGCCGCAGCGATTTCTTCAGCGACTGCGCGGACCCCGTGGCCCATTACGACCGCCTCGACAGGCCGCGAAAGATGGCTCCCGGCCTGCTGCGCGGCGGCCAGCGCCTCCCAGCTCATCCGGTTTAATTTTCCTTGCTGTTGCTCAATGACGGTAAGTATGGCGTTGCTCATGGCGATCAGGCTCCAGGTGTTAGGTGTTAGGAGTCCGGCCTCAGTGACAAGTGATGAGTGACAAGTGACGAGTAATTTTGACCAGTTGCTTGCTTGTCACTCGTCACTGGTCACTCGTCACTTCTTACAAAACCCGGGCCTCGCGCTGCAATTTTTCTACCAGTTTGGCCGCAGCCTCTTTCGGAGGTCCTTCGATGAACTCTGTCTTCTTGGTCTTAACCGGAACATAAATGCGGCGTAGCTGGTTCCGGGCTGCGGCCTCGTCGGGCTTCACTCCCAGCTCTGCGGGCGTGACGCGGCGGATTTCTTTCGTCTTGGCCGCCTTAATGCCTTTGAGCGTGGCGTACCGCGGCTTGTTGATGCCGGACTGAATGGTCAGCAAGGACGGCAGCGGCATCTCGACCCACTGGAACCACCCGCCCTCGAGTTCGCGCTTCACTTTGAGGCGGCCGTCAATGACTTCGACTTCCATAATGATGGTGGCGTGCGGCAATCCCAGCAGTTCGGCCAGGATGACGCCGCTCTGGGCAAACCCGAGGTCATCGGATTGGAGTCCCGTCAAGACCAGATCGAACGCCTCGGAGCGGACCGCTTCCGCGATGAGCTGCGCCGTGAAGAAGCTGTCGAGTTTCGAGCCGGAGTCATCGTCAATATGGATGGCGCGGTCCGCGCCTTTCGACAGCGCCTCGCGGATCGCCTGCTGAACGCGGGCCGGGCCGACGCTCGCCACCACCACTTCGCCGCCGTGTTTCTCCTTCAGGCGCAAGGCCTCTTCGAGCGCGAATGCGTCCGGCTCATTGGTTTCGTAGCTCAAATCCGCGTCTCGAATCCAGGTCGAGTCCTCCGTCAACCGCAACGGAGAGTCTTTGGCGGGAACCTGTTTGACGCACACCAGGATTTTCATGGGAAGCTTTCCTGTCTCAGCAAAGGATTTTGATCGGTCCAAATCAGCTGCGGAAGACCCACCGGCACGCCGCTCTCAGCCGAGCCGCGCACGGACGACAGCCGGGGATCGTCACTCCGTATACCGCTTGAACAAGAGGGTGGCGTTGGTGCCTCCAAATCCGAAGGAGTTGCTCAAGACGTATTCCACGCGGGCGGGCCGGGCCTGGTTGGGCACGTAGTCCAGATCGCAGTCCGGGTCCGGGATCTCGTAGTTGATGGTCGGCGGCAGAATCTGGTCGCGCAGTGCGAGAACAGAGAATCCGGCTTCCAGTCCTCCGGCGCCTCCCAGCAAATGCCCGGTCATAGACTTGGTGGAGCTTACGGGCAACTTGTAGGCGTGTTCCCCGAACAGGCGCTTGATCGCCAGCGTTTCCAGCTTGTCGTTAAAGGGCGTAGACGTGCCGTGGGCATTGATGTAGTCCACCTGTTCCGGGTTGATCTTGGCGTCGGCCAGGGCGTTCCGCATGGCCCGGTAGGCCCCGTCGGCGTCCTCGGAAGGCTGGGTAATGTGGAACGCGTCGCCGGACATGCCGTAGCCGACGATCTCGGCGAGGATCGGCGCTCCGCGGCGGCGCGCGAATTCCAAATCCTCCAAGATGAGGACACCGGCTCCCTCGCCGATAATGAAGCCGTCGCGCTCCTTGTCAAAGGGCCGGCAGGCGCGCGCGGGCTCGTCGTTGCGTGTCGAGAGGGCGCGCATCGCGGCGAAGCCCCCTACGCTCATGGGCGTGATGGCCGCTTCCGAACCGCCGCAAATCATCACGTCGGCGTCGCAGCGGGCAATCACTTTGAAGGCGTCGCCCACGGCATGGGCACTCGACGAACAGGCCGTGCAGGGTGCCGAGTTCGGCCCCTTGGCGCCGTGCCGGATCGAAACATGCCCGGCCGCCAGGTTCACAATCGAGCCTACGATGAAGAAAGGCGAAATCTTGCGAGGGCCGCCTTGCATTAGCGCCGTGTGTTCGCGCTCGATCACATCGAACCCGCCGATGCCGGAGCCAAGAAACACGCCCGTGCGCTCCGCGAAGTCCGGTGTGATCCGAAGATTCGCGTGCTGGAGGGCAAACTCCGCGGCCGCCAGGGCGTACTGGATAAACATCCCCATCTTCTTCAACTCTTTTTTCTCGATGAATTGAAAGGGGTCGAATCCCTTGACTTCGGCGGCGATCTTGCAGGCAAATTCGGTCGCGTCAAAGCGCGTAATGCGGCTGATGCCGGACTGGCCGGCCAGGATGGCTTTCCAGGTCTCCTCCGTGCCGATTCCGACGGCGGAAACCAAGCCTACGCCGGTGACCACGATTCGTTTGGCCATGCTGCGCGCTCCCGAGGACCTGCCCCCTCAGACGGTGAGGCTTGTCCGAAACCCTCGTCTCCAATTTATCCCGGTTATCCCCGTGGTAAGGGTGGATGCAATCCGATTTCCAGTCGGGCGGGGACTTACGACTTCGAGTGTCCCTGGATGTAGTCTATTGCCTGGCGGACCGTCAGAATCTTTTCCGCATCCTCTTCCGGGATTTCGATGTCGAAGGCTTCCTCCAAGGCCATGACCAGTTCCACGGTATCCAGGGAATCGGCCCCCAAGTCATCCACAAAGGAAGCGGTGGGCGTCACTTCCGCCTCGTCCACTCCCAATTGCTCCACAATGATCTGCTTCACCTTCTCCTCAACAGAGGCCATCGTTCCTCCCCTTCATGATGTAATGAATCCGAAGCCCTGCCCTCCGGCGACTTGGCTCGCCACTTGCAGGCTCTGGGCCACAACGTGGCTCCGGAGGGCCCCCCTGAGAGAACTCTGCTGATTCTATCCTCAGGACAGTCTTTCTCGTTGTCCGGTCGCCGGGCGATTGGTGCTCCGGCACTGGTTCCCGCAGCGAGAAGGAAAACAATGATTGTAGCGGCGACCTCAGGGCGCGGTCAAGTGCGCCGGGGAACCGCAGTCGGCCCGGCTACCGTGTCGGGCGGCAGGGGCGGGAGAATCTTACGCCACCAACATGGACCTTCCGACGGTTACCTTGCGAAGGAGCAGGAGAAGAAAAACAACATTCCAGATAGGTCCTGGCTCCGGCAGCCAACTTGGTCTCAGGCGCGCTGAAGTCGCTGCTTCCGAGCAGGGACAAAGCGAATCTCAAGCCGCCGATCCAGGGCAGCCGCGATGCGGCGCAACATCGCCAGCGAGTGGCCCTCGTAGTCGGCGTCTTCCAATCGGCAAATGACAGAGGCGGTGGTTCCCACTCGCTTGGCGAGTTCACGCTGGCTCAGGCTGGCTTGTGTCCGCAGCCGGTAGAGCAGCGCCGCGATCTCGGCGTTGAGCAGTTCCTGTTCGTAAGCGGCTCGCTGCTCGGGATCGTCGCCAACGTAACGGTCGTAGGCATGTTGAAGTGCCCCTGATCTGGCCGGTTTCTTGCTAGCCATGTTCACCTCCCACCAGAGAAAGTGTGCGTCTCAGGCGCATGTTCAAATTGGCGCTTCTGTCCGAAAGCACGATCTATTTCAGCCGCGGGCACCTCGCGCTCCTTTTGCAAGCCGTGGGAAACCACGATTGCCTGAGTCTTGTGAAAGAAGTAGAGCATTCGATAGTGGACTCCCTGGAAGCTGGCCCGAAGCTCGTAAATGCCGTCCCGGAGGTAATCCGCCTCCGGTCTGCGCAGCTCATGCCCCAGCATCTCCAGCCGTTGAAGCCGCGCCAGGCATTTGAGCCGTGCTTTGGCAGGCAGCCCGTCCAGCCAATCCAGGAGGGGAACTCGCCCCTCCTCGTCCCGGCAGAAGATGATCTCGGTCGGCGGCAAATCCGGCTCCGACTTCATGTTCGCAGGATTGCGAACGGCTGTCAAGCACGCTGGAGGATGTGTAGCCGGGCAACCGCAGGCGGACGCGCGTCTGAGGGCGAACGCTTCGAACCGCCGACAGATGGTAGTTCGCCCGCGTTAACCCATTGAGTTGCAATAGCCCGATTCTGTAATCAACTGAAAAATGTCGGGGATGAAATCAATTGGAGGCGGAACTACCATCCGCCCGTACTTGGGAGATCGGGTTCTTCAACCTTCTTTCTCGTCCTCCGAGGCTAACGCCGTCCGAAGGAACTCCCCCGTGGGATCGAGCAGCAAGTGTACTTCTCTTAGATCTTCTTTCCCTGCCAGCACCAGCATTGTGTCTCCCGCTTCAAGAACCGTACCGCCTCTGGGAACGATGAAGTCATCATTTCTGCTTAGCAGAACAATCAGGGCGGACTTCGGCAGTTGCAGGTCAACGATCTGCTTGCCGATTACAGGCGATATTTCCGGAATTGCGACCTCCACCAAATCGCTCCCCGTCTTTCGGCCGGGCACGAATTCGAGTGGATAGTCGCGCTTTGCAGCTAGGAGTGCTTTCAGGCCGAGCCACCTGGCCACCAGAGGTAGGGATGTTCCCTGGAGCAGAACAGAGGTCAGCACAATGAAAAAGACCACGTTGAAATAGAGGTCTGCATTGGATACCCCCGCAACAAGGGGGAACGTTGCTAAGATGATCGGAACAGCTCCGCGCAATCCGACCCACGAAATCATCAGTCGATGTCGGAGGCCCATCTTCCAAAAGGCGAGACTGACGAAGACGCTGACGGGTCGAGCAACAAACATGAGAAAAAATGAGATGAGAAGCCCTGCCTCAGCAACAGGGAACAGTCGCGAAGGAAAGACCAGCAAGCCCAGGGTAAGGAACATTGCAATTTGCATCAACCAAGCAAGGCCATCGTGAAAGCGCACCAAGCTGCGCTTGTGAATGAAGTCGCCATTCCCCATTACGATCCCAGCCAAGTAGACAGCCAGAAAGCCGTTGCCTCCCAGGAAGGAAGCAAGCCCGTACGTGAGAAGTGCCCAGGCCAGCGTCATGACAGGATAGAGACCCTCAGTTTCAAGCTGGAGCCGATTTAGGAGGAGGATTGCCGCTCTCCCCATCATGTAGCCCAGCACAAAACCCAGCACCATCTGCAAAAGAAACATTGGCACTAGATCGAGCACAGAGTCGCGGGGTTGCGTAAGAAGCCGTAGGAGCGCGAGGGTGAGAAACACGGCCATCGGATCATTGCTGCCGGATTCCAATTCCAGCAGCGGTCTTGTACGGCCTTTCAGACTGGCCCCGCGGGAGCGGAGTATGGCGAACACCGCAGCCGCATCCGTAGAGGAGACGATGGAACCCAGAAGCAGCCCCTCAAGCCACGACAGGCCTAGCACGAAGCGGGCGAACCACCCCACCAAGACTGCTGTCACGAACACACCCGCCGTGGAGAGGCTCAGCGCTTTCCACACCACGCCAGAAACGTTCGCCCAGTTCGTATCCAGCCCGCCCGCGAACAGAATGAGAGCTAGGGCTACGACGCCGAGGGTTTGAGCAAGCTGGGCGTCATCAAAAGGAATGCCTCCCGGACCTTCAGAGCCTGCCAGCATGCCAATCAAGAGAAACAGAACAAGGGAAGGCACACCGAGCCTGCTCGATGCTTTACTGGCCAACACGGCGACCAGCAGAAGCACTGATACAGCGATCAGGAGTTGTTCAATCGGAATCACTGCGAAGAGTCCCTTTGAAAACTAATCGCCCCCATCCGGAATCGATCCCGGCTGGCGAGCAGCACTCTCTTCGTCGCCTTAGCCGCGGTCCGTCAGCGGGGGTTGCAGTTCTCGCGCGGTGAAAAGATGCCCGCACCTCTTGCAACAATATCGTCGACCGCTCCCAGCTTTACTGCTGACAATCTGTTCCTTCCCGCAAGCCGAGCAGCGAAGCCGCTTTCCTTGCGCAGCGGCAATAGCAGCAATGTAGATTGGGTTCATGGTCTCACCTCTTGTTGGGAGTATAGCTTAGAGCAGCCTCGGGAGATGTGGAATTCATCCCTGAACAGGAGAAGGCCTTGTCTCCGTAACTCGGCTCGCGAGGGAAATTTCCGAGAAACAAACCACCCAAGGTTCCCTGAAGTGCCATTCGATTGAGTAGCAAGGACTTATTTTGGTCGCCATCGAAAACAATGGGTGCCAATGTCTACTATTTCCGCAATTTCAGAGGTGGGGCTCTTTGTGGGCTCCGCAGCCATTATGTTCTTGAGGAATTGACTGAGAACGGGACTCCAAGTCTTTTAGAGACATGGCGGCCTGGAACGGCATCGGACTGCCGACACCAGCGTTTTCAGGGCTGGAGGAAGAAGTTGGAATCGGTGGAAATGGCCTGCTCGCCCACGCGGTCACGGATGGCGATTCGCAACGTGTACATTCCGGGCTTGGGATCGTCCAGCTTCAAATCGAAGGTCGTGGGAAGGCTGCGCGGTGGATAGAAGCTCTGCTGCTTCGTCTGCACGACATTTTCATGGATGACGATTACTCTTCCTTCGGAATCCAATACCGCCCAATCCTGTTCCACCCAAACCTCTTTTTCAGGGGAAACCCGGAAACCGACAATCTTGTAACGAACGTAGATCGGATTTCCCGCCGGGAAGTAGCGCCGGGAATACCACGGGCCGCTCTCGGAGCTGGCGTATTCGATCTGCTGAATCTCGAGCGATGCGGCGGGTCGAATCGTCTCCCCTCGCACCCGAACGGGAACGCTCAATGTGGTTTCCTCGTCTCCCTGGGCGTCCTTGACACGAAGTTGAATCTTGTATTCTCCGTTGGGCGCATAGGAAGGAACCGCACCGGACCACCGGATTTTCGGACGCCACTGTTCGTCGCGGGGACCCAGCAGGACATCCACTTCTCCGTTCTCACCGGGCAGAACCAAAACGTCCTGAGGGTCTCGCAGTTCCGCTTCATACAACAGCCGCACCCGCTCTTCCGGGACTGCCCCCTCGCTCTCGACGTTCCGGCGTTCGAACCCCTCCACGCGGAAGGTCAGAACAATTTCCCCTCCGGCCCGCATCGTCAGGGAGTACCGCACATCTCCGTGCTCATCTTCGAACTGGACATCCACGATCCGAAGCCCTCGGCCCTGCTTGGGAGCCGGAGCCTGGAGCGATCCCGATGCCCACACGGAAAGCAGAATGATCCAGGCAACCACCAGAACCCCACTCAATTCGTAGGGAACGGCCGAGGGCTTCTTTCCGGTTCGCGCTTCAAAACGCCGGCAGCCGGAACGGGATTTGCACCAGAACTTCCAGATCAACGGGATCCCCTTTCTTGCGCGCGGGCTGGAATTGCCAGAGGGTCAGCGCTTGCACGGCGCTCAAGTCGAGCCGCGGGTCCAGGCTTTGCACCACAGCGATGTTCGAAACCGTGCCGTCCCGAAGAATCCGCGCCGCCAGGGTCACGCTGCCCTCGACCCGCTCGCGAATCGCCGCAGGTACATACTGGGGGTCCACTTTCTTGACGGCCACGGGAGAGGAAATCTCCGCCTCTTCTCGCGCTTCGGTCCCGTTATTTCCCAGTTCGGCAAAACGCAGAATCCAGCTTCCGGAACCGCTGCTCAGGTTCGGCATGTTGATCGAGACGGTATAGACGCGCCGGTTGCCGAAAAATCCCGGCTCCGGCATTTTGCCTCGGGTCATCTCCGGCAGCAGCGATGGCCGCGCCGCCCGCGCCAGAAGCGCCTTGAGGTCTCCCGCCGGCTGCGACGGAGAAGGAACCGCGGAAGGCGACGGAACAGCGCGAGGTTCCGGCGGGTTCGGCACGGTAGGAGCGGCCATCGCGGGCGGCTTATCTCCGTCAACCAAAAGATTTGGCACACGAATGTCGGCCAACTGTTGGCCCTCCAACTGCGGAGGTCGGGGTTCTTCCGCAGTTCTCCTCGTCCGCGATCGAGCAGCGTCGCTTTCGGTCCCCAGAGTTCTCCCGGAATTCTCGGTACCTTCGGGTGAGACTGCAAATTCGCCCGCACGGTTGCCCAACGGCACATTCACCTCCTCCCGTTCGGGGGGCGGGGCGGGGGCTACTCCGACGGCAACCAGAGTTGGGAGCGCGGCGGAATCCGCACGGGGACTGACCTCGGGCGGCGGAGGAACTGGGATGGACAGGGAAACGGCCGGAGCCGGCATTCGGGGAACGCGGATTTGCGCCAACTGCTGTTGCGTCTCGGCGACCACGGGCGGCGGCGGAACGGGCAGCTTGGGGAGTTCGGAAACCGTTACTTCCGGAGCGGACACTTCGGGCAAGTTCAGTTTCGGCGGAACAGGAGTGGGAGCAGAGACAACGGGAACAGGCAGCTTCGGAACACGGACTTGCGCCAACTGCTTTCGCCCCTCCGCAACCGACGGCGGCGGCGGAACAATCGTCGGCGACCAGGCCACGATGTTGGGGATGCGAACCTCCTTCGGAAGCTGCACCCGGGGCGCTTCCGGCTGCACGATGGTTTGCCGGGAATTATCGGGCTGCGGCGGTTTGGAAATCATCCTCTGGACGGGATGAAACTCCAAGCGGACACGCGCCGGAGGGCGCGGGACCTTCCTCCGGACGGGCGGCTTCGGCTCCAGCGGCGAGATGGCAGGGAGCCGGTCGTTCTTAACATACCAAATGATTCGCCGCTCGACGCGGGGGACCTCCACCGGCGAGACTTCCCGCACAGGACTCGAACGCGGCAAGGGGTCACTGATCCAGAAGGTGAGCACGACCACATGCAGCAGCACGGATTCGAGCAGCGGCCGCGTGGGAAAGCTTCCGCGCACGTAGGCGCTGCGGAACATCCAGGCAAACTGCCAGCTTGTGGCTGGCGTGGGGGAAGCGGAGACGAACTCCGCCAGGTTCGAGCCGATGCGGCGGAACACAGACCCGCGCGGAAGCTCGGCAAACGTAGGGATCGGGGGTGGCTTCGGCGGGCTTACCACAGGCGGAGCGAGAAGCCCTTCCATTCGGAGCCAATCCCTTAAAGAGTTCGTGCCACCACTGCTCATAGCGTTCCCCGCGACCGACACCGCTCTCCCGGAGGGACCTCACCAGGATTATAGCAGCCCTCAGGTCCCCTAGCGCTGTTGGTTCGACGATGTTCCAGGTTGTCCACCTGCCGGGCGGGTTCGGGTTTAGAATTCCACGCTCGATACTCAGCAGGAGTTTGCTATCATCCACTCGTGCCTCTTTCCTGGAACGAAATCCGCCATCGCGCGATCGCCTTTTCAAAGGAATGGACCGGCGTCAAGCGAGAACAAGCAGAAAAGCAAACTTTCTGGAACGAATTCTTCAATGTCTTCGGCATCCGCCGCCGCGTCGTGGCGAGCTTTGAAGAACCGGTGAAGAAACTCTCCGGCGACTACGGCTACATTGATTTGTTCTGGCCTCGTGTGGTGCTCGTCGAGCACAAGAGTTTCGGCAAAGACCTCGGCAAGGCGGAGTCGCAGGCTTTCCGTTACCTCCGAGACCTCGCGCGCGAAGGACGCACAGATGAGATTCCCCGCTACGTCATCGTTTCCGACTTCGCCCGCATCGCGTTGCACGACCTGGAGCCAGAAGACCAGCGCGCCTTGCCGCTATTCGACAACCGGCGCGTGGCTACCATCGAATTTCCGCTGGCCGACTTTCACCAACTCATCCATGCGTTCGCTTTCATCCCCGGCTATCAGCAGCACAAGTTCGAGGAACAAGACCCGATCAACATTGAAGCGGTCGAAATCCTGGGCCGCCTCCACGACGCGCTGGAAGCCGGCGGCTACTCAGGGCATCAGCTCGAACGCTTCCTGGTTCGCGTTCTCTTTTGCCTCTTCGCCGAAGACACCGGCATCTTCGAGCGTGAATCGTTCAAGCTCTACCTGCTGAACCGCACCGCCGAAGACGGCTCCGACTTGGGGCTGCACCTCGCGCATCTCTTCGACGTTCTGAATACGCCGCCCGAGAAACGTCAGAAAAACCTTGATGAAACTCTGGCCACCTTCGCCTATGTCAACGGCGAACTCTTTGCCGAAAATCTCCGCTTCGCTGACTTCAACCGCGACATGCGCAACGCCCTGCTTGCCTGCACGCGCTTCGACTGGTCGCGCATCTCACCCGCCATTTTCGGCTCGCTCTTTCAGGCTGTCATGGAGCCGCAGGAACGGCGACAAATTGGCGGGCATTATACGAACGAACGCGACATCCTTAAACTCATCCGCGCACTGTTTCTCGACGACCTGCGGGAGGCTTTTGAGCGCGCCAAAAGCAGCAAAGCCGAACTCAGGCGTTTCCACCGAAAACTCGCGCAACTCCGCTTCCTCGATCCGGCTTGCGGCTGCGGCAATTTCCTCGTCATTACCTACCGGGAGCTGCGTTCGCTGGAAATTGAAATTCTCAAGTTACTCCCCGAGGCTCAGCACGAACTGGACATTCAGCGCCTTTCTCTAATGGACGTGGACGCCTACTATGGAATCGAAATCAGCGAATGGCCCGCGCGCATCGCCGAAGTCGCCATGTGGCTGATGGATCACCAGATGAGCAATCGCCTCTCGGAAGCCTTCGGCCAATACTTCGCGCGCCTCCCGCTCAAGAAGGCTCCCATCATCGTCTGCGGCAACGCGCTGCGCCTCGACTGGAAGAAAATCCTCCCACCCGCAAAATGCAGCTACGTCCTCGGCAATCCGCCGTTTGTCGGAAAGCAATTTGCGACAGCCGAGCAAAAAACCGATATGGAAATCGTCTGCGGCAATGTCAAAGGAGGAGGCGTTCTCGACTACGTTACGGCATGGTATTTCAAGGCGGGCGCATACATTCAAGACACTCGTATCATGGTCGGCTTCGTTTCAACGAACTCAATCAGTCAAGGCGAGCAGGTCGGCGTTCTCTGGAACGAGCTTTTCAAACGCTACCACCTCAAGATTCATTTCGCTCACCGCACCTTCGCATGGGCGAGCGAAGCGAGGGGCAAAGCCCATGTTCACGTCGTTATCATCGGTTTCAGCGCGTTCGACACGGACACTAAACGGATTTACGACTATGACGCCGACACTGAGCAGGCGCATCTCACGCCCGCCAAAAACATCAGCCCTTATCTCATCGAAGGCAGCGACGTGGTTGTGTTATCGCGGTCGACGCCCGTCTCCCGAGTTCCCGGAATTGTTTTTGGCAATATGCCCAACGACGGCGGACATCTCTTGCTGACGGAGTCCGAAAGAAAAGAACTGCTCAAGAAAGAGCCTAACGCCAAGAAGTTCGTCCGCCCATTTCTTGGCTCGCAGGAATTCATTAACGGCATGCAACGCTGGTGTCTTTGGTTGAAAGACGCCTCTCCTTCCGAGATACGCGGATTGCCCGAAGTGATGAAGCGCGTCGAAGCGGTGAAGAAGCATCGCCTCGAAAGTCCGCGCGAGACGACGCGAGAACTGGCGAAAATCCCAATGCTGTTTGGGGAAATTCGGCAGCCGAATGGCAACTATCTCCTGATCCCGTCTGTTTCGTCGGAAAACCGAAGGTACATTCCAATTGGTTTCATGCCGAAGACCGTCATCGGAAGCAATCTTGTGCTGTTTGTTCCAAACGCAACGCTCTACCATTTCGGTGTTCTTTCTTCCGCAATGCACATGGCGTGGGTCAAACAAGTTTGCGGTCGTTTGGAATCGCGTTACCGCTATTCAAACAGTCTGGTCTACAACAACTACCCGTGGCCGGAAGCGCCGAGCGCCAAGCAGTGCGTCGCCGTGGAAGCCGCCGCGCAAGCGGTCCTGGACGCGCGCAAGAAATTTCCAGACGCGACCCTCGCCGACCTTTACGACCCGCTGGCAATGCCGAAAGATTTGGTCAAAGCCCATGCCGACCTCGACCGCGCCGTGGACCTCTGCTACCGCCCGCAGCCCTTCGATACCGACCGCCACCGCGTCGAACAGCTTTTCGCCCTCTACGAAAAACTGACCGCGCCTCTCATTCCTCCCACGAAGGCCCCCGCCAAGAAACGACGACAGAAAATTCGCTCGGATTAGCACCATTTTCGGTATTGGTGTAGAGGATGCGGAGACGTCAGGGCACGACTTCAGTCGTGCCGTAAAGCGTGCCCCTCGATTCTTCTTCCTTGCGGCTTCAGCCGCTGAGGGACATACTTCAGGGGCTAAAGCCCACCCGCAAGAAGGCTTCGTTTCGGCATGGCTGAAGCCATGCCCTGACCAGATCACTCTACACCAAATCTGAAAACGGTCTAGCGATATCCCCATGACGGGCAGACGGGCGAAAAGCCCCTCAGGGGCTAAAGCCCGATCCGCGAGGCCGTCGGATCGGCATGGCTAAAGCCATGCCCTGACGCCGAAGAACGGACCATACACCAACGGTGGAAATGGTCTACCACACAACCGACGACCGTCCTCCTTGACAGGCCGCTGCGGAGCGTATACAAAGGATTGCGGTACGGTTCCGCGCGACGGGATCGAAGGCGACGGGAGGGGAGGGCTTTGGTGCGAGGGAAAACCAAGCAGGAATTGCTGCAACTTCCGGTCGAGCATTTTGACGTCACGCGCCATGACGTCACCGGGTTGGTCGAAGCGATGCGGCGGATGTCTTACAGCGCCCGCGACCTCGCCCGCGCCGCCGATCTCTATGACCGGATGCTCCGGGACAAAGGCTGCGGAGTCATCCTGTGCCTGGCGGGTTCGCTCGTCAACGCCGGCCTGAAGAAGGTCTTCGTCGAGATGCTCCGCTCGAACATGGTGGACGTTATCGTGAGCACCGGCGCCAATATCGTGGACCAGGATTTCCTGGAAGCCCTGGGTTTCCGCCACTACGTCGCCGAAGAGCGCTTCAAAGCCGGCCTGGACGATGAGGAACTTCGCCAGCATCACATTGACCGCATCTACGACACGCTGATTGACGAGGACGAATTGCGCCTCTGCGATGACACGATCAGGGAGATCGCCGACGGCTTGGAGCCTCGCCCGTATTCCTCGCGGGAGTTTATCATCGAGATGGGCGCTTACCTCGAGCGAAGCGGCCGCGCCGCCGCGGACAGCATCGTGCTCGAAGCCTACCGGAAACAGGTTCCCATTTTTTGTCCCGCCTTCAGCGATTGCTCGGCCGGGTTTGGCCTGGTCGCCCACCAGGCGGCCCGCGGGGACCGTCCCAAAGTGAGCATTGACAGCGTGAAGGACTTCCACGAGTTGACGCAATGGAAAATCAAGACGGGAGAGAGCGGCCTGTTCATGATTGGCGGCGGCGTCCCCAAGAATTTTGCCCAGGACGTGGTCGTGGCCGCCGAAGTGCTGGGGCATGACGCGCCCATGCACAGATATGCGATTCAGATCACCGTGGCCGACGTCCGCGACGGCGCGCTTTCCAGCAGCACGCTCAAGGAAGCGCACAGTTGGGGCAAGGTGGACAGCGGACTCGAACAGATGGTCTACAGCGAAGCCACGCTCGCGGTTCCGTTGATTGTCGGCTACGCCTACCACAAAGGCGGTTGGCGAAGCCGGGAAGCCCGACAGGGGAACCGGCTGCTCGAGGCGGCGGCAGTCCGCTAGGGCCATTTCACGATTGCTGTATAGCAGGAACGAACCCACGGCATGAAGAACATGCCGTGGCTACCACGGACCCTCGATTTATGAATTGTGAAAACGGGGTTTGAGGGAGCCAAGAGGAATGGGTAAAAAACCAGCGAACGGCCATCCGCGCCCGGTCGCCTACAAGCATGAGGAATTTCTGGACACTCCCGACGCGCGTCCCTTGCGGATTCTTTCGGAATACCTGGAGCCGTACTCTCACTTCCGCCGGGAACGCATTCGGGACACGATTGTCTTCTTTGGCTCGGCGCGCACCGACGAGAACGAATATCTGAAGCGGTACTATCAGGACTCACGGACCTTGGCGCGCCTGGTCACGGAGTGGTCCGAGCGGCTCCCCGACAGCGGCCGCCGTTTTGTGGTCTGTAGCGGCGGCGGTCCCGGCATCATGGAAGCTGCCAACCGCGGCGCGCAGGAGGCCGGCGGCAAGACCATTGGCCTCAACATCGGGTTGCCCTTCGAGCAGTTGCCCAATCCCTACATCACCCCCGAGCTTTCCTTCCAGTTCCACTACTTCTTCATGCGCAAGTTCTGGTTCGCCTACCTGGCCAAGGCGATGGTCTTTTTTCCGGGCGGGTACGGCACCATGGACGAGTTGATGGAAGTCCTGACGCTCGTCCAGACGCAGAAGGTCAACAAGAAGATCAGCATCGTGCTCTATGGCTCCGAGTTCTGGAACGAAGTGGTTCACTTCGATGCGCTGGTCCGCTACCAGACCATCAGCCCCGAGGATCTGAAACTGTTCCAATTCGCGGATGATCCGGAGACCGCTCTGCGGCTCTTGCAGGAAGGGTTGACCAAGCATTACTTGCAGCCCGAAGCTCCGCCGGAAGTGGCCCGAGCCGAACCCGACATCTAAATCCGAGTGCGGGTGATGATTCGTGCCATTACTCGGATATAATGAATTGCAGTGCCCGAACTGAGCCGGTTTCTCGGAATTGTGATTTACATGAACTACCGCGAGCATGGACCCGCTCATTTTCACGCAGAGTATGCCGAGTACGAAATCACAGTAGATATTGAGTCGGGAATCGTAACCGGAAAGTTCCCTCGGCGGGCGCTGAACTTGGTCCTGGAGTGGTATGCCCTGCACAAGCAAGAACTTGCGGATGACTGGCAGCGGGCCCGGCAGCAGCAACCTCTCAGGCGCATTCAACCATTGGAGTAGAACCATGTTCTTGCATGTGGTCGAAGCCCGATATGTTCATGACTTCACGGTTTGGCTGCGCTTCAACGACGGAACTTGCGGCGAAGTGGACTTGTCCGCTGAACTGGATGGTCCCATCTTCGAGCCTCTCCGTAATCCGGAACTGTTCAAACGCTTCACGATCGCCTTTCACACGATTGCATGGGAGAACGGCGCTGACTTCGCACCGGAATTCCTGCGCGAACACGTCCGCGTGACCGCCTGACCCGGCGCTACAGCCTCCCAGCCGTTTCCCGAATCTACAACCTACGACCCGTTGGAGATGCGAATTTGTCGTGGCCCGCGGCGGCAACTGTTGGTATACTGGCACCAGTTATGGCAAGAAGACCGGGATGTTTCACAATTGGATGCGTTCACCAGGCGGGGCGGAGACGGCGGATACCGGAAGGAAGATGGGAACGCGCCTTTCTTTTCCGATCTGCTCCGATCTGCCGGCCGCAGGGGTTAGTCCGCTATTGCTAATTTGAGCTGCTAAGGGGGCGTCGAGCGAAATGAACCCAGCGAATTCTCGGAATCGGATGTTTGGGACGGGGGCAGGGCCGCGTCGTTTCTGGGCGGGACCGCTTGCCTTCGTTTTGATCCTCGCCGGCGTTTTGCTTACCCACAGCCAGCAACCGGCGCGCCGGGCGGCGAATTCCCTTCCTCCGATCTCGGCCTCCGAGTTCTCGCGGATGATCCAGGAGTTCTCCGAAAAAGGAGGGTACTTCCAGTCGGATAATTTCACCTCGAATGAGACAGCCTACCTGCATATTCTGGGCAGGTTCAAGGAACTGGGAGTTTCTGGAGGAGCCTATGTCGGGGTCGGCCCGGAGCAGAACTTCACCTACATTGCGAAAATTCGGCCGCAGATCGCCTTTATCGTAGACATCCGCCGCCAGGCGATGATCCAGCACCTGCTCTACAAAGCGGTTTTTCACCTGGCCGAGACCCGCGCCCAATTTCTCGCCTGGCTGTTCAGCGAACCCAATCCGGGCCGTTCCGCCCTGGGAGCAAATGTCTCCATTGAAGACATCATGGATTACATTGACAAGACGCCCGCCACCAAAGAGGCGTATCAGGCCAATCTGGCGGTGATCCGCCGGACGATCGAGCGCGACTTTCATTTCCCGCTGGCGGCCGGGGACGCGGAGGCGCTCGAATACGTCTACTCGGCTTTCTGGCAGGCCAACCTGCGCATCTCGTTCCGGTTCGGGACGCGCGGCTATCCCACGGGGTGGTATGGAGGCTTCCCCAGCCTCCGCGACCTGGTCGTGGCCACCGACCAGAATGGGAACCAGGGAAATTTCCTGACGAGCGAATCGGACTACCAGTTCGTCCGCTCCCTGCACCGGCAAAACCGGATCATCCCCGTGACCGGCGATTTCGCCGGGCCGAAAGCGCTCGCCACCGTCGGCGACTACCTGCGGAAGAACGGATACACCGTGGCGGCCTTCTACACTTCCAACGTCGAGCAGTTCTTGTTCGGGAACGACGTGTTTGGAACCTTCGCCGAAAACGTCCGGACGCTGCCCATCGCTGACAACAGCGTTTTCATTCGGGCGGTCCGCTCCGGCTGGGACCGGCATCCCGGCGGCGTCCCCGGCCACCGCATGACGCCGATGCTCCAGCGCATCTCCGTCTTTCTCAAAGATTACGATGCGGGCCTGTACACGGACTACTGGAGCCTGGCCACCACGCACTACATCGCCCCGGAACGCGCCCAGCCCCTCGCACCCGTCCCCGGCCCCTGAACGAGCGCGCGCAGCACGAACCCGCTGCCCGCATCCGCACGGGGGATTGGATCGCGTCGCGCAGAGCCGTGTGATCGCGGCGGGCGAACCCGAATGGTTTTGGTGGATCGAAACCGTTCGATGGGAAACGGCCAGGCGGGGCTGTGTTAGCGGTGCTTGCGCGGATAATGCCGTTCCAAGTACTCCGCAATATCCTGGTCGCCGATCTGCAACTGCGCGTGGGCGGGCAACTCGCCCGTAAGTTCCTGTTTGACTCGCTCGTAGGAGATGGCCGGACCGTCCTGGAATTTCAGATGGGTCGAGCGGAACGATTCCGAGGGAATGTTCACGCTGAACTGCCGGATCCCTTGATGGATATCCGGCACCACGAAATTATAAACGCGAGAAGCGCCGGAAATGACGAAGCCTTCATACTGGATTGGAAGGTTCATTCTCGCATCTCTTCCTCCTGCGGGGCCGTCCGCCGATCCGTAAAATAAAAACGTCCGCGTTCCGAGCAGCCAACTGCGGCGAAACTGCCGGGGGCCGGGTCTCTTCTTAGGACTCCAAGGGTTCGCTGCCCGGCTCCAACTCTGGGCGAGGTTCTTCGTCCTGGTACACCATCCGGTGTGAATCCGGAGTGTCGAGTTTTCGCTGTGTGCGGCGGGCCGCTTTCCGTTCCTGTTTCTCTTTTCTCGCCTGCTCTTTTTGCCGCTTTTGGAACGTGGTTCTCCCTCGCGTTGACATCGGTTCCCTCCCGGAATCATGCGGAGGACGCACCCTTTGTCCTCCACACTCAGTTCGCGCGCGCTACCAGCGTGGCTCGCGCGGCTGGCGCGCCGACCCGCGGTAATCGTCGCGGGAGTATTTCCCGCGGCCGCCGCCGCCGCCGCTGCCACCACCCCGGGGACCGCTCCGCTCCGGCTTGGGGCGCGCTTCGTTCACGTTCAAAGCGCGACCACCCACCTCTTTTCCATTGAGCGCCGCAATCGCTTTGGCCGCCTCCTCGTCATTGGCCATTTCCACGAAAGCAAACCCGCGCGACCGGCCCGTGTCCCGGTCCGTCATCACCTGGATGCGCGTGATTTCCCCAAACGGTTCAAACAGCGCCTGCAGTTCGCTTTCGGTGGTTTGGAAACTCATATTTCCGACAAACAAATTCTTCATTCTCTTCTTCTCCTCAGGTTGCCGCTGCGCTTTCGGCGGAGCGGGGTTGGTAGCCAGGCTAATTACAGAACGGTTCTCAGCGCAGCTATCTCGGATTTGATGGAGTCAATTGGGCAGGAAGCAAACGATTTCCTCGTCTGTTTTCATACTAACCGACTTCGCCAAATGCACGATTTACTATACCACGCCAGGAAGCGAAGGGGAAGCGAATTTGCGAGCCGGTAGTGTCTCAGTTTGACGTAAGGGCATGGGTTCACCTATGCCGAAAACCCGCCGCCGACGGGGGGGGGCTTCAGCCCCTGAGGTGCTTCCCTCAGCGGTTAAAACCGCTGGAGAATGCGCTGTTACGGCACGGTTGAAACCGTGCCCTTACGGTCCAGAAAATTAAAACTCAGACATTACCTGCGACCTCCCCCTACGGTCCCACCGCGCCAACGGCGCCGGACAGGATCAATCCGTGGGTGGCAGTTCGAAGGAGCGGGAGACCGGCGCGCGGCGCGTCCCTCCCAGGCCACTCCTGCGCCGCCGGCTTCCAGCGCAGCACCGGCCGGCGGGCGGCCTGGACTTCGCCGGGCCGGTGCAATCACCAACGAAGGAGTGTCCTCATCCCTTCCTCTCCTCAAGTCTTCCGGGCGTGCTTGCCAGGAAACAGCATCCATCCCAGAACGGTTCCTGCCAAGGCCGCCAGCACAATTCCATTCCCGACGTAGAACGCCGCGGGCTGGGTGAGAAGTTCTACCGTGCCGTTGGCGACGCCCACGGAGAACAGGGCGGCCGGATAGGCGAGCGCGTTGTTCCGGAAAAACGCCGCCAGGATGCCGCCCAGGGCAGCGAGTGAAATCGCGCTTAGCATCCAACCCACCAGGAATTCAGGGAAGGAACCGGCGTGCGAGGGACCCAGCACAACCACCAGAAGAATCATTGCTGCCCAGCTCCACCACGTGCGTGTGTTCCAACTCGACCAGAATATCCAGAGGAGAACCGCTACCGATGCGGCGCCGAAGAGCGCGGCCAGCGCCGCTCCCGAGAAGTGGGCGAGCGCGGGGGACCAAGTCGCCAACTCGGACGGCGCCAGAGCGATTCGGGGGGCCGCGTAAGCAGGAAATCGTTCGCCCACGAGCGCTCCGAGGTTGCGAATTGCGGCCGCCACTGCCAGGCAGAGGGCGACTGCGACGACGGCATCCCTCCGCCACACCTCGCGATCGGAGCGCTGGAGAACGCCGCGGGCGGCCGGGTAGAGACTGAAAGCGAATGCTGCCGAAACCCACGCCAGAGCACCGGCCAGAATTGGAGCGGACGCCAGCCTCAGGCCGGTCCGGAGCCAATAGGTTCCGAGCGGAATGGCGGTTGAATAACCCTGCTCGAAGGTGGGAATGCCGTTCAATACGGAAAGAGCGACCAGGATTGCTGCGCTCGCGCCCACCCCGGCGGAAGCGCCCCAGGGAAACCGAACGCGACGCAACTGGGCAATAAACAGCATCACGATTTTGCCGGCCATTAACATGCCGAACAGCATCGGAACAGCGAGGAGGATCACGTGTGCGAGGCGAGTCGTCCGCTGCCGCCGCTCCCAGTCCTCGGGCAGCTTAAAATAGTCGGAAACGCCGACGACTTCGTCACCCGCAATTTCCACTTGCGCCCGGTAACGCGCTTCCCCGACATTGCGCGGGTCGCCCGGCTTCGCTTGCCACACAAACGTATAATCCGTGCGCGCCTTGCGTTTCACTTCCCGAGAATCTTGCAGCTCGAATTCGGAGAGGCGATAGCCATGATCGGCAAGCGTTCTTTCGGTGAGGGCGCGGGCGTCCTGGAGTGAAAGCGCATTGCCCGGCGCGTTCTCATCCACGAGATGGCGGTGGTCCACAAACTGGCCGGTCATGGCATCGAAGTAGACGTGGTGCTCTTCCCTCTCGAGGGGACGAAAGTACCGAACTTCCCACACAACCATTTGTGTCGCCTGGCGGTACGTCTGATCCGCCTCCCGCAGGGAAAGGGATTCGAGAAAGTAGCGCACCGCCAGCGGATCCACGTTGTTGGAGAGCCGGGCAACGCGATGATACTTCGTCGGATCAATCCCATGTTCTTTGAGGTAGGCGTCGCCGGCGCGCGCGGCGTCGCGAGACGTCATGCCGATCCTGACGCCGTCCCCGAAACGATAGGCAGGAACAAGAGCGACCGCGATGCCGACGATGGTCACGGCCGCCGCCAGAGTGAGGCGTCGCGCGCTCAAGGGCACATACGCTGGTCCGGCCGGAGCCTCCTGCTGTTCTTCCGTTCGCGGAGGCCGGTGAACTCCCTCCGACAAGTTAGTGAGCGGCGACTCATCCACGAACGTACCCGAGCGCCAGTAAGCGGCCAGCGCAATCAGGAACGGCACAAGCATGATCCCGGCGGCGGCTGTTCCCGAAATCATCAGATAGGGGTCTGGAGAACGCACGAGCAGAAACGCGGTATAGAGTGCGTCCACCGAGTAATGCCAGATCAGCGGCGCCATGATTCCAAACCGCATCATGACTAACGCGATCAGGATCCCGGCGATGCCGACCTCGACACCGCGGATGTAAAAAGGCTGATTGGGGTACGAAGAGTGAAGAAAGCCCCAGTTGAAAGAGGACAGCAGGATCGCGAGCGGCCACGAGCGCAACCATCGGGCCAGAAACGGAATCGCGAACGCCCGGAATTGCATCTCTTCCGACACGGCAGGAAGGAATCCCATGAGCAGCGCCCCCGCCCAGGGAATCGCCGTGTTGAGCTGGTTCGTGAAGGGAACCTCGGCGGGCGCCCAGGCGCCCAGCCCGGAAGCGAGCAGATAGAACAGCGTCTGATACGCGAAGAAGAAAAATGTGAGCGCGACCCCGACTACGCTCGCCATAAAGAAGGAACGGGTGCGGATGCCCTCCCAGTGGAGATACCGGCGCAGCGAAACCATGGCCGGGAATCCCTCGCGGTAGACCGGTTCCGCAGCCGCGACCAGGAGAAAGACAGACGCGCCTACGCCCCCGGCTCCCAGGATTGCTCGCGCCAGGTATCCGGCCAGAAAGCTTGTATAAGGATCCGTTGTCGGGTACGCGAACACGGCCACCGAAAAATTGTTGGCTTGTCCCAACAAATGCAGGATCGCTCCCACAATCCCGACGCGCAACGCGGCGCGGACGGGGACGTCGTGGTCCCGCAAGCGCAAAATCAGAGTGACCAGCATGGCCAGGGCGAGTCCCCCGAAGAACACCTGACTGACGAACTGCGCCGACTGGTTTCGCGACCGCAGTTGCTCGTAGTCGCGGCTCCATTGTTCCGGGATGTGGACGAATTCCGCGTAGCCGGCAACTTCCTCGCCGGCGACCGCAACCGCAATGCGCACGCTCCCATCGCCGAGGTCGGGGCTTCTGCGCTTCCAGGTAAAGACATGGTCGGTGCGGGCGGGTCGCCGGTTGCTGCTCGAATCCACAAATTCCAGATCGCCCAATTCAATCTGCAGGACCCGGCTCACAAACGCTTCGGCGATCCTGCGGGCGCTGTCCCCGTCGAGATTCGCGCCTGCCTTGCTTTCCGGTATCTGGTGGTTGAATCCGACCACCTCCCCATTGGGCGTTATCTCGACACGGAATTCCTCCCGTTGTTGCGGTTGAAACCAGCGATGCGACCAACGCCATAGCCGAATGGGACCGCTGGTCAGTTGATTCATACGGTCGAGACCCTGCGTCCGCTCCAGATACAGCTTGGCCGTGGTGTCATAGGTGAAGATGGCTGCGTGGCGGTAGCGGTCAACCGATAGCCCTCGGTCCGACAGGAACCGCAAAGCAATCGCCTCCGAATCGCCCCGGCCCACGCGAAGATTCAGGCTGGCCTCTGGAAATGCCCGCCCAAAGTACCGGACGGCAATCCCGAGAGATACAGCAGCTACCACCACCGCGATGGCAATGATCTTGTAGTTTGCTGACGTCAACTTGATGGGCACAGAATCCCCCCCGGCCTTTGCAGGAACAGGCCAAAGCTAATCGGAGCGGAAGGCCGGTGTCAAGGGCGATCAGAAAGATGCGATTTCAATTCAGAGAGAGGGCTAGACCATTTCCAGGGTTGTTGTGAAGTGCTTTCGTCAGGGCACGACTTTAGTCGTGCCGGAACGAGCGGCCCAAGAGGGGAAGGGCTTCAGCCCCTGAGGACTGACCCGCAGCGGTTAAAGCCGGCCGATTGGCCAGACTTTTTCGGCATGGCTGAACCTGGATTATTCATGAGATTCGGGGGAATCGCAGCCCCGGAAGGGGCGGAAGCATGTGGCCCACGGCGATCGCCGTGGGAGAGCGGGCGATGGCGTTTCAGCCCCGGCAGGGGCGACAGACGATCCGCAGACTGTCGCGCCGAATTTTCTGTCGCCCCTCTGGGGCTTGCTCGGAACCAACCCCTGGTCCCACGGCTTGTGCCGTGGGCCAGAATCTGTCGCGCCTCCGGCGCTAGCCGTGGGGGAAGGTTCATTTGTATCGGATTCATGAATAATCCAGGTTCAGCCATGCCCTGACGGAACTTCACTGCGCGGAATGCTTCACCCGTTACTCTTGCGCCGGTTTCCAGCGCAGCACCGGCCGGCGGGCGGCCTGGACTTCGTCGAGGCGGCGGAGGCGCGTCGAGTGCGGCGCGCTCAGGACCGTCTGCGGCTCCTGCTCCGCCTCGCGCGCAATGGACAGCAAGGCATCGGCCAGCAGATCCAGCTCCTGTTTGCTCTCGCTCTCGGTCGGCTCGATCATCAGGGCGCCGGACACGATCAGCGGGAAGCTGACGGTGTAGGGGTGGAATCCGTAATCAATCAGGCGCTTGGCGATGTCGCCGGTGTGGACTCCGTGCCGCGCCTGGTGTTTGTCGCTGAAGACGCACTCGTGGAGCGTCGGCGCGCGATACGGCAGGTCGTAGGCGCCTTCCAGGCGCTTGCGGAGATACACGGAATTCAGGACCGCGTCCTCCGTGCTTTGTCTCAAGCCTTCCGCACCGTTCGCCAGGATGTACGCCAGCGCGCGCAGCAGCACGCCGAAGTTCCCGCAAAAAGCCCGGACGCGCCCGATGGTCTGCGGCCGGTCGAACTCGAGCGCCAGCGAGCCGTCCACGTTCTCACGGATCAGCGGCACGGGCAGGAACGGCTCCAGAATCTTCTTGACGGCTACCGGCCCGGCGCCCGGTCCGCCGCCGCCGTGCGGTGTGGAGAAGGTTTTGTGCAGGTTCAGGTGCAGGACGTCCACGCCGAAGTCGCCCGGGCGGCTCACGCCCACCAGCGCGTTCATGTTCGCGCCGTCCATGTAGATCAGGCCGCCGCGGGAGTGCACGATCTCGCCGATGGCCGTGATCTGCCGCTCGAAAATCCCGAGCGTATTGGGATTGGTGAGCATCAGCGCCGCGACTTCCTCGTCCATGAGGCGGTCGAGATGGACGAGGTCCACCGTTCCCTCGCTGTTCGAAGCAACGCTCACGGTCTGATAGCCGACGATCGCGGCGGAGGCGGGGTTGGTGCCGTGCGCGGAATCCGGGATCAAAACTTTCTTCCTGGGATTGCCCTGCCTCTCGTGATAAGCCCGCACGAGCAGCATCCCCGTCATCTCGCCGTGCGCGCCGGCCGCCGGCTGCAACGTGATGGCGTCCATGCCAACGATTTCGACCAGGGCCTTCGATAGGTCCCGGAGAATCCGCAGGCAGCCTTGAGAAAGCGACTCCGGCTGGCAGGGGTGCGCGTTGCTCAGGCCGTCGAGGCGCGCGACCACTTCGTTGATCTTCGGGTTGTACTTCATCGTGCAGGAGCCGAGCAGGTATGCGCCGGTATCCACGCCGTAATTCCATGTGGAGAGGCGCGTGAAGTGCCGCACCACCTCGATCTCACTCACTTCGGGGAATCCCGCAAGCTCCGCCCGGACGTACTCCGGGCCGAGCGCCTCGGCCGGCCCCGCCAGCGGCACGTCGAGCGGAGGCAGTTGGTACGCCGCCTTGCCGGGCGAGCTTAACTCAAAGATCAGCCGCTCGTTCTGGCTGACGTGCCGCGCGGCTTTCTGGATGTCTTGATCTGACATGATAGAAAAGTGGTAGCCACGGCACGCCTTTTCGTGCCGTGGGCTTTTGACCGTGGGTTTTTCGCCGCAACGAGCACGGAACGTACCCACGGCATAGACAACATGCCGTGGCTACCCCGTCATGATCTTCACCAATTGGTCCATCTTTTCCCGGCTGGCCGTTTCCGTGAAACAGAACAGCACGTCGCCGGCAAGCTCCGGATAAAACCGCCCGAGATCGAGGCCGCTGATGATTTTCTGTTCGCGCAACCGTTCCTGTTGGCGCGGACGGTCTCCGATTCCGGCCACCACCAACTCGTTGAAATACGGGCCGCGAAAACGAAGCCGCGCCCCGGCGGCGCGAAACCGCTCGGCAGCGTAGCGCGATTTCGATAGATTCTGCATCGCCAGCTCGCGCAAGCCCTGCTTGCCGTAAACCGAGAGAAAGATGGTGACCATCAACGCGCACAGCGCCTGGTTGGTGCAGATGTTGGAAGTCGCCTTCTCCCTGCGGATGTGCTGCTCGCGCGTGGCCAGCGTCAGGCAGAAGCCGCGCCTGCCCTCGGCATCGGTGGTCTGGCCGACCAGGCGTCCGGGCATGCTGCGGAGATATTTCTCTCGCGCCGCGAGGAAGCCGACGTACGGCCCGCCGTAGCTCATCGGGACGCCGAAGGATTGCGCCTCGCCCGCCACGATGTCCGCCTCCGCGGGAGGCCGCAGAATGCCGAGCGAAACCGGCTCGGCGACCATCACGATCAGGAGCGCCCCGGCGGATTGGGCGCGTGACGCCAGCGCCGCGATGTCCTCCACGATCCCGAAAAAGTTGGGCGATTGCACGACGACCGCCGAGACATCGGACCCCAGGCGCTCGGTGAGCGCCGCCGTTTCAAGCTGCCCGCTCTCGGCGAACGGGACCTCGTCGAGCGCGATGTTCTGGTGCTGAAGGTAAGTGGTCAGAACCTGCCGGTACTCCGGATGCACCGACCGTGCCACCAGGACGCGTTTCCGGCCGTTGGCGCGGATCGCCATCAGCACCGACTCCGGCAACGCCGTGGAGCCGTCGTACAAAGACGCGTTGGCCACGTCCATGCCGGTCAACTGGCACATCAACGTCTGGAACTCGAAGATCGCCTGCAACGTGCCCTGGCTGATCTCGGGCTGATAGGGCGTGTACGCCGTATAAAACTCGCTGCGCGAAATCATAGCGTCCACGACCGACGGGCGGTAGTGGTCATAAGCGCCCGCGCCCAGGAAGCAGGCCACGTCGCGCGCATTCTCCGCCGCCCGTTTCTTGAAATAGTCCAGAATCTCCGGCTCGGACTGGCCCGGCCCCAGCGTCAACGGGTTCCGCGACCGGACCTCGGCGGGAATCGAGGCGAAGAGCTGCTCGACGGAGTCGCAGCCAATCTCCTGAAGCATCTGCCGGCGTTCGTCGGGCGATTTGGGAAGGTAGCGCATCGTGGTTCGGGAAAAGCAGCGGGGAGATTGAAACCCTTAGCTGGCGGTTTCCTGCCGGACGTATTCCTCGTATTGCGCGGCGGTGAAGAGCTTGTCGAGCGGCGCGGGGGCGCTGAGAGAAACTCGAATCATCCAGGACTTGCCGTGGGGGTCCTGATTGATCCACTCGGGCGATTCGATCAACGCGCTATTGACCTCCGTCACCGCGCCGGTCACCGGCGAAAAAATCTCAGAGACCGCCTTGACCGACTCGACCGTGCCGCAGGGTTTGCCTGCCTCGACTATGGCCCCCACCTTGGGAAGCTCCAGAAAGACAATATCGCCGAGCTGCTTCTGGGCGTGGTCGGTGATCCCGACGGTGGCGACGCTCCCGTCGAGCAGCACCCACTCGTGCTGGTCGCTGTAACGCAAATTGGACGGATAGCTCATGATTCTCCCCGTGTCTGATTCAACCCTTCGCTCGGCGGTAGAACGGCGTCGGAACGATCTCGGCGGCGGCCCGCGTTCCGCGAATCTCAATCGAAATCCGCTGCCCCGTCGCGGAATATTCTCTGGGCACGCGCGCCAATCCGATGCTGCGCTTGAGGTAAGGGACATAGGAGCCGCTGGTCACTTTGCCCACCACCGTGTCGTCCACCACCACCGGGGCATCGTCGCGGGCGATGCCGCGCTCCCGCATCTCGAACCCCACCAGCACGCGCGCCACACCGTCCTGCGCCTGCCGCTGCAATATATCGCGGCCCAGAAAAGGACCTTTCTCCAATTTGCAAATCCAGCGAAGATTCGCTTCGAGCGGCGTGGTCTCCTCATTCATGTCGTGCCCGTACAACAGCATCCCTGCTTCGAGCCGCAACGTGTTGCGCGCTCCCAGGCCGCAAGGAACGATCCCCTCACTCTTTCCGGCCTCGAAGATCGCGTTCCAAATGCGCTCCGACTCGCTGACCGGCAGATAGACCTCAAAGCCGTCTTCTCCAGTATAGCCGGTGCGGGCCACCAGGCACTCGACCGCGCAAACCGTCCCTCGGGCAAACCAGTAATACTTGAGCGCGCTCAGGTTCACCGAAGTGAGCGGCTGGAGGATGGCGGTGCTGCTTGGCCCCTGGAGCGCCAGTTGCGCGTAGTCGTCGCTGGTGTTGCGGACCCGCGCGCCGGTGTCGTTGTGGCGGGTGATCCAATCGTAGTCGGCTTCGCGGCGAGCTGCATTCACGCACAGAAAGTAGCTCTGCTCCCCGACGCGGTGAACGAGCAGGTCGTCTACCATGCCGCCGCGTTCATTCATCAGGCCGGAGTAGTGCGCCTGGCCGATCTGGAGGCGGGAAACGTCATTGGAGGTAAGTTTCTGGAGCAGCGCCAAGGCTCCTGCGCCTTCGATCTCGATCTCGCCCATGTGGCTCACGTCGAAGAGGCCGGCGCGGGTCCGCACCGCCATGTGCTCGGGCACGATGCCGCTGTATTCGAGCGGCATGTCCCAGCCGCCGAATTCGACCATGCGGGCACCCATCCGGCGGTGGGTTTCATTGAGGGCGGTCTTGCGAAGCACTCCAGTCGGCGCGGCCAATTCAGACCACCTCACTCCAGTGAAGAAAATCGGAAGGGTAAACTAACACAGGGCGGTAGGACCGTCAAGGCGGAAGCTCCGTTTCGGGACGAAGCGGGCCGAGGTCCGCAACGACGTTGCCGCTGCCGTCTTCAATACGGCTGTTGAGGTGGCTGTACGGCATCAAGCGTGGACGCTTTCTCGCTGGCTAAGAGTGGGGAGAGTCTTGATGGACTTTCCGGCTTTCAATTCGGCCAGGCGGAGGTCGTAGAGGCTCTGTAGATTGAGCCAGAACTGGGCGCTGGTGCCGAAGAAATGGGCAAGGCGCAAGGCCGTGTCGCCGGTAATGGCGCGCTGCCCGTTCAGGATTTCAGTGATCCGGTTGGTGGGCACTCTAAGCTGGCGCGCCAGTTGGGCAGCACTCATGTGGAGGGCCTCCAGTTCTTCGGCCAGGTGTTCTCCTGGGTGAATTGGCGTGCGTCCCATATTGATTCTTCTCCTTAATGGTAGTCAACAATTCCCACGTTTTCAGGACCTGGGGAGCCTTTGGGCCACTCGAAACAAATCCGCCATTGGTCATTGATGCGGATGCTGTATTGGCCCTTACGGCCGCCCCTCAACGCTTCAAAGCGGTTGCCGGGCAACGCTGCCAGGTCTTTGAGCGACAGGGCCACGTCAATACGGTCGAGCTTCAGGCGGGCGGAGCGTTCGATCCCGGAGAACGCTTTGACCCACTTTCCTTCCGCGAAATCTCTGGTCCGCTTGTCCCGATAGCTGACGATCATCCATACAAGGATAGCTAAAGTTATGCGTTACGTCAAGCATAACGGAAGGAGAGCATCTTCCTATTCGAGCGGCTGGAGGCGCACCACCCACCCGTCATGATCGGTGTACCAAACGGTCACCGGATTGGTCGAGTTATCCACCCAACTGTGGCGGTCATGCCCGTACGGCTCCGGGAGCAGGTATTCGGTCCACTGTTCCGATTTGGGGTTGAAGCGAAGATAGCGGCCCGCGTGCTGTTCCCCGCCCCAGACTTCGCCGTTCTTGTCGGCCATGGCCTGATAGAGGCTGGCATGAGGAGTCGGCAGCGGATATTCCCAAACCTTTTTCTTGACCGGGTCCGCCTTGACGAGCACCCCGCCGCGCCCGCCGGACCAGTAATTCCCGAAAGGGTCAAAGGCTCCCCGAGCCGGGCCGGAATTGGGGCTGGTGTCGAGTTCCATCACCTCGCCGGTCCGGGAGTCCGCCAGCACCACGCCGTCGGCCGGCCAAGCGCCGCCGCCGAAGTATCGGCCATCCTTGCTGAGGGCGCTCCCGTAAGTGCTACGAAACTTCTTGGTGGGGAATTTCTTTACCGGCTCGCCGGTTGCGGGGTCCACTTTCCAGACGGCGCTTTCACGAGCCTTCCATATGAACCCCTCGGGATCAATCGCGTAGTTGCCGCCCATGGGAGAATTTATCGGCTCGGTCACTTTCCAAGCAACCTTCGAAAATTCCTCGGTCTTGGGGTCAAATCGGATGATGTGGTGCGACCAATTTTGCGAAAGCCAGACGATGTCCTTTTTGTCCACATAGACCCAATGGGTTCCGGGGAGCGCGCCGGGCGTCTCCGGAACACGGTACTCCTTCACCGCTCCGGTCTTGGGATCGAGCCGCCCGATGTAGGAGCTGCGGTGCGGCGTATACCACACATTGCCCTTGGAGTCTCCCGACACATCGTGAGTGGCCAGCTCCAGACGCGGCAGTTCGTACTCGGTGATGATGACCCGCGTGGCGCGTCCCCGCGGCCGGGGGAGCGTAACGAAGGGCGGGTCTTTCGATTCCGGACCGCGAATCGTCGCCAGCCACTTCACCAACTGCTCTTCTTCATCCCTGCCGAACCGGCCTCGCTCGTTGACGTTGATGAGCGGGGAACCCGCGCCGCGGATCATCCGGAACACGATCCGGCTCCAACTCTCCTGGTCATAGCGGTTCCGGAAAATCTGCTGGTAGGAGTGGCACCAATTGCAGTTGACCACCAGCCGCCGCTTGTCCTCCCCGCTGCCGGGAAGGCTCGCCAGCCATTCCGCGCCGGTGAGCTGCGCCGCAATCGTCGGGAACGGCGGCAACAACTCGGCCTCCGTCACCCGCTCGAGAACAATGTCTTCCAGTTGCGCCGGGCCACTGATCTGCACCCCTTCCTTCACAAAGGGATGATATTCGAGCGGCCGGGCGATCCGCAGGACATAGGAACCCGCCTCCAACTTCGGGAATTCATAGCGGCCGTCATCATTGCTGTACACCGTGGTCCGAATGGAGCTCTTCTGCGAGATCAACTGAACCATGATCCCTTCGAGCGGGACGCCTTTGTTGGAGCGCACGACTCCCTTCGGGCCGCCCAGGAGTTTATGCCCGTTTTGCGCGCGCAAGGCTTCCGGGGCGAAAATTCCGGCCAGAGCGAATACCGCGATTGCGACACTCCCTGCCGCCATCCGTCCGTACTCGATTCTCCTCAACATAGACCCTCCCTTTTTTTCGTGCTGACAACGGCCTCTCCGAGATCATGTGCCACGGGCCGCCACGGGCATGGCGGGATTAGGATTCCTTATCGCGCGCGAAAACGCGGGTTGGGCGGGGGACTCTCCGAGTTCCAACAACACCGCTCCCGCACAAAGCTCATCAAGTCCGCCAGGTCGGCGTCGCTCAAAGTGGTCTTGTACGCCGGCATCCCCGGTCCCCCGTTCCGAATCTTATCTTTCACCGTCTCGTCATTGACGGGCTGCCCGGAAACGAGTTGGGGGCGCTTGTAGAGGTCCGGGAGCGATGGCGCACCCTTGGTAAACTCATTGTGGCAAAACCAACACTTGTAATAAAAGATTTCCTGCCCCCGTTCGCGGCCCGAGGCAGCGGCTTTGCGGAACTCATAAATTTCGAGCGAGCGTTGATAATAGTCCTTGGCCGGCTCGCGCACTTGCCGGGCCGCTCCCGGCTGCGCTGCGGGTTGTGGAGGCGGTTGCTGCGCCGACGCCCACCGGCCCGGCAGGCCTCCGCCCAATACGATGACTCCGAGGATGAAGCCCGCGCCCCTCGGGAATGCTCTTCGCGCACTCATGAGTCCTCCTTACCCTTCCAAGTTGGATAAACCCGCTTCCCGCCACGCGCTCAACCGGCCCATTATAACAATCCGGCCGGGCACGGACAATCACTCTTCGGTAGATGGTAGTATCCTAAATCCGTTTTGCTAATGTTTCAGGGGTAATTGTTGGGGGCCGGCCTTCCGTGCTTTGGGGGCCTTCTTGAACGTCACGTCGGTTCTGGCAAATTCCGGCGGATAGTCAATTCGCCGCCCGCTTTCCAAAAGCTCTTGGAGCGTCAAGATTTGCAATCGAGGATGGTTCCCATAGGGCGTCTTGTAAAATCCGGCGCTGGCCGCTTCTCCCTGCATTGGCTTCGTAGGCTCTTCCAAGGTTATCAGCACGCCGATTTCGGCTTGCTCCCGCTCCAAAACACCGCGCAGGTCGCGAACGTCCTTTACCGACACGTTGCCGGATTTCACAGAGAGAACGATTTGCTTCGTTTTCCCTCCCGGCTGGTCGTGGAAATACAGCCGTCCATCAATCCCGCTGTCCGCCCCTTTCTTCTGTTCCGTAGGCCGTGCCCCTACCAGACCGAGCGCCCACCACTGAAATTGATACGCGTTTTGCTGCGCCAACGCCTGGGCGTCCGGCAATGAAACGGGTTCTCCGACCACCTCATAGTGGGCCTTATTCCCAAAGGTATTCTTGAGGCGATGACGAATCAGGGTAATCGCAATGTGCGTTATGTCGATTCCGATCCACTTGCGTCCTAGCTGCTGCGCAGCCTCAACCGTCGTGCCACAGCCGCAGAATGGATCCAGCACGAGATCTCCCTTCTTCGAGCTGGCGTTGATAATCCGTTCCAGCAGGGCTTTGGGTTTCTGGGTAGGATACCCCAGGCGTTCCTTCGCGGCTTGATTTATTCGGTCAATGTCTACCCAAACGTCTCCAACAACGACCTGCCTTTCTTCTGGGTCGAATGGTTTTTCATCACGCCGCCGTGGGAATCCTCCCGCACTTCCAAGTTTCGGCCAATGAATCAGACCCTTGGAATCCCATTCATTCATCTGAGCATGGCTGTTAGCCCAGTGCCGACCCAAATGGGTCGGATCGAAGCCCCGCCAAGGCTTCCCACTATCCCCGGTTTGAGTGATACCAGCACCTGTAAGCTCGTAGGTTTGGTATTTCGCTCCGCCCGAACCTGTAATCAGAGTGTGGGGAAGTTTCGATTCGTCCGCGGGTGCCTTCTCCGCTTGGAAACGAAATGTGCTTGATCTGGTGTAGGCCAAAAGGACATCGTGGATTCTTGGCCATCGGTTGGTAGTGCTTCTAGCATTAGTCCGCTTCCAGGTAATTTCGTTCCTGAAGTTCCCCCCACCAAATATGGCGTCCATCAGCATCTTCAGATAGTGGCTCGCTGCCGGGTCACAGTGAATGTAAATGCTCCCGGTGGGCTTCAAGACCCGCCGGAGTTCAACGAGCCGAGGGGCCATCATTGCCAAATAAGCGAGCAAGTCGTTGTCGCCCAAGAACAGCCGGAATGCCTGCATTACTTGGGAGACCCGCCCACCGGCTTCTACCACTTCTTGGAAAGACCGGGCGGCTGCCTGATCCCAACGCCAAGTGTCCTCAAACGC
>MEKR01000159.1 GCA_001767035.1 Acidobacteria bacterium RIFCSPLOWO2_02_FULL_61_28
CGACCTTCGCGGCCTCTTCGTAGGAATGGACCTTCTCGGACCCCGGAAGGATGGGCAGGCCGTACTGGCGAGCGCGCGCGCGGGCCTGCAGCTTGTTGCCCATCTCACGGATCTGTTCAGGCCTCGGCCCCACGAACGTAATGCCCTGGGCGGCGCAGGCTTCCGCCAATTCCGGCGACTCCGCAAGAAAACCGTAGCCCGGGTGGACCGCGTCCGATCCTGTGCCCAGGGCAGCGGCGACGATGGCCTTGATGTTCAGATAGCTGTCGGTGGTGCTGGCCGCACCGATACACACGGTGCGGCCCGCGATGCGTGCGGGCAAGCTGTCCCGATCGGCTTCGGATACAGCGAGCACGGTCTCGATTCCCAGCCCCTGACAGGCTCGGATAATCCGGACGGCGATTTCGCCGCGATTGGCGATCAGAACGCGCGAGACCGTCAACTGCGGTTCTCCTTGCGCGAGCCCTTCGCGCCCGCGGGGCCGGGTTCCGAAGCCTTCGCCGCAGGCCGAACCCGGAAAAGTATGTGCCCGTACTCGATAAACTCGGCGTCCTGCACGCAGATTTCCGTAATGACACCGCTCACGCCCGCCCGCACGGCGGTGAATACTTTCATCACCTCGACCAGCCCAACCGTGGTATCCGCGTTCACCTCCGCGCCCACCGACACGAAGGGGGCCGCCCCGGGTTCAGGCTTGGCATAGAACCGCCCCATCAGGGGCGCCGCGATGGTTACCGTCCCATCCTGTGCCGGAACCGTCGCGGCTTGCGCCGACGGATGGGGTGCGCCAACCGCGGGGACAGCAGCGGGGACAGCCGCTGTGACGGCCGCCGGCGGTGGCGGTGCGGCGACCGGCGAGGCGGCCGGAACGCCGGGTACTGTGCCTAGGGTACCTATGGTCAGGGTTGGCGGCGCGTTGCCCTTGCCGATCGTCACTTTCAGATTTCCCACATCCACCTGCAGAAAGTCGAAGTTCGACCGATCCAGCGTTTCGACAAGGAGGGCAATTTGCCGGACTTCATCATCGGTCAGTGAATCAAATGTGTTGCTCATGTTGTTTCCTCTCGTTCGTGAATCGACAGACTGCAGTTCCGGGTGGATCTGCCGCGCCCTCTGCAGTACTTCCGTGGCAGCCGTCCTGATCAGCCCGAAGACTGATTTTGGATCACCAGCGAATCGCTGCCCCGCTGGACCTGGATGTAACGCACCTGCTTGTGCTTGTCGAGTTCCTGAATAAGGGTCAACAAGGGCATGGCGGTGCTGAAATACTGCTTGGGCGGACCCGCGGCGCGCATCGCGCCAATCTCTTCCTCACCCTTCATGATGTAGCGCAGCAGGAACTCCTCATCCGAGACCCCGGGCCCGCCGAGCTTGTCCCGCAGCTCCCGCATCGTGATTTCGCACTGTTGCCGCGCGGCGAGCTCCTTTGCCCGCTGCGAGCCGAGCAGCCTGTCCTTCAGATTCGGGTCCATCCAGGTATAGCCGGAATCCTCGCCGTAGACCCCTAGTGCGAACAGGATCAGTTCGTCAATGACATGCTTATACCTTTCTCCCATGGCGACGTTGAGCGCGGACTGGGTGAGCACGAACTGGGAATGCGGCGTGATCATGATCGGATAGCCCAGCTCCTTGCGAACCTGCACCGTTTCTTCGAGCACTTCGTCCAGCCGGTGCAGGATGCGCATTTCGGCCAGCTGGTGCTTGAGGTTCGAGATCACCCCGCCGGGAACCTGATGGATGTATTGCGCGTAGTCGTATTCCAGAGGAACGCCGATCGGCAGCTTTTCCTGCTTCGCAATCGCCATGAGCCGCTCCGAGACCGAGCGCAGAATCGTTTCGTCGATCCCGGTTGAATACCCCATGAGCCTGGCATTCCCGGCCACGTTGAACACCGAGGGCTGTGAGGAGCCGCTCGCCAGCGGAGGTACGGCCGTGTGCAGAGTCCGCACGCCCAGCTGCAGCGCCTCCAGATACACCAGGGGGGCGAGCCCCGTTGTACAGTGCGAATGCAGTTCAACGGGCAACCCGTTCGCGTTCTGCACGATGCCCGGCAGCAGAGTCCGTGCCCGATCCACGGTCAGCAGCCCGCCTTGGTCTTTGAGGTAGATCGCATCCGGCTCGAACGCAACCATCTCGCGCGTCTTTTGCGCGTAGTACTCATCGGTATGGCGGGGGGAAACGGAGTACGAAAGATTAACCGCGATCTGCAGACCCAGCTTCCTGAATGTCGGGATGATCCAGGGGAAAGTGCGCTTGGCCTGGTCAAGCGTATTGGAGGTCAGCTGCGCGCGGTTCAGCGCTCCGGTCGCGACAATGCACTTGAAGAAAAGCTTGACGAGTTCCCGGGGCGCAGGCGCTTCGAAGGAAAGAATTTGACCGCCCGCCATGCAGCTCTTGACCACGTTGGGCATTTTCCTCGCCACCATCCGTGCCATTTCCCACGGGTCTTCCCTCAGGTCACGGACAATTTTCTTGAAGAAAATGCCGCCGACCGGGACCTCGACGGCCGCGAAGCCGGCACGGCCCACCTCCTCTGCGACCGCCTCCATCATACCGGCCCGCAGGCCCAAGGCCCACAAGCTCTGCGATCCGTCGCGAAACGTCGTGTCAATAAAATGCACGTCCACGGCAACCCGCTCCCGTTAGAGTTTGTCCCATACGGTTGCTTGAAGGCATTACGCCGTCGCGGCCGAAGGAAGTTCGATGCCCAGGAACTTGGCCGCGTTGTGCAGCAGGATCTTGGGGCGGACCGTGTCCTTGATGGGAAGCGCCGCGAATTCGTTGAGCCACCGCTCAGGAGTGATGACGGGAAAGTCGGAGCCGAAAAAAACCTTGTCCTGAATCAGCGTATTGGCATTCTGTACCACCGACGGGGGAAAATATTTGGGCGCCCAGCCGGAAAGGTCCATGTAGACGTTGCCCTTGTGACGCACCACGGCCAGCTGATCGTCGTGCCAGGGCCAAGCCGGGTGCGCCATGATGATGCGTAGTTCCGGATAGCGTGCCGCGATCTCGTCGATATAGGGAATCGGCCGGCAGTATTCGAGAACCAATCCCCGTCCACCGGGCGTGCCGGCACCGATAGCCGTAGTTCCCGTGTGGAATATCACCGGTAGTTTTAAGCGAACACAGGCCTCGTAGATGGGAAAGAACCGGCTGTTCGTGGGGTTGAACGCCTGAGTGGCCTGCTGGAATTTCATCCCGCGCAATCCCATGTCGGCGCAACGCTTGACCTCATCTACCGCAGCGTTGCCCTTCCAGGGATCGACACTGCCGAATCCGATGAACGTTTTCGGGTATTTCTGCATCCACCCGGCCGTCTCCGCATTGGAGATCTTCACACCTGTGCGCGTTTCGTGATCCACGTCAAAAATGACGGCCATCATCTGAAGGCGCTGGTACATCTGCGCCATCTCATCGGGATGATGCCCGTGCTTTTCCATATGGTACGAAACGCCGTCTTTCACCAGCTGATCCGAACTGCGCTTGACTTTTTCGCCAGTGTGGATGTGGGCGTGCATGTCGATCGCTAGTAACAAGATCGTTCCTCCTAGATAGTGAGCTGAACACCGTTAAATGCGGCCGGGACATCCATTTCGCGACAGTCATCCGCCACGCGCAATGGCGCTCCGGTGCGGGCCCGCACGGCCTCGGGTTCCAGCCCTCGCGCCACTTCGCGCAGCATCAGCCCGTCGGGTGTGACGTCGATCACGGCAATATCGGTGAAGATGCGCCGCACGCATCGGGGGGCTGTCAACGGGCAGCTACATCTGGTCAGGATTTTCGGTTCGCCCTTGTTGGTGACATGGGTCATGGCGATCCAGACGTTCTGGACGCCGAAAGCCAGATCCATTGCACCGCCCACGCCGGGCACCTTTTGGCCCGGCACGCGCCAATTGGCCAGATCGCCGTTCGCCGCGACTTCCATGGCTCCCATCACGGCATGCGTGAGGTGACCGCCCCGAATCATGCTGAAGGAGATCGCATGATCGAACACACTGGCGCCGGGGAGCAGCGTGATGAATTCCTTGTTTGCGCTGACCAGGTCGGGATCCTCGGCCCCGGGCGCGGCTAACGGCCCGACGCCCAGCACGCCGTTCTCGTTGTGAATGAAGATTTCCCTGTCCGAGGGCAGATAGGCGGGTACCAGAGACGGGATGCCGACCCCCAGGTTGACGTAGCTGCCTTCGGTCAGGTCTCGGGCCACTCGGTAGGCGATGCCCTCGCGCGTGAGTGTCATGGCGATCTCCCTTCTTGGGGCCGTTCAAAAACCCTGGGGTGGCGCTCGGCCTGGACTACACGGTCGACAAAAATCCCGGGCGTATGGATCTCTTCGTGTGAGAGCGCGCCGACGGGGACGAGCTGGTCCACCTCCGCGATCACGACTTTGGCCGCAGTGGCCATGATCATGTTGAAGTTGCGCATGGCCATCCGGTAATTCAGATTGCCCAGGCGATCGCCCCGGTGAGCCTTGATGAAGGCGAAGTCGGCACGCAACGGTGTTTCGAACACGTATTCCCGACCGTCAATGTTACGGATTTCCTTGCCGGCCGCGAGTTCCGTGCCCACGGCAGTCGGGGTATAGAAGCCGCCCAAACCCGCGCCCGCGGCCCGAATCCGCTCAACCAGGGTGCCTTGAGGAGTCAGTTCCAGTTCTATCTCGCCCTTCAGAAAGCGGTCCCGGAATGCCCAGGCCCCCTGATTGATGGGGAAGGACGCGATCAGTTTTCGAATCCGCCCGTCCAGGATCAAGCCGCCAAAAGCATAGTCGTGGTTGCCGCCACCGTTATGAATCGCAACGAGATGGCTCGCCCCCTGCTCCCGGAGCGCCTCGAGCAATCGGGCGGGAACTCCGGGGCCGCCGAATCCACCGATCATGATGGTGGCGCCATCGAACACGCTCGCCACCGCTTCTTTGCAGCTCGTCACAGTCTTGTCGATCACCTCTTACCCTCCTCGCGCGCGCAGGTTCCCGTATCCGATCGGCCGCAAGGGGGCGGAACGGATATCCGATCCTCGAGTTATCGGACCAAAAGCAATACCACGGACATCACGCCGCCTTTAGTCCGCTTTCACCTTGGCTTCGCGCACAACGCGTCCCCAACGCGCTAGGTCGCCACGCAGAATATCGGCAAATGCCTCGGGCGTCGCCGTGATCCGGTCGAAATACATGGACCGGAGCTTCTCGCCGAGTTCCGGTGTACCTACGGCGGCGGTGACTTCGGCGTTGAGCCTTGCGATGACTTCGCGCGGCGTGCCCGCCGGCGCCAGGACACCGTACCAGGGATAGGCTTCGTAGCCGGGAAAGCCCGATTCGGCGATGGTCGGCAGTTGCGGTTGCCCGGGAAGCCGCTGCGAGGATGCCACCGCAAGCAGGCGCACCTTGCCGCTTTTCTCGAAGGGCACCGAATTCCCGATCATGTTGAAGAATATCGGCACCTGGCCCGACACCGCGTCCACCAGCGCCGGCGCGCAGCCCCGGTAGGGCACGTGCACGAGATCGATCCGCGCGCTCAGATTGAGCAGTTCGCCCGCGAGATGCAGCGGGGTACCGTTGCCGCAGGAGGAGAACGAATACTTCCCGGGATTGGACCGCACCAGCGACACCAGTTCGCTCACGGTGTGGACGGGAATGCCCGGGTTGACACCCAGCACGATCGCGGTTCGCCCCACCAGGCCGACCGGCGCGAAATCCTTCAGCACGTCGTAGCCCACCTTGGCGAAGCTCGCTCCCACCGTAAACTGGTCGTTGGTCATCAGCAGCGTGTAGCCGTCGGCGGGGGACTTGGCAACGGCATCGGCCGCGACGCTCCCGCCGCCGCCGCCGCGGTTCTCGACCACGAACGGCTGACCGAACCGCTCGGTCAGCCGCTGCGAGATCAGCCGGCCGACCACGTCGGTGCCGCCGCCCGGTGCTGCCGCGACGATCAGCCGGACCGGTTTCGTGGGCCAGTTCGCCTGTGCGAGCGCCGCCGCGTGCGCAACCGCTGCCAGCACCGCGATGGCCATTGCCGCAATTGTATTGATTTTCACGGGAATTCCTCCTGTTTGAACCTGTGAGCCATGGGTTTTCAAACCTCATATCCGAATTTTCAGCCTGTCGGTGACACCCGTCGTCCCGGTAATACGACGATAGTTTTCAGGGGCGGCGACACACTCGTCGGCGCGCAATGAGCCGCGCCCGAGCTTCGAGACAGGTTCAGTCTAACGGATCATATTTTGGTGCGCAATTCAACGGCAGGATGGCATCGATCGAGTTGTCGGCCCGGGCCGGCAGCTCCGCGGTCGTCTGATTCCAGATCGGATAGGGCGCGAAAAAAATATTTACCGCGTACCCACTTGCTTCACCCACCGGATTACCAATGCCATCGCCATCCCGATCAGCCCGAAGACTGGTTTTGGATCACCAGCGAATCACTGCCCCGCTGGACCTGGATGTAGCGCACCTGCTTGTGCTTGTCGAGTTCCTGAATCAGGGTCAACAAGGGCATGGCGGTGCTGAAATACTGCTTGGGCGGGCCGGCGGCGCGCATCGCCCTGATCTCTTCCTCGCCCTTCATGAGGTAGCGAAGCAGGAGTTCCTCATCCGAGACGCCGGGTCCGCCGAGTTTGTCCCGAATCTCCTTCAGAGTAACGTCTCTTCCTCGCTGCGCCGCCAGCGCTATGTCTTTCGCCCTTTGCGCGCCCAGCAGCCTGTCCTTCAGATTCTGGTCCATCCAGGTGCAGCCCGAATCTTCTCCGTATACCCCTTGCGCGAACAGGATCAGTTCGTCGATGACGTGCCTGTATCTTTCTCCCGTGGCGACGTTGATGGCGGCCTGGGTGCCCACGAACTGTGAATGCGGTGTGACCATGATCGGGTAGCCGAAATCCTTGCGAACCTGCACCGATTCTTCCAGCACTTCATCTAGCCGGTGCTGGAGGCGAAGGCCTGCCAGCTGGTGCCTGAGATTCGAGATCACGCCGCCGGGCATCTGATGGACGTATTGCGCGCAGTCGTATTCCAGCGGAGCGCCGATCGGCAGCTTGTCCTGTTTCGCGATCGCCGTGAGCCGCTCCGAGACCGAGCGGAGAATCTTTTCGTCGACCCCGGTTGAAAATCCCATGAGCCTGGCATTACGGGCCATGCTGAATACCGACGGCAGGGAGGGGCCGTCTGCCAGCGGCGGGATGGCCGTGTGCAGCGTCCGGATACCCAGCTGCAACGCCTCCAGATAGACCAGCGGCGCCAGCCCCGTCGTGCAGTGCGAGTGCAGTTCCACCGGTAACCCGTTCGCATTCTGCACGATGGCCGGAAGCAGGGTCCGCGCGCGATCCAGGGTCAGAATCCCGCACTGGTCCTCGAGGTAGACCACGTCGGGCTTGAATGCGAGGATCTCGCGCGTCTTCTGCGCGTAGTACTCGTCGGTGTGGCGGGGGGAAATGCTGTAGGAGAGGATGATGGCGATCTGCAACCCCAATTCCCTGAACATCGGGATGGTCCAGGGAAACTCGAATTCCATCTGGCCATAGGTGTTCGCGAACATCGAACCCCGGTTCAGTGCCCGGTTCGCAACGACGCGTTCATAAAAAAGCTTGGCAAGCGCCCTGGGCGACGGCGCTCCAAGGGGAGTGAGGGTGCCGCCGGCCATGCAGGACTTCACCGTATCGGGCATTTTCCTCGCCACCATCCGTGCCATTTCCCAGGGGTCTTCTCTCAGGTCACGGACAATCTTCTTGAAGAAAACGCCGCCGACCGGAACCTCGACGGCTGCGAAGCCGGCCCGGCCCACCTCCTCCGCGACCGCCTCCATCATGCCGGCCCGCAGGCCCAAGGCCCACAAGCTCTGCGATCCGTCGCGAAACGTCGTGTCAATAAAACGTGTATCCATGGCAAGCTCGCTCCCGTGAAATACTCTGCTCGTCAGCAGCAGAATCGATCAGCCTACGGATCGGTTTTGGATAACCATCGAATCGCCGCCTCGCCGGACGTGGACATAGTGCACGCCTGCATGCTTCTTGAGTTCCTGGATCAGGGTGAGCAAGGGCTGGGAGGCGCTGAAAT
>MEKR01000160.1 GCA_001767035.1 Acidobacteria bacterium RIFCSPLOWO2_02_FULL_61_28
AAGTCCGGTTGAGAAACATTCTGCGCTCACCCGATTAAGGGATTTTCGGCATTGGCGTAGAGGAAATGCAGACAGTCAGGGAATGACTTTACCTGGATTATTCATGAAGGAAGGCCCCTTTTTCTCTAGCCCAGCACTTCAGTGCTGGGTGTGCGGTGCGTTAAGAGGGAGGGCCGCAGCCCGCTTCAGCGGGCTTCTCTTTATCCCGCAGGAGGGACCGGCAGAAGGGCTGAAGCAGAAAAGGGCGGTAAGCCCCCTTGCAGGGGGCTGCAAAAAATCCTGGTTACCTCCAACCCAGGCGTGAACACCTGGGCTAGGGAAAAGGACGAGAACAAAGCCGAATGCCTTCGATTGAGCGGTAGTTTCTGAGGGGGAGAAATGAATCATCAGCTCGAACTAATCAATCCGCCGGAGTTGGGCAAACATCCCGGCTACAGCCATGCCGTCAAAGTGCAAACCGGCAGCTTGCTTTTCATCTCCGGCCAGGTGGGTTGGGACGAGACCGGAACGCTGGTCAGTTCGGATTTCGTGGCCCAATTTGAACAGGCGTTGGCCAATGTCGTGACGGCCTTGCGCGCCGCGGGAGGCAAGCCCGAGAACCTCGTCCGGCTGACGGTCTATTTTCGGGACCGCCGGGAGTATCAGGCCGACCTGAAACGGTTGGGCGAAGCCTATCGCCGCCAGATGGGCCGTCATTTTCCTGCCATGACAGCCATCGAAGTGAAAGACTTCTTCGATGAGGGAGCCAAAGTCGAACTGGAAGCGACCGCCGCTTTGTGAGGCAAGTAGCCCGCTACCGGGCTGCAACGGGGAATACGGTTCCACTTGCCAGTGGGTTACTGCCAAAGCTCTTGGATGGGTCCGTAGATATCCTGGTCCGCGTAGGGGACGTATTCGAAGCCCCGGTTGAACGGATCGTCGCGGCGGGTGATGGTCCAGTTGATTCCGAGCGCCGAGTAGACGGTGGCCTCGAGGTCTTCGCTCTTGATCTCGCGGCCGCGGCTCCAACCCGGGTCCACAATCCCCGCCCCGCGCTCGTCCGTAGCGCCAATCGCCCTGCCGCCATGCACGCCCGCGCCGGCAAAGACCACAGTCTGTTGGAGAAAATGATCCCGCCCCTGCTGGTTGTTGGGCGGTCCCACGGTCCGGCCGAACTCTCCGGCGACGACGACCAGGGTCTGATCGAGAAGCGAGCTTCCCCGCAACCCGTCGAGCAGCGCGGCCAACCCAACGTCCAATTGCCCCGCCATCCGTGGCAGCGACGCCGCCGCGTAGATGTTCGCGTGGTGGTCCCATCCTCCCAGAGTGATCTGGATAAAGCGGGTCCCCAAATCCGCCCGCAGAACCTTGTTGGCAATCAGGCAGGCATCGCCGAAGCCGGTGTTCCCGAAGGTCTGGCGTTCCTCGGTCGTCATGGAGAATGCGCTCTGGACCCGGTCGTTGTACATGAGCTGGCCGGCCGCCTGATAGAAGTTGTCCAGATCCGTCGATGACTGACCGAACGGAGAGTTTTTCCGCAGCGGATCATCCAAGGAATGCAGCACCCGCAACCGCCCCTCCCAACGGGTCCTGCCGTCCGGGTGTGTGGTGTTGCGCAAACCGCCAGCCGACGGCTGCACCTGGAACGGAGCATAGGTCACTGGAAGGTATCCGGCGCCGACTTGACTTCCGCCGGCATTGAGCGAAATGAACCCCGGGAGGAGGTCCTGGGCGGTTCGCTCCGTTGCCTTTTCCAGCGCCACGATGCTTCCGATATGCGGCGCGATGCTGCCGAGAGCCGAAGCGGGGTTTCGCCCGATCTGAATCCACGTTTGCGAGAGCGAATGCACCAGCGCCCAGGCCCGCACGGAACGCACCAGCACGAGCTCGCCCAGCCGCTCGGCGAGGTTCGGCATCAGACCTTGCGGGAAACGAATGTCTCCGAAGCTCGTGGGATTGAAGCTCGCGGGCGTCCAGGAACCTTCTTTCAGGTCGAACGTATCGGTGTGCGAGGGCGCGCCGGATAAGAGGATGAAGATGCAGTTCCTGGCCTTGCTGATCGGGACGACCGGCAACTCCGCCAGCAGCCGCAGCGGGCGGGCCACCTGAAACAGCGCGTACCCGCTGATCCCCGTCCCCAGCACTTGGAAGAACCCTCGCCGGGAAAGCGCGGGGCGCTCCCAGAAAGGCCGGTGGGGATGCGGATGCTTTTTCAGCAAGCGCTCAAATTGCGGATTCGCCAGTTCACTCATGCTGCCCACTTGGCCGGCGGCGCCGGCGCAACCACTCAGTAATTGAAAATAAAATCCACTTTGTTATAGAGCGACCACAGCAGGTCCTCCGCCTGCGTGCGCCGGGTCCCGGTCTGCAACAGGGTTATGGCCTTCAGCTTCTCCTCGGCGGTCGGGTGGCGGGAAAGAACATTCAGGTACAGCGCCTCGACCAAATCCGAGTTACTCAGTGGAGTCGCCAACAGCCGCGCCAGCAAACCGGTGGCCGTGGAAGCCCGGACCCTCTGGATCACAAACGGATCATTCATCAAGTCCAGGGACTGCGCCACGGAGAGGTCTTTGCGGCGCGGGTTTTCGTCGCGGTCTCCCCGCAAGAAGGTGTTCAAGAAAGCGCCGACCGCCCCGCCGGGCGTTTGCGTATCGGGAAGCTGCATGGCCCACGGGATCGGGTCGGCGAATCCCGCGATCCGCATGTTGTTCGGGACGCCGCTCGATTCGACCAAGGCGTCGTGGAGCTCCTCGGAATCCAGTCTCCGGACGAGATGGCGCGCCAGCAATCGCGTATACGTCGGGCTCCATTTCCCTTCATAGCGGGAGGAGAGCTGGTAGGAGCGCGAGTTGCTGATCTCGCGCATCAACGCCTTGAGGTTATAATTTTGCGCAATAAAGAAGCGGGCCAGTTCGTCGAGCAGTTCCGGATGCGAGGGCTGAATCGTCCACGGCTCCGGCGGCGGCTTCTTCGGGTCCAAGCGCGCCAAATCGAACGCATCCGGCGGGTCCACGATTCCTACGCCGAAGAAGTGCGCCCAAATATAGTTCACGGTGGCGCGCGCAAACTGGAAATCCGACGTCACTTCCTGAGCCAGCACCTGGCGGTAATTCTCCGAGTTCCCGGCCCGGCGGCCGCTGAACAGATACGTGGGCGTGACCGTGCGGCTCTGTCCCGCTGCCGGCTCGCGGACCGGCCGATTTCCGGAATTCGTGTTCAAGTTGTACGCGCCGGCGCTGACGTCTTGCAGGACGTAGCTGTTATTCGGCTGCCGGGTGTAGCGGGTAATCCGGCTTCGAGTGAAAAAGGCAGCCAGGCCCCACGCCTGGGCGCGGGTCACTTGCGAACCCCACAGGTTGACCGCGTTGAGGTGTCCGGCCCCGTTGTGGCAGAGCAGGCAATCAAAATTCTTGAGCCCCAGGAAGGTCGTGGCGACCTGTACCCACTGCTTGTCATAGGTGTCCTGCACCGGCCCCATGGTCATGCGGCCGCCCACGTTGAAGTTGACGGCGCCGGTTTCAAAGCTGTCCCCGGAAGCCGTAATCAGCTCGGCGACGAACTGGTTATAGGGCTTGTTTTCGGTCAGCGATTCCCGGATGAATTGATTGAAGGCGTTGCGGCCTTCGTTGTACCGCACCACTTGAGTCGAGCGGACGTTGTTCTTCAAGAGGTCGCCGAACCAGAAGGTCCAGCGGTCCACCCACTCCGGCGAGTCGAGCAGACGATCAATGGCATGGGTACGCTTCTGCGGATCGCGGCCGGCCAGAAACGCCGTGACCTCGTCCGTGGAAGGAATCCGGCCGGTCAGGTCCAGCGTAATGCGCCGCAAAAATTCCGCATCGTTGGTGAGATTGGCCGGCGCGATTCCCTTGGCGCGGAGGGCGGAAAAGATGTAGTGGTCAACCCAGGTCAATCGCTCATCGGCCCAGGTCGGCGACCAGGCGGGAGGGCCATCCGGAACGGCTGGCAGACTCCTCGCGACGGCCTGGGTCCGGAAGCCGATGTCGCTCGATGGCAAGTACGTGTCTTCGGAGGGAAGGAATCGCTCGAGCAAGGCGGGCCCGTGCGCCGAGTATTGCGGGAAGTTGGTGAAATAAGTGCATTCGGTTCCCTCGGTTTTCTCGGCTGGGCTGGATTCCTCCTGGGCCTGGAGCAAACCCCCTCGGAAAAAATCCGGCAAAGCGAAGAGTAGTCCCAGGAATACTAGTCCTATAACTCCAATGAGAAACGTCCACCCCCTATTCCGCTTTGTCATTGGACCCCGCAATGCCGATCTCCCCGTTTCGCCCCTTACGCCATTTTCTAACCCGCGTCCGGGGGGAAAGTTCCGGTATGAGGACTGCACAATCTTAGCACTGGCAGAGGCCGGGTCAATAGTACTTCTTTCCTACTTCCGAGGAAGCTCCCCGATTGCGGGGGACGATTTTCCGCTTTCGCCGGTCAAACACTCGCGGTACAATACACTTGCATTTGGCTGGGGGCAACCGTTCACCGAGATTCTGTGTCGCGTCCGTCGAGGGAAACGGGGCCTCGGTGCTGGCCGCATCGTGGGGTTGCGATGACCCTGCTCCCCGCTCGCGCGAGTCCCGCAACGGGGGACTTGCCCAGGCACGAACAACATACCGATGCCGCTCGCTGTTGAACTCTCTCGGAGCGAGCCGGGAAGGAAGGCGCCATGAATCGAACCGCCTCGTTTTTGTTTGCTGCGTTTGCGATCCTCTGCCTGCCGCTGGCGGGCCAGCAGAGGAACGGGGCTGTGGAGGTCCGCATCCTCGAACTGGAACCCACTCCGTCCGGAGTCAACATCACGCTCCGCTCGGTCAGCTCCAAGGAGAGCATTCACATGCTGATCGGCTTTACGGAAGGCGAATCCATCATGCGCGCCATGCGCCGCCAGCGGACGCAGCGCCCCATGACCCACGATCTGTTCAAATCCGTTCTCGACCGCAACGGCTGGACGGTCCAGAAGGTGCTGATCCGCGACCTCGCGCGGGGAACGTTCCTGGCGGACCTCACGCTCGAAAAAGGCTCGGAGACGCAAGTCTTTGACGCGCGCCCCAGCGACGCCATGGCCATCGGCCTCCGCTACGGCGCCAAGATTTTCGTCAACGAACAGGTCTTCGAGCAGCAGAAAGAAAACGAAGAACAGCAGAAGGAAGTCAAACCCTCCGAGCCGGAAACCCTGCGCTTGTAGGGAATGGGGAATAGGGAATAGGGAACAGATAGAAGCAGAACCATTCCCTACTCCCTACTCCCTACTCCCTACTCCCCATTCCCTGCTTTTCCCAGACCATCCAAAAAATCTGCGCAATCTGTGTAATCTGCGGATAGAATACTTGTCATTCGAGGGGAACTTATGGCATTGAAACCCGGCACGCTGCTCGGCCAATACGAAATCCTTGCGCTGCTCGGTGTCGGCGGGATGGGCGAGGTCTATCACGCCCGCGACAACAAGCTGGTGCGCGAATGACTACCTCACTACCGTAGGCCGTCGCGCAGCCCCCGGCGGAGCGACAAGTCAGTCTTCGCACTTCCCGAACAGGCTGGCGGGGCGATGGCCTCGCCTGCGCGAGGAGACCCCAACGTCTCTTTCGTTCCCCAGCAGCTCAGCCACCAGTTCGTTCAGTTTTCCGAGTTCCGGTTGCAGCAGCTTCCGCGCAGCCTGCCGCGCCTGCGCCGCATTGCCCTCGATCTTGACCCGCCACTTGAGCACCTCTTCACGAGCATCTGAGGCTACGGCAGCGATCTTTCGGTGCAACGAGTTGTTGGGATCAAACAGCGGAATCGGGCACACCTCGAACGGACGCCGGTGAATGTCGCGCTCTCCCTTCAAACCTTGCGATTGATAGGGTTTTATTGCCTCATTTACCATATGGCTGTTCAGAACGCCCACCAAATAGAGCGCGTGCTCTTCTGTGTCAGCGTAGTAGCGATAGGTAACGTGGTCTGCTATAAACCCTTCTATTGGAAGATCGCCACTTTTCTTGCACTCAGACAAGGGTAGGTAAGCAGCCACGATGTTTGTTCCCGACTTGTTGTACAAGACGATGAATTTTGCCTGCGGGTCTTGGTTTGTGAAGAGCCGGTTGTAATTAAGACGCTCGTACATTGATTGATTCTTCTCCTTGCGCCGCCTATCCCATATCTTCTGGGCATTCTCAATCCAATTGGATGCGAGTGGTGCACCCTCCGCAAGAATGTCGTCGGGCTTCAGCATAACGAGCTTCCTGTCCTTTTTCATCAATGGCAGCACGACCAGGCGCAACCCACGCAACGCGAAGGGCAGCAAATCCTCGGCAAGAGCCGTCCCAAATAGGAAAGCTGCTTCCACCCTTCCATCTACTTCTACCTTCCACGGACCCTTGGCCCCTAGACTTGCAGCCTTAGATGTTCGTAGGAACGGCGCTCTCACGTTCACGGGCTGATTCCGCGGGGTCTCAACAAACCAAAGACATCTGGGAACAAGTGTCGCCCCCTGCAATACTTGAGGGTAATAGGGGGAACGAGGGGCGCCTTCTGCCAGGAACGACCATTTGTCCGCCTCCGACTTGAGGATTGCCTTTGCCTTCTCCCACGGCCAGTTACGCAAGCCCCGCAGGTCCCCTCTCCAGTGCGTGATAGGAATCTTTTCCTGTGAAACGTTGCCGCCTTTAATCAGCACGCAGGTCGGAACTTTGAACAGGCCATCCACTTCCCCAAAATCATGAATCGCGGTAAACCCCGTCTTCTGAAACGCAAGATGCTGCTTGGCCGGAAGGATCACGCTTTTCGGCATCACAAATGCTAGCGTTCCGCCTTCCCGCAAAAACTCTTGTTCGGAGTGCGCAAAGAAAACGGTGGACGTGTCCAGTTGCGTAAAGAGCTTTCTATCCTTCTTTTCCAGCAGTTTGTAACGGAAAGCGAGGGACTTAACCTTCTCCTTGTACACGGCGTCCTGAATGTCGCGCAATGATAGCCAGGGCGGATTCGCAACCACGAAATCCACCTTCTGCTGTCTCAAATAAGCGGGCCGGTAGGCATTCTTAAGAATAAAACCCCATACCGTGTTCCTTCCATCTTTCACCACACGCATCATCAGGTCAACGTTTTCCTGCCAGTGGAACAACTCGTAAGAACCATAATCGTCCAGCAGCTTGGCAAATCCCTTTTTCGCGCTGGCTTCAGCCTCTTTCGAACTAGCCCCTCGGTGTGCGAATTGCACCATTCGGTCCACCAAGTAAACCAGATCGCGTCCCCGCTCTAAGCTCTCTAAGGGGATGAAGAAATTCTCCTTCTCACTCACCTGAACCCGCAAAGCTCGCTTTTCCTTATCCTCTCCGCTCATCAGGGTATCGGCCAGATAAACGCGCAAAGTGATTTCATCGGGGTATTGCTGAACCTCCTCCGCCATTGCGAGGCGTATGTTGGCTTTTGCCATCAAGGTGGCTACGGGGTGAACGTCAATCCCGATGACGGATTCGAGCGCTTTTCGGACCAATTTGTTGCCCTTGAACCCGCCGGCGCGAAGCCGCCGGATCGCGCAGAACAGGAATGTCCCTGAACCGCAGGCAGGATCGAGCAAAGTTCCCTCGGTGTATTGGATTTTTTCCAGCGTCAATTCCGCCAGCCAGTCCGGTGTGTAAAACTCGCCAAGCAGTTGCCGGTCCGGCGGATCAACCAGTTCTTGGTACAGCATCTTCAGCAGATCTTCATCTAGTCTCGACCACTCGAATTCGCCCAGGCTCCTGAACAGATTTCCGAAAAACTCAAAGAACGTCCGTTCAGCCTCGGTTTCCAGCGCCCAGGAGAAAAAGTCGGGCTCCGCCAGGTTTTGAATATTCCGATTGCGAAAGAACTCGCTGTTCATCAGCCCCCGGCGCATCTTCACGTCGCGCGCCACTTTGGGATACAGCACCGTGGCCGCAATGGCCCTGGATACCATTGTCAGATACGTGTGCTTGATGAAGAGGTCTTCGTCATCAGGAGAACTCCCGTAGACCTTTGCCAGCAACGAATTCCATTCCCGGAACTTAGTTGCTACGCTCGGCAGATTCCTGACCGCGTCGAAGGCGGAACGCAATGCCCGCCTGCTTCGGTTGAAGGTCATGCACCGGGGGCCGAAGCGGTTGACGATATTTTCCGAGGACGGTGGAATTTTCGCTCCGACCTTAAGCAACTCGTCCAATTCCAGGTAGCCGGCATGCGGCGATTCGGCTTCTAGTCGAAACCGGCGGACCAATTCGGGCTGGGTTGTCTTTGGGTCATAGTCGTAAACCTCGAATGTTAGGCAATCGGTCACAACACCCACGTATTGCTCAGGGACTTTCTTCGTCTCGAAATACTTCTTCAGCTCTTCGATAGCTTTCGGGCGTTCTGCTTCCAAGTTTGTCTTGAACTCGAAAATCACGTACCGGTAAAGTGCGTCAATGAGACCCCTTGCAATCGCGCCCGTGACTTTATCTTCGAGTTCGATGTCCTCGACCTCGATCCCAAACGTCTTGCGCAGAAAGTTCATGAACAGCGCTCTGCGCTGGTCATGGTGCTTTCTGGCTTCAATGGCAGCACGGGCCTGGTCGCAATAAGTCTCGAGGGACTCTGAAAAGCCATCAGGAAGGTCGAAAATAGCGTTTGTCAACATGTCGTTCCTGCCTCCGGTAACTGGCATTGATATGAATATACTCTTCCGTGAAGTCGCAGGTCCAGAAGCGCACGCTCGCCGTTCCCCGTCTCAGCACGACTCGAATCAAGACCTCCCGCTACCGCTTGCTGGCGCGCGCGGCTCGGATAAAAGCCGGACGGCCAGCGACTTCTCCCCCTCGATTGCGCTGGGGGCAGGCAGTGCGCCGGAGGTCTGTGCTACAATCCGCCGTATGCTGGAAGAAAGAGACGTCGAGAGGCTCATCCAAGCATTCGCAACCAGGGCGGACCTGCCAGCCGCCGTGAGCAATCTCGCCACAAACGATGACATCAACGGACTCCTGAATTCGATTGCTGCCGAATCCTGTTTCGCCCCGGAGGCGATTGCCCATGAGTAAACCCGCCACCCCACCGCCGGTCCCCGAAAAGCGTGCGGCCCCGCGCACACCCCAGGCCGTCGAAGTTGTGCTGCGGTGTCCGGATAAATCGGGAAAGTCGTTCGTCGAAAAAACGCGGACGGTGGACATTAGTCGAACAGGCGCAAAGACGCTGACCGAGCACGATGTGAATCACGGCGCCCGGCTGCAAATGGCGATCCCGCATCTGAAACGGATGTCTTCGGCAACCGTGGCACGGGTAGGAAATCGAACGGGAAATCTGCAAGAAATCGGAATCGCGATAGATGAAACGGGCGACTTCTGGGGAGTACCACTTACGGATGAAATGCAGGCGCCGCGTGCTGCCGAAAGAGTCCCCCAGCAGGGGGGAACCAAACCGGAAGCAAGCACGGCAGCGGCGGAAATGAATCCGGCCCGAGCACTCGTGGAGGAACTCCTGGCTTCAACAGAACTCAAACCTGCGATCCCCTCGGTCACTCTGGAACAAGCGCGCAGTGCAATGGAGCAAAGCTTAGGGGAAGCCCTGCAGCAACTGAACGAACAGGCCGCAGTAATTATGAAGCATCTGCTGGAAGTCATCACCGAACAGACCGAGGACCGTCTGCGCCAATCCGTCGAGGCTGCGTTGCGGCAAGTGGAAGCAGCGGCCCTGGACATAACCAATCGAAGCCAACGGGATTGGGAACAAAGAATCCAAGCCCTGACGGATTCGGCACAAGAAAAGTTGAGAACGCAGTTAACGGAACAGGAAACCCATCTGGCAGCCAGTGCAGCGGCCAGTGCAGTGAAGCTACGGCGCGAGCTGGCTCGCCGGCTCGCTGATCTCAGCAAGAGCGTCGCGGAAGACTGAAATTCACTGCTCCCCGCTTGCTTCCGCGCGCGGCTCGGATTCGCGCTTCGCTCGCAAGAGGTCTCCCGCCTTGCCCGCCACCTCAAACACCAACTGGCCCATCTTGGGATGGCTCGGCTCGAAGTCCGGCGTGAGGCCAAAGGATTGTAAGGCCTCGGTCGCAATCGGACCGATGGAGGCGATGACCGCGCGCCGAAGCCCCTCGCGGACCTGCTCCGCCACGCCGGACTCGGCGGCGACCTGCATCAGGTTGTGGATTTGGGTTGCGCTGGTCACGAGCAGCACGTCAATTCGTCCCTGGACAATCTCTTCAATGGCGCGCCGCAGCGGGGCGACGTCTTCCGGCAGCGCCCACTGATAGGCCGGCACCGGCGTCACCACGGCCCCGCGCGCTTCCAGGCTCCCGATGAACTCGCGGTTCGAGACGCCGTACTCCTGCACCGCAATGCGCATGCCTTGGAGCGGTAACGGCGGCTGGTGCTGGTCGAGCGATTTCAAGATGTCGCGCCAGGTGTTCGGCTCCGGCACGATCACGCCGACGGGCACGCCGAATTCGCGCAAGGCCGCCACGGGCTTCGGCCCGCGCGCCACGACCAGCACCTGCGCGAGCGCCTCGACCAGCCGTTCTCGCGGGTGCTTGGCCTCGACCGCCCCGAACAGAATGCGCGTGCCCACTCCGGTCAGGAAGATCACCGCGTCAAAGCGGCCTGCGAACAGGTTTTCGGCAAAAGTCAGCGCCGCCGTGTTTTCTGCGATGGGAATTTCGCGCATGGAAGGGGCGCTGACCGGCGTGCCCCCGTGGCTCGAAATCAACGCCGCCATCGGCTCGGCGCGGCGGCTTTCCAGCGACAGCACCCGCAGCCCTTCCAGCCCTCTGGTTTCCGTTTCCATAACAGACATGATAGAGCAAATTCTAAATCCCAAACAGGAAGCAAATCCCAAATCCTAAACTCTCAACCATCTTCAGGGTTGCTGTATAACAAAACGGGATGCTGTCATTCTGAGCGCAGCGAAGAATCTGCTTTTCCGTTGGATTTCGATCCCCAGCAAGAAAAGCAGATTCTTCGGTCCCCGGCGAGCCGGGGCCCTCAGAATGACGTCATCGGCGGCAAGCGCGCTATACAGCAACCGTGAAACGCAATAAACAAATCCTAATGACCAAATCTCTAAATTCCAAACCACACGATTTCCAAAACAGAGTGCTCCGAAGGAGTATTCTTGGAATCTTGAATCTTTGAATTTGAAATTTTGACTTTGGAATTTGTTTAGGATTTAGAGCTTAGGATTTGGGATTTCCTGTTTTTCTGAAAGCTCGTCCGGGTTAGGTTAGTGGTAGCCACGGCATGTTCTTCCTGCCGTGGGTTCGTTCCGATAAAAGCCCACGGCACACAAGACGTGCCGTGGCTACCGCTCCCTTGCAGTCGCGGCTCGGATTATCCTGTCTTCTGGCTCCTGACTCCTGACTCCTGACTCCTTCTACTCTCGTGTTACGATTGAAGCGGAAGGAAGTTTGCCATTGTCTCCCATGAATTCAGCCGACGGTTGCGATCTGTTTCTGCGGGCGTGCCGGCGCGAGCCTGTGCCGCGAACCCCGGTCTGGTTCATGCGGCAGGCGGGCCGCTACATGCAGGAATACCGCGAGCTGCGCGCCCGCCACTCGCTGCTCGAACTGTGCCGGACGCCGGAGCTGGCGGCCGCCATTACGCTCCAGCCATTGAAAAAACTCGGCGTGGACGCCGCGATCATCTTCGCCGACCTGCTGCTGCCGGCCCAGGCCATGGGCATGAAACTCGAATTCGCGGAGGGTGAAGGGCCTGTACTCTCGCCGCCGATTCGCGCCGCCGAAGACGTGCGCAAGCTGGGCGCTGTCCAAGATGGCGAGCTTTCCTACGTCGCCGAGGCTATCCGCATCGTCTGCCGGGAACTCAATGGTTCGCTGCCGGTGATCGGCTTCTGCGGCGCGCCCTTCACGGTGGCGAGCTACATGATTGAGGGCAGCGGCAGCCGCAACTTCGTCCACACCAAGCGCATGATGTATCAAAGCCCGGAACTCTGGCAGGCGCTGATGCAGAAACTTGTGCCCGTCCTCGGCGCGTACCTGCGAAGCCAGGCGGAGGCGGGCGCGGGCGCGGTGCAAATTTTCGATAGCTGGGTCGGCTGCTTGAACCCCGAGGATTACCGGACGTATGTTCTGCCCTACTCGCGCGAGCTGATCCGCGCCGTAGCGCCCGCCGGGGTTCCCATCATTCACTTTGGAACCGGGACGGCCACGCTGCTCGAACTGATGCGCGAAGCCGGCGGCGACGTGATCGGCGTAGACTGGCGCATCGCGCTCGGCGAGGCCTGGCGGCGCGTGGGATATGATGTGGCCGTGCAGGGGAATCTCGACCCGGTCGTGTTGTTTGGGCCGCGCGAGATGATCCGCGCGCGCGTCGAACAGATTCTGCGCTCCGTCGCGGGCCGCCCCGGCCATATTTTCAACCTGGGTCACGGCATTCTTCCGGAAACGCCGGTCGAGAACGTCCAGGCGGTCGTGGAGATCGTGCGGCAGTTTCGACCGGAGACGCCGTAGGAGAAGCCCGCGCGCTGTACTACGGAGTTTCGCATCAGGAAGGTGATGTTCATGCCAGTGCCGCCAGGGCCCGACTTTATCTGGATTATTCATGAACGAGGGGAATTTTTCCCTAGCCCAGGCGTTCACGCTGGATTATTCATGAGATTCCGGGGAAGGACAGCCCCGGAAGGGGCGGTAGAATGTAGCCCACGGCGCAAGCCGTGGGTAAACAGAGGGAAACGAGACAAGCCCCGTAGGGGCGAAAGAATATGGTTTTCGATTCCACCCCAACACGGACTGTCTTTCGCCCCTCCGGGGCTTTCGTTCCTTCCGGAATCTCGTTCCCCGGGCTTACGCCCGGGGCTAGAATCTTGCGGCCCTCCGGGGCTTTGCACGGGCTGAAGCCGAAAAGACGGAAGGCCGTTAAAACGGCCCGTAAGTAAAAATCGCTGCGAACCCCGGTCCCGCTAAGCGGGACCGGGGCTAGAGAAAAGGGCACAGCCAGCGAAACGGGAACCTGCTTGTAGCTTTTGAACGAAGAGCTTCCTGACTGTCATGCTGACCGACAAACCCGCCTCGCCGCTCACCGGCGTGCTGCTGCTCGCGCACGGCGGCCCGAACTCGCTCGAGGACATTGAGCCGTTTCTGCTCAATATCCGCGGCGGCCGCGCGTTCCCGCCGCA